>CAZRTR010000026.1:0-22389 GCA_964603095.1 uncultured Planctomycetia bacterium
CTCCCGGCCCCTCTCCTTAGCTCTGCCAGGGCCTCCGGGGTGCTCTTGGGCTGGTTGTAGCCCCGGTCGGTGGTCATCGCGTCGAAGGCGTCGGCGATGGCGATCATCTGAGCTCCCATTGGGATTGCATCCCCAGCCAATCCGTCAGGATATCCTTTTCCGTCGTACCGTTCGTGATGGTGGGTGATCAGGGTGGTGATCGATTTGAAGAATTTCATCGGTTCCAGAATCTTGGCGCCGATAACCAGGTGCTGGCGAATGATCTCCCGTTCCTCAGGGGTCAGGGCGCCGATCTTGTGGAGGACCTCATCCGGCAGCCCGATCTTCCCGATGTCATGGAGGAGAGCCGCTTCCCGGATCGCCTCCACCTCGGCCGGTGGCAGGTGCATCCGCTCCGATAGCCGGGTGGCGTACCGGCAGACCCGCTCCAGGTGGCCAGCGGTGTAGGGATCCTTGGTCTCCAGGGCCAGCACCAGGGATTTGGTGACCTCCAGGAAGGCCTCCTCCAGCCGGTTATGGGCCTGACGCAAGTCGGTCAGGGCCCTCTCCAGGGCCAAGTTGCGTTCCTCCAGTTCGGAGGCGACGTATTCCAGATAACCGGGTCGCTTCGCCGATTCCGTTTTCTGGGTTGAGTCGGAAGGGGGAGCGTCCAGGGCGGAGTCGTACACCTCGATCGAGCCGTACCCTTTTGAGATGGCCCGGCGCAGGGCCATCTCCGCGCATTGAATGAAACCTTCTCCCCTTAAGTGGGGATTCTGTTCCAATGAGGCCAGACCGATGGCGAATATTCCGCGCCCTGAAAACGGAAGGTTCTGACGGAGCCGCTGGGCGATCCCTTGAGCTTTCCCAAGCCCCTGATGAGGGACCAGGAGCCCGAAGCGATCTTCGTGAAGCCGGCCGACCAGGCAATCGGGAGGGAGTCCTAACCGAAGGAAGCTGACCAGGGTCTTCATCCGGCGCTGGACCTCCTCCCAGGGGTGGTCCTGGAGGAGCTGCGAGGGGGCGCTGACTTGGACCAGCAGGAGGGAGATTGGATCTTTGGGAGGATGGGCATGCCGGATTCCTTGCTCCAGGCAGAGCCGGAAGTAACGGGAGGTGAAGGCCCCGCTCAGATGGTCGGTGATTGCCTGCCGTTGCAGACGCAGCGCGCTCGTCACCAACCCCACGTGTTTAGTCAGGAAGCCGATTCCCCACGCCCCGCCGATCAGAAGGAAGAGGGAGACCGCCTCGGCGTGGAGATCAAAACAGGTCAGGGCGAACCCTCCCAGGATCGACAGGGATATTCCGAGCAAGGAGACGAGGAGCCCCACCGTCCAGCGGGAGCGGAAGGTGACGGCGAGGATCCCCCAGACCGTCCCCAGGGCGAGAGGGAACAGGATCCCGCCCGGGATGGAGCGAATGTATCGTTGGGTCAGGAAGGTCACCAGGCCGTTGGCGCTGATGGCGATTCCTGGGATCCGTCCCAAAGGGGTGGAATGGATGTCATGGGTGATCTCACGCGCTGGGCCGACGATGATGAGTCGGTCCCGAAATTGGCTGGCAGGAACAGACCCCTCGAGAACCCTCCAGAACGGGAAGGTGGGAATCTCTTCAGCAGAAGCCAGGTAGTTGATTCTTAAGTCCCCCAGAGCTCCCGTCGGAACGCGCCGTCCCCCCAGGGTCCATCCGGAAGAGCTGCGGTGGATCTGATCGACCGAGGCGCCCCAGAGAAGGCAGGCCGCTTGGAATTCGATTCCATAGACCGGTCCTGCGGTGGTAGAGAACGGAAGTTGAGTCCAGATCCGGCGGATCACCTGATCCGAATCGAGCGGCTTGTTGATCATCCCGACGGTTCCCCCCGCCGCCAGGAAGTCGGCCAGCGGCAGCATCAACTCCCCCTGAGGATCCTGATAGGCTGCCAGAAGAATCGGCGGCCCTTCCCGGATGGCCTGGGTTAAGGCGGCGTCCGATTCCGATCGGCCGGCCCCGACGAAGGCGAAGTCAAAGAGAATCCCTTTGGGGTGAGAGGGGCTGATCCGGCGCAGTAGATCGGCGAAGACCGCCCGGTCCCAGGGCCATCTTTGGGACAGCTTCCGTTGAGACTCGTCATCCACCGCGACGAGCAAGATCTGCTGAACCTGGGGCGGTGCGGCAGAAAGGGCGTCGCGCCATCGGAGGAAGGTATCCGTGCTGGCTGCCCGGAGGGACGCCAGGAATCCAAGATGCAGGAGCCCCCACGTCAAGAGGGTGAATCCCAACCCCGCGGCACTAAGCCAAAGCGCCTGCCTATTCCGCCAGAAGGTCCACATCCCGTTCCACCGAGGGGAGGTCGTCCCCGACCACCCGCCAGAGCTCGCATAGGTTTTCCGGCAGCTCCTGGAGGAAGATGGAGGGGCGCATCAGGACCTCTCCCCGTTGGTAACTGTACCGGGTCAAGGGATAGGTCAGATACAGCTCCCGCTGAGTCCTCGTCACGGCGACGTAGAAGAGCCGGCGCTCCTCCTCCAACTCCGAGGGATCTTCGATCGATTTGGGGTGGGGGAATTGTCCTTCCACCAGCCCGATCAGGAAGAGGGCGGTCCACTCCAGTCCCTTGGCCTGGTGGATGGTGGAAAGGACCAGGGCTTCGTCGGCCTGCGCCCAGCCCCGAAGCGTTTCCCCCTTGAACGGTTCCCGTAAGGTCAGATCCTCGATGAATCGCTCCGTCGAATCGTAGTTGGCCGCCAGATTGACGAGCTGCTCCAGATCCTCCCGTCGATCCTTGGCGTCTTCGAAACGGTTCTTCAGCTGTTCTTGATACCCCCCCCGCAACACGGTCAGGACCATCTCCGCCGGGCGGTTGGCGACGGAACGGCTCGTCAACTCCCGGAGGGTCCGGCACAGCTGCTTCCATCCGGCCCCTGCCCGGGAGGGGAGGCCCTCCCCTGCCCTGTCTTGGATCGCCTCAGCCAGGGGGTTAGAACGTGCCTTCAGGGAGGTCCAGATCTGACGGGCGTAGACGGCGCCGATTCCCTCCTGGAGCCGTAAGACCCGTTCCCAGGCCAGTTCATCGTGGGGATTGATGATCATTCTGAGGTAAGCCAGTACATCCTTGATGTGGGCCTGCTCGAAGAAGCGGACCCCTCCCCGGACCAGGTACGGGATGTTCCGCTTGGCCATCTCCAGCTCCAGCTCCGCCGCCTGGAATCGGGCCCGAAAGAGAACAGCCATCTGCGCCAGGGGGATTCCTTCCTCCCTCAACTCCAGGATCCGCTGGGCCACAAACGCCGCCTGCTGCTTGGCATCCACCAGCGGCACCACGGCGGGGATCGGTCCGGGCTCTTTGACACTCTTTAACTCCTTGGGAAACTGCCGGCTGTTGAACTGGATGGAGGCGTTGGCCAGTCGGAGGATTTCCGGCGTGGAGCGGTAGTTGGTTTGGAGTCGGTAGATCGTGGCGCCGGGGAAGATCTGAGGGAATTCCAGCAGGTTCTGAATCTCCGCGCCCCGGAAGGCGTAGATCGCTTGGGCATCATCGCCGACGACCAGTAGGTTCTTGTGCGCGCAGCTCAATGTCCGGATCAGTTCGAACTGAAGGCGGTTCGTGTCCTGGTACTCGTCGACCAGAACGTACTTGAACTGCTCGCTGTACCGCCGGCAAAGATCCGGATTCTCCTGGAGCATCCGGAGCCAGCAGGTCAGGAGGTCGTCGTAATCCAACAGGTTCGCGGTCCTTTTGCGTTCCTGGTAAGCGTCGAAGACCCGCTGGATCAGCGGAAGCAGCTCCAGGAATTGCGGGGTTGTTTCCGATGCGACCTGCTCGAGAGATCGGCAGGTGTTGACCGAAAGCGAGAAGATCGACTCCAACACGTTGGCCTGGGGAAACCGGGTTTTGGTGGGAGCGACTTTAAGGTCGCTGACGCAGGTGGAGATCAGACCCTTGGCGTCCTCCTCATCCAGGATCCCGAAGGTGGGAGTCCGCTGGACCTTCTCGGCGTGGCGCCGGAGGATCAGGTTCCCGATGTGGTGGAAGGTCCCCCCCCAGAGTCCCTGTGGGCGGACTTTAAGGAGCCGCTCCACCCTGTCCAGCATCTCCCGAGCCGCCTTGACCGTGAAGGTGACAAGGAGGATCCGCTGGGGATCGATCCCTTTCTCCAAGAGATAGGCCACCCGATAGATGAGGGTCCGAGTCTTCCCGCTGCCGGGACCGGCGAGGACCAGAACTGGCCCTTCCCCGGAGGTGACCACCTGGAGCTGTTCGGCGTTCAGCTCTTGGGTGTAGGGGATTTTCGGGGCAGGGAGTGAAGGTGGAGTGAGGGTGTACCGTTTGGATTCTGGCCGCAGGGGCGGGGTCACCCTTTGGAGCGGGGTTTCCTGGCCGAACGGCTCTTCGGGGGCCGCCCCCGGCGACGATGCAGCTTCTTTTTTCTCCTCAGCTCGGCGAGGCGCTTGCGCCGGCGGCGCAGCCGCTTGAGTTTCAGGCGCTGTTTCCGGGCCGCCCCCAGGCGCTTGCGGCGCTTTCGTTCGGCCTCCTTCTGGCGAAGGGCCTTGTAGCCGGCCTGCAGGGCCTCCTGCTCCTCCTGCGCCTTGCGGTTCAGGAACTTCATGAGAGCCGCTTCAGCCGACGGTTCCAGGAACTGTTTGAAGAAAACTCCCATCTGATAGGACCCATCCGGGTGGGGCTGGGAGACCGGCTCGCAGCGAATGACGGTTCCCTCGACGGCGACCGGACGCGACTGTTCCGGCAATCGGAGCAGGCAGGTGACCGGCTGCTCCCGGTGGAGGGGGCCGTTGGTGAAGGCGGAGATCCCCAGGAGGGATAAATTGACGGTAGTCCCCTGGACCTCCTGGCCGTTGCTCTGCAGGGCGAACGGGACCCGGACCCGGAATCGGGCGCGGAGCCGCCGCTCAGGACCTTGGAAGGCCACGAGGGCTATCCTTTCTTTGCGCGATGCGCCTTGCCGGACATCCGCTTCCGGCGTCGACGAGCTCGGAGTTTTCGAGGAACACCCATCCTTTTTCCATCTCCTTGAAAATCGTGCTACACTATAACACAAAAAAGGTAGAAGGAAAAAGATAAAAGGAAAAAGATGGAAAAGGAGCTAGACATTTTTATTCGGGGTCTTCCGCAGATCGTCCCCGAGCCGTGGTGCTTGAAATGCAAGATCTGCTGCCGCTTCCCGGAGCCGGAGAACGCGCAGCTTCCCACCTGGTCTTCTCGGGAGCGGCAGTGGGCTTTTCAAGCGGGCGGGGCCCCCTCCTGGTTTAAAGCCGCGGCCGATTCCCCTTCCCTTCTCCCTCAGCTTTCCCCTTGCGGCAGCGGGTATCGGTGCCCCGCTTTTCATGAACAGACCAACGGCTGTTCCATCTACTCGGAGCGGCCCTTGGATTGCCGCCTCTACCCGTTTGTTTTGACAAAAGATTCCGGTGGAACGAAGGCGGTCTTGAGCGTCGACACCAAATGCCCCTACATCCAGGAGCATGGCTCGAGTCCGGAGGTATCGGCCTACACGCAGACCCTGGCTCGATACCTGGAGACCCCTGCAGGGCTGGAGTATCTCAAGACCAACCCGAAGATTATCGGGCCCTCCTGGCCGGAATACCTGTCGGTGGCTTCTCTGCCGGCGACCACCGCTTCTGTCCAACCGCCTCCTTCCCCGCCCCATCCGGCCCTTCAACCGTTGACTGGGGATCATCGGGATCTTCTCCGACGAGTGTTGACGCTGCGTCCCCATCGTTTCTCCGGTTACACGCCGGCCGGGCTCTTTGGATGGTCGGACCTGATCCGGCACTGGTGGGCCGATCTAGAAGGGATTTTCTGCCTCTTCGCGGAGCAGGCCGGAGGGCTGTTCATGCCGCTGCCTCCCTTGGGGGAGACAGCTAACCGCAAAGCGATTTCGGCCTGCTGGGAGATTTTGGTTCAGGCCAATCGGGGGATGGAAGTTTCACGGATCGAGGGAATCGAACCGGAGGAGGAGCCGACGTTCCAGGCCCTGGGTTTCAGAATCCAACCCGGGGAATCGGAGTATCTGTACCGCCGAGAGGATCTGGCCGCTTTGCGGGGAGATCGGTACCGTTCCCAACGGGGAGGGATCAACCGGTTCCGTCGGCAGGCATGCTTTATCTTCCGCCCCTTTCAAGAATCGGACCTGATTCCCTGCCTGCAGCTTTACACCTTGTGGGGAATCCGACACCAGCAGAAGGGGATCGATTCTTTTCCCAAGCAACTGATCCGGGACGGGCTCTTTTTCCACCGGCGACTAATGATGAGCCGGCAGGAATTGGGACTGACCGGAAGGGTCCTTGAGCTTGAGAAGAGGATCGTCGGCTACACCTTCGGGGCTCCGGTTTCGCCCGAGATCTTTTGCATCTTCGCAGAGATCACGGATCGGAAGATTCCGGGGTCGGCCGCCTTCATCTTTCGGGAGTTTTGCCGGGAACTGGAGCCGTACGCGCTGATCAACGCCATGGGGGATGAGGGACTGCCGGGTCTGAAGCAGGCGAAAATCTCTTATCGCCCGATCGGGTTTGCTTCGGCGAAGGTGGCCACTCGGGGGGTTGATCGGACAGATACAACAAGATGAAACTGGATCCCCTGCCCAGCCCAGTGGCCGACCAGATAGAGCTGCTGCTCCCGCTCGCCTGAGCGGGAGTTCGTGGCGCTTGTCCAGGAGAGATGGTCGAGTTGTACGGGCGACTGTGGATCCGGACAGAAGGCAAACCTCGCAGGTATCCTCTCAGCTAGAAGCTGCACTTCCAACCTCGTGTGCGAAGCCGCTTTTTTGATCTCTTTGATTGAGTGAAGTTCAATTCGTTTCATAATATTAATTGGAAAATATTATTAATGTAGAATAGTTATATTAACATAAGTTGTCAAGAAAAAACTGACACTACCGTTTTCTGGAAAGGGTGGTGGAGCTGACGGGATTTGAACCCGTGACCTCCTGAGTGCGATTCAGGCGCTCTCCCAGCTGAGCTACAGCCCCAAAAAATCCAACAATCTACGGTGGGAATACCAAACGTAGAAGGTCACACAAAATCACTGCTATCAACGGCCCGTGGTTTTCTTGTTGGATTTTCTGTAGGGGGCAAACCCCTGCCGGGTTTCCCCCTACTATTCCCCCTCCCCAAGAGGAATGTTTCCTCCGACAAGCCCCTTCCCCCAGGGGAATAGTTTATCGTAGGGAGGGTTCTTTTTGGGAGGATTTCGTCAGGCGGAGGAGATCGTCCAGGTCGGTGGTCCGCCTGGCGATCTCATCCCAGGTGACCCGCCCGTTGTCCAGGTAAAGATCGGCCAGGGACTGGTTCATCGTCATCATCCCATGCTTGCGCCCGGTCTGGATGAGGGAGCGAAGCTCTTGGAGCCGGTTCTCCCGGATCAGGTTCCCGATTGCGGGGACGACCGTCATCACCTCGCAAGCCACCACCCTTCCCGGCTCGTTGGTCTTGGGAAGAAGCTGCTGGACCACCACCCCGATCAGGACCAAGGAAAGCTGCACCCGGATCTGAAGCTGCTGGTAGGGTGGGAAGACGTCGATGATCCGGTGGATCGCGTGGATTGCGTCGGAGGTGTGCAGCGTCGCCAGGATCAGATGGCCGGTCTCGGCCAGGGTCAGGGCGGCCGACATCGTCTCCAGGTCCCGCATCTCCCCGATCATGATGACGTTCGGGTCCTGACGGACCACGTGGCGCAGCGCCTCGTTGAAGGAGGAGGTGTCGATCCCCAGCTCCCGCTGGTTGATCGTCGCCTTCTTGTGGTGGTGGAGGTACTCGATCGGGTCCTCGATCGTCACCAGATGGCAGTTCCGGTGCTGGTTGATATGCTCCACCATCGCGGCCAAGGTGGTTGACTTGCCCGACCCGGTGGGGCCGCTGACCAGGAAAAGGCCGTGGGGCCGCTGGGTAAACTCCTTCAGGATCTGGGGAAGCCCCAGCTGATCCAGCGTGGGGATCTGGAAGGGGATCACCCGGATGGCGGCGGCGACCGAGCCCCGCTGCCGGTACAGGTTGACCCGGAACCGGGAGAGGGCCTTGATCGAGTAGGAGGTGTCCAGCTCCTTCCGCTTCTCAAACAGAGGGATCTGCTTTGGCTCCAGCATCTGGGTGGCCAGCGTCCGGACCGACTCGTCGGTCAGCGGCTCCATCGATAAGGGCACCAGCATCCCGTCGATCCGGAGCTGGGGCGGCAACCCGACGGTCAGGTGCAGGTCGGAGGCCTTGCGCTCAACGGCGGTTTTAAGCAGGTCGTTAATCGAGAGGGCCACGGGGGGAGTCGTCAATCGTGGAGGGGGTGATCGCCGAAATAAATCGTGGTGCCGCCGTTATAGAATTTTCCGCCGGTGAAGTTCTGGTCAAGTTGAATCTCGTCAGCATTATCCGGTGCCCCGCTTCGATCGGCGGTGGCCGTGAAGGCCTCATAGGTTATCGTTGGACTATCGTTCGTTGTGTCCGTAGAGGTTGGGTTAACAGCATAGCTCCAGTGGGAGCTTGAAGGGGCGGGAAGATATTTCGCATTCACCAAGTTGGGTAAGGTTCCATAGGTGGCAGGCGTTTGGTCCAACCGGTAGATCCGCTCCGCCTGGAAGATCATGTTGAGCGTCGTTTGGGCGTCTTTGACGCGGGCTTTCTCCACCATATTGGTAAAGCTGGACACTGCGAAGGCCGCCACAATTCCCACAACGAGAACGACCGCTAGGAGTTCTAGGAGGGTAACTCCTTCTCGGCGCTTCAACCAGTACCTTCTTTACAGTTGAATCCAGTTATTGTCGGTACCGTCGTTCCTGTCGACTCGAATCGCTTTATTTCCATTATTGTCGATCCAACCCTCAACTTCGTGGTCACCTGTGGCGGTATGGCTATGAGGACTGCCAGAGGCCGGTGTTGTCATGAAGACTCGCACGTTCGTTGTCCCAATGCCCGTGAGGGCCGGTGTACCCGTCGCGGTGCCAGGGACTTGAATGCTGGTGCCAGAGACGATGGGACTCCAGTGCCGGGGATTCGAGGGGATGTTAAGTGCAAGGTCTCCGGGGACGGCCGAAAACTGACCGTTTTCCTGAAAATACAAAAGTTCTGCAGTTAATATTGAGCTGATCAGGTTGGTGGCTTCTCCCTCCCTGGAGCGATCCACGAATCCGAGGAACTGCGGGATGGCGAAGGTAGCCAGGATCCCGACAATGATCACCACGATCAGAAGCTCCAGCAGGGTGAAACCGGATCCTTTCGTTCGCTTCATTTTTCTATGCTCCTCCCTTTTCGATAGTTCCCCCACTTGATTAAACCCGAATTCCGCCTGTTTCTTCCGTTGAGATTGCTTCGGCTTTCGGCCTCGCAATGACGTTTGCTAAGATTGCCATTTTATCACCTTACCGCACGATCTGGGACATCTGGAAGATTGGCAAGTACATGGAAATCACCAGGATACCGATCACGAGACCCATCCCGATCAGGATGGCCGGCTCCATCATGGTCATGAGCCGCTCCACGGTGGTTTCCACCTGCTCCTCGTAAAACTGGGAGATCTCCTCCAAGATCTGGGAGAGTTTTCCGGTCTGCTCCCCCACCGCGATCATCTGGGCCACCATCGGGGGAAAGATGTCGGTCCGGGAGAGGGGCTCGGCCAGGGGGCGGCCCTCCTTGACCCCGTTCCGCATATGGTCCAGGACCGAAGCGACCAGCTTGTTGCCGGCGGTGGCGATCACGATGTCCATCGCGTGGAGGATCGGGACCCCGGCTCTCAAGAGTGTGCCCAGGTTGGAGGCGAACTCCTGGGCGGCGATCGCCTGGAACAGCGCTCCAAAGATCGGCATGCGGAGTTTCATCCTGTCGAACTGCCAGCGGCCCTGGGGGGTTCTCAAGATGCTGTAGAAGAGAAATCCGAGTATCAGGAGGGCCAGAAGGGCCAGCGGGGCATAACGGCGCATGAGAGTCGAGAAGGAGACCATCACCCGTGTGAGAACAGGAAGCTCCGCTCCGAAGCTGGTGTACAGCTCCGAGAAGGTGGGGATGATCTTCAGGGTGAAGGTAGCTATCGCCCCGACGGCGGCGGCGACCAGGATCGAGGGGTAAATCATGGCGGAGACCACCTTGCGCCGGACCGCCCCGCTCTTCTCCAGGTGCAGGGCGATCTGCTCCAGCGCCTTGGTGAGCTGGCCGGAGGCCTCTCCGGTCTCGATCAGGGAGATCCAGAAGGGGGAGAAGACGGCCGGATGTTTGGCCACTGCGTCCCGAAGGGTGGACCCCCCTCGGATATCCCGGATCATCTGGGTCAGGGTGGCGGTCAGCCGCCGGGAGCGGGTCTGCTCCGCGACGATCTCCATCCCCCTTAAAAGGGGAAGCCCCGCCTCGGTCATGGCGGCCAGGGAGCGGGCCAGAACTACCAGGTCGGACGGCTTGACCCCCAGGTGGCTCCGGCTGCCTAAACCCAGCATCACCGGGCCCGGCTTGTGCTCGTTGACCGAGACGACCACCAGGTCCCTGGCCTGAAGGATGGAAACCGCCTCGTCCGGGTTGGCCGCTTCGACCGTTCCCTTCTCCGGTTTCCCCACTCGGGTTCGGGCGACGAAGGCGAAGTGGGGCATGGGGATTACAGCGGCTCTGCAATGGTGACGCTGAAGACCTCCTCCAGGGAGGTGATCCCGGCGGCCGCCTTGTCCACCCCGCTTTCGAACAGGGTCTTCATCCCTTTGGATCGGGCCACGTTCTTGATCTCCTTGGCGGTGGCCCCCCGGCTGATCAGCTCCTGGATCTCGTCATCCACACGGAGCACCTCGAAGATCCCGACCCTTCCCCGGTACCCGGTGCTGAAGCAGCCCGCGCACCCCTTGGCACGGAAGTACTGGCTGTGCGGAAGCTTGGCCTTGATCCGGATGGAGGGGGTCGGCTCGTATCCCTCCCGGCACTCGAGGCAGAGCCGGCGGACCAACCGCTGGGCGATGAGCAGGAGCAGAGAGGGAGAGAGCAGGAACGGCTCCACCCCCAGATCGGTCAGACGGGAGATGGCGGAGCTGGCGTCGTTGGTGTGGAGGGTGGAGAGGACCAGGTGGCCGGTCAAGGCGGCCCGGACGCAGATCTCCGCCGTCTCCAGGTCCCGCACCTCCCCTACCATCAGGATGTCCGGGTCCTGCCTTAAGAAGGCGCGCAAGCCGGAGGCGAAGGTGAGCCCGATCTGCGGCTTGGCCTGGACCTGGTTGACCCCGTCGATCTTGTATTCGACCGGGTCCTCGATGCTGACGATGTTCTTGGCCGGGTTTTTGAGAAAGTTCATCGCGGCGTACAGGGTGGTCGATTTGCCGCTTCCGGTGGGGCCGGTCAGGAAGATCAGCCCATGGGGGGAGCCCAGCGCCTTCTCGAAATCCTCGAGGCCCCTTCCCTCCATCCCGATCTCCTTGAAGTCGAAAATCAGGGTCCCTTTGTCCAGCAGCCGAACCACCACCTTCTCCCCGTAGATGACAGGGATGGTGGAAACCCTCAGGTCGATCGTCCGGTCTCCCAGCCGGACGGTGAAGCCGCCGTCTTGGGGAAGCCGCTTCTCGGCGATGTCCATCTTCGCCAGGATCTTGATCCGGGAGATGATCGCCGGCATCAGTTGGGGCGCCGGCGGGTCAACCGGATGGAGGACCCCGTCGATCCTCAGCCGGATCGATATCCGCTGGGGATACGGCTCGATATGGATGTCGCTGGCCCGGGAGTTGGCCGCCTCCATCAGGAACAGATCCACCAGCCGGATCACCTGCGCCTCCCCCGCCTTGGCGGTCAGCTCCTCCGGCGATTCCATGATCTCCTGAGTCCCCAGCACTTCCACCGTTTCGCGAGATCCTTCCCGAGGGGACGACTCCCTGTAGGTCCTCTCCACCGCCTTTCTGAGCAGATCCGGCCTGCCGTAGGCGGCTTCAATCGCCTTGCGCAGGTCGGTGGGGGTGGCGATCACCGGGGAGACCTGGCATCCGGAGATCTTCTTCAGATTGTCGATCAGGATCAGGTCCAGCGGATCGGCCAGGGCGACCGTTAAGGTGTTCCGGTCGCGCGAAAGAGGCAGCACCGAATGTTTATGGATCAGCTCCACCGGCAGTACCTTCTTCACCCCCGCATCATCCGCCGGGGTCAGTTCCCCGTTGGCGAGCCCTCGGAACGGCAGCCCCAGCTGCCGACCCAGCGCCTGGGCCAACTGCTTCTCGGTGACATAGCCCAGATCGACCAGGGCCTCCCCCAGACGCTTGGCCGTCCTCTTCTGGAGGTTCATCCCCTCCCGGAGTTGGGATTCGGTGAGCAACCCCTCCTTGAGCAGGAGGTCGCCCAGCTTCAGATGGGACCTGGCAGGCATCTCATCTCAGGATGTTCTCGATCGTCTCATTCCAGGCCCTTCGGCGCAACACCCTCCCGTGGGGGAATTCCAGGACCTGCCGCTCCTGTGGGGAAAAGGGGGGCTGCTCCCGATCCAGGGCCAACGTCAGCGGGGCTTCCTCCCGAACGATGTGCGGAGTGATGAACAGGATGATCTCGGTGCTCTTCCGCTCCGTCTCGGTCCGCTTGAACGGCAGCCCCAGGATCGGAAGATCCCCCAGCCCCGGGATCCGGCGGGCCGCCTGGGTATCCTCGGTGGAGATCAGCCCGGCGATCATCACCGTTCCGTTGTCCGGCGCCATGACGGTGGTCCGGGCGGCCCGCCGGGTCGGGTCCAGGAAACTGGAGAAGGTGGCCGACTGGAGAGCGCGGGAGACCTCCGGCTCGATCACCATGGTGACGTACCGATCCTCGTTCACCATCGGGGTGACCCGCAGGATCGTTCCAACAGTGTTTCGCTCCACCTCCTCTTTCACGGTGCCTGTGGTGGCCTGGGAGGTGGAGGTGACCCCGGTGGCCGCGTCGGCCACAATCCGGATCTCCGCCACTTCGTTGCTCAGCGTGAGCAACCGGGGCCTGGCCAGGAACTTGACGTCCTTCTCCGTCGCCAGAAGCTTGAACAGAATACTCGCGTCGGCAAAGGAGAGGGTGCCGAGGGTGTGGGACTCCGTCGCCCCCTCCAATTGCCCCGCATTGAAGGGGAGGAAAAGGGCCCGCTTGGCCCCCAGGTAGCTGCCGATCTGGCCTGTGGAGGTTCCATATTCGACCCCCAGGCGGCGGAGAGTGTCCAGGGTGACCTCCAGCACCTCCGCTTCGATCAGGATCTGGGTCGGCTTGACATCCAGCTTGGCGACTGTCTCCTCGATCATCTTCATCCGCTCCGGGATCTCGGTGACGATGAGAGAGTTGGTCCTGGGATCGGCCCCCACCGATCCATGCTCCGTCAGAAGAGAGCGGATGATCTGCAGCATGCCGGTTTCCCGTCCCTGCCCTCCCAAGCCACCGATCCCCCCCAATCCTCCGCCTCCACCGTAACCTCCCGCCCCTGTGGCGCCAGCCACTCCTCCTGTCCCGGTCCCGGTGGTGGAAGCGCCTCCGGTTCCAGAGGTGGAGAAACTGGTGGTGATCAGGGATCCGCTTAACCCGAAGGTCGGCAGGATCTCCCCGGCGCTGGGGGTGACTCGGGCATATTTCAACGGGAAGACCCGAGTCACCGTGGCCACCGACGGAACGGCGGAGGGGATGATCAGATACAGGTTGGCCCCTTGCTCCTTCATCTCCAGGCGGTTGGCCTTCAGGATCGATTCGAGGGCGGCTTGGGCCGGAACCCGGTCCAGGAAGATGGTCACCTTCTTGCTCCTCACCTCCTCCGAAGCCACCAGGTTAAGCCCCGACTGCTTGGAGAGCAGCTTCAAGGCATCTTCCAGATAGGCCTCGGTCATGTCGAGCGAGACGGTGGTCGACTTCTCCCCGGCAGGGGTCTGTCCGTAAACCGTCAGGGGGAGAACCAGCCCAATGACGACGACAAGAACGATCCTTCTTTTCAAGTCAATCCTCCTTATCCATACAGGTTTGGCAAGGCTAAAATCCTGTTTGCTCACTCAGCGCCCCTTCTGCCCGGATTTCTGTGGCATCGTCATCCCGAACTCCCGTTCCTGAAACGAGACCGTAATCCCTTCCGGTCCGACCGCCAGGAGGGTCACCCCGTCGATCGAATCTCCCACCGACAAGATCCGTCGGTTGATGATCGCCTGCGGGCGGGAGGTCCCCCACAGGATCCCCTGTAATTCGATCGGGGGAAGCTGGACCTTAGGACCCGCGTCGGCGCCCGGGGTCCATCCCTCCGGCTTCTTTTGCGTCCTGGCCAGCTCCTGTTGCCGCAATGTTTCCAGGAGCAGCCGGGGCGGCTGGAACGGATCCCGAGAAAGGGTCAGTTCCTGGGTTGCGGCCGGAGGCGGTGGCGCGGCCTCCACCGTTTCCAGGGTCACCTGCTGCTTCTTGAGCAACTCCTTGGGCACTGTCGCAGGTCCGGTCTTGCGGGTCATCATCCACAGCCCCGCGAAAGCGATCAAAAGGAGGACGAAGATGATCTGTTCGGTGCGCGTCCGGCTCACGTTTCCCCTTCCCGTCGGAGAAAGGCGCTGATCCAGAGCGCCACCCGCTGCGGGTTCGATTCCTGGAGAGGAATCGGTCCCCTTTCGGTCCCCGATCCTCCGGGGATTGGAGGAGTCCCTACCTCGCACTGATCGACCCGAAGGAAGGAACCGTGATTCTCCAGGAGCCGGAGGAATTGGAGGAGCTGCCGGGTCGTGGTGGAGGCGACCACCTGAATCTGGAATTGGGTGTAGGGGCCGAACGATAGTTGTGGTTGAGGAGCGACCGACTCGATCTGCATCCCCGTCTGGGAGGCGAGTCGGGAGACCTCGCTGGTCAGCCCGGAAGCGCCTCCGGGGAGGAGGACCTTCTTCTGCTGATCCAACAGCTGCCCCCGTTGCGTCGCGATCGTCGAGAGCAGCTCCGCCCGTTCCTCCTCCTCTCGGATCTGTTCCGTGAGGCGGCTGCGATTCTGTGCCCACGGCCGATAGATCCCGACAGTCCCCACCCAGAGGGCCGCCAGAAGGAGGGCCCCCGAGAGGAGTCCGATCCGTTGGCTCCGACCGATCCGCTCCACCCAATGAAAGGGGTCCAATCGCTGGGTCGTCGGCTCGGTCATTCGCCGGGGCGCCCCGAAGCGCAGGTTACCCGGAACTCGGTCGTCTCCTCCCCGAGGAAACGGCTCCGCTGCACCGAGTCGAGCTGAAACTCTTTGAAGGCCGACTGGAAGAAAGAGTTGGACTTGAGGTTCTCCACGAACTGGTTGGTTCCTTGAAGCTCCCGATCCCGGTTCCGGGCGTGCCATCGGCCCACCAGTTTCAAGGTGCGACTTCGCTGAAGGTGACCCAAGGGCCCTTGGGGCTGGGCTTTGAGCCGGTCTTCGAGCAGGGCATGCTGAATCCAGGCCTCCTCCGGCAGAAGCCGGGCCAGCTCAAGCAGGACGGAGGATGGGATCTGCCGGTTCTTCTGGAGTTGGTTGAGAAACCGGGTTTCGGCCTTCTGCCTTTCAAGGAAACTGGTCAGTTCGGCCGGGTTCAGATTGGGCCGAAGCCCGGTGATCTGGATCTGTCCCTGCCGCAGAGAGGCCGCTCTTTGTTCCAACCGGCTCAGGTCGAACAGGGATCCTCCGAACCCGACGGCGAGTGCCAGGCAGGCGGCGGCGGCCAGGCGGGCGACCGGCTTCAAGATTCCCGCCATCTCCCGGCGTTGTTCCAGCGGCAGGAGGTTGATCTGCTCCTCTTTTCTCTCCAGTCCCCGCAGGGCCAACCCGGTGGCGACGCCTAAGCCGGAGGGGGCCTCTCCTGCCTTCGCCATCCGCCGAAACGGTTCGGCCGGTTCGACGGGGAGATCCAGCGCGGAGGTCAGCTCCTTCACCCGAGCCGGATCCAACGTCTTGCCGCAGAGGATCACCCTTCCGATTGCCGGCTCCCCGAGAAACCGGCGCCGGTAGTAATCGATAGAAACACGGGTTTCGTTGACCAGGGCTTCCTGAAGCTCGTTGGAGAGGGTCTCCTCCGTTGAAGAAGGTTCCGCGGAGGGGAGGATCGTCACGTTTCGACTTAGGTACAGCAGATCCTCCCGCGCGATGTTGATGGTGGCGGTGCCCCGCTCCACCGATAGGACCGTGGCGACTTGGGTTCCCGGGAGCTGACCGGTTTGGCGCAACAGTCGAATCAAGGAGATCGGGGCCACTTCCAGCGAGAGGGGAACGACTCCGACCGACTCCAGCATCGAGAGGATGGGGGTGAGGGTGTTCCTCTTGATCCCGAAGTACATCACCCGCATCAGGTTCGGGTCGGTCCGATGGATCACGATCTGGAAATCGGTGACCAGCTCCTCCGGTTTGAAGGGGAGATATTTTCTCGCTTCGAACAGAACCGCCATCCGCCGCTCCCGGATCGGGATGGTCGGCATCTGGAAGTACCGGATGATCGTCGCCTCGGCGGCGACAGCCAGGTGGACTTGGATCCGGGGTGAGGAGAGCTCGGCGCCGCGCAGGAGACTCCGGACCACCTGGGCAATCTGGGAGACCAAGCCCGGCTCCTCCGGGCGGATCTGGTCCCACCAGGCCCCGACCGGGGGCAGCTCCATCCTTCCCCAGTGGGCCAGCCGAGGGTGCGGGTAAGTTCCCTTGAGACAGGCCAGGTCAACCACCTCGGAGCCGAGGTAAAGCCCGATCGAGGTGTCGGTCACCCCGGGTCCCTCATGCTTTCAGCCATCCAGCTCAGGTAGGCGGGGGATCCCCAGCGGATGGGAAGCGCGATCAACTCCGGGAGATCGTAAGAGTGGTGACGCTTGATCAGACGATGCAGTCGATTCAGGCGGGAGCGGGCGGTTTTGATCAGCAGCAGAATCTCAGGCGCCTGTTCCACCTTCCCCCGCCACCAGTACGCGGAGTGGATCCTCGGCACCCAATTCACGCAGGCGGCCGCCCGGTGCTTGAGGATCAGATGGGCGATTCGCTTGGCTTCGGGGAGGGAGCCAGCCGTCGTCAGCACGAGCAGCGGCGCTCGAATGGAGCGGTTATCCCTTCCGGAGCCAGACCCGATAGTCCTTCCCCTTCTCCTTCACGATCACGTGGCCCTCGCGGGCGAGCCACCCCACACTCATCAGGGCCAGATCCCGCGGCTGGCCGATGCCGTTGACCATCTGAGAGAAGGTTACCTCTCCGTGGTTGTCCAGATAGTGCCAGATCTCACCGGCGACGATTCCAATCTCTGTAATCATGACGGCTGTTCCCCCCGCGTTTGCGTGGCGACATGGACTTGGGAGATTCCCAGGGCGCGGCAGAGATCCCACACCTCCATCACCCGCCCCACCGAGGCCTTCCGGTCGGCCCGAATCAGGATCGGCTGCTCCACCTTGGCCAGCGGGATCAAGAGGGGCTTCAGCTCCTGGAGCGTGACCAGCCGGGTTCCCAGGTACAGCAGGTTTTTCTCCGAGACGGTGACGACCCGATTCTCTCGATGGGCCACGTCCGCGGTCACCGCCTTGGGAAGCTGGATCTTGATCCCCGGCTGAAAGACGAAGGCGGAGGTCAGCATGAAGAAGATCAGCTGTTGGAAGACGATGTCGATCAAGGGGGCCATATCCATCTCCACCGCCAACGGCAGGGGGGCTCTTCTAAATCGCATCCGGCACCCTCGGGAGAAGATCGACTTCCGCCCCCGCCGCCAGAGAATCGGCCAGCTCCGTGGCGGTCGACTCCCACTGGCGGACCAGACGATCTGCCCGGTACACCAGAACGTTGTACATGGCGTAAGCGGGGATCGCCACCAGCAGGCCGAAGACGGTGGTGAGCAACGCTTCCCAGATTCCTCCCGCCAGATCTCCCGGGTTGACCGGATTGACGGACGTGGCCTTCTCCTGGATCGTCTGAAAGCAGCGGACGAGACCCGTCACCGTGCCCAGGAGTCCCAGAAGGGGGGCCACATGGGCGATTGTTCCCAACATCGGAACGTAACGCTGAAGCTCGGCCGCCTCCCGGATTCCCTGTTCCTCCATCGCTTCCCGGATCTCTTCCCGGGGTCGTCCGTATCGGCGGATCCCCGCCTTGAAGATCCGGGCCACAGGGGAATGATGCTGGTCGCAAAGCCGTTGCGCGTGAGCCGGTTGCCGGTTCTCGATTGTTCGAGTCACCTGGGTTAGGAAGGGGGCGGCGTCGGCATCGAGCCGGGTGAGAGCAATCAACCGCTCGATCGCGATACTCAAGGCGGCGATGGAACAGAGGAGAATCGGCCACATGACTGGACCGCCCCGCTGGAACAGGTCGAAGAAAGATGTTTCCATGGCCCGTTATCTAACGGGTCACTATACCAGATCGAGAGGCGCGCTTCAACTGGCTTCTGAGAAATTGGCCCGTGTAGGAGCGATCGACCTGCGCCACCTCCTCCGGCGACCCGCAGGCCACCACGGCGCCCCCTTCGTCGCCCCCCTCCGGCCCCAAGTCGATCAGATGGTCGGCGGTTTTGATCACATCCAGGTGGTGCTCGATGCACAGGACGGTGTTGCCCTGATCCACCAGGGCCTGGAGGACCTTCAGAAGTTTCTCCACGTCGGCCAGGTGCAACCCGGTGGTGGGTTCATCCAGCAGGTACAAGGTTCGGCCGGTCGCCCGGTGGGACAGCTCCGTGGCCAGCTTGACTCGCTGGGCCTCGCCGCCGGAGAGGGTGGTGGCCGGCTGGCCCACCTCGATGTAGCCCAGGCCCACTCCCGCCAGGGTTTGCAGGCGACTGCGAATCTTCGGGATCGGCTGAAACAGATCCAGCGCCTCCTCCACGGTCATCCTTAAGACGTCGGAGATTGAAGTGCCCTTGTACCGGACCTCCAGTGTCGCCTCGTTGAACCGATTTCCCTTGCAGACCTCGCAGGTGACGTAGACGGCCGGGAGAAAATGCATCTCCACCTTGATC
The DNA here is from genome assembly GCA_964603095.1 of uncultured Planctomycetia bacterium. Lineage (GTDB taxonomy): Bacteria > Omnitrophota > Gorgyraeia > 1-14-0-20-64-10 > 1-14-0-20-64-10 > CAZRTR01. Next base: position 18,804 of record CAZRTR010000026.1, read on the forward strand.
ACCCCTTCCCCTTTGCAGGCCTCGCACCGGCCCCCCTTGACGTTGAAGCTGAACCGGCCCGGCCGGAATCCGCGGGCTTTTGATTCCGGCGTTTTGGCGAACAGGTCCCGGATGTCGGAGAAGATCCCCGTGTAGGTGGCCGGGTTGGAGCGGGGGGTTCGACCGATCGGAGTCTGGTCGATCACGATCACCTTGTCGATCTGCTCGATCCCGGAGATTCGATCGTGGGCGCCCGGTTTGAGCTTTGCCCGGTAGAGTCGCTGGGCGAGGGCCCGGTAGAGGATTTCATCCACCAGGGTCGATTTTCCGGAGCCGGAAACGCCGGTGACGCAGGTGAAAGTCCCCAGCGGGATCCGGACCGTGATCCGTTTCAAGTTGTGTTCCCTCGCCCCGGTTACCTCGATGAAGGGCCGATCCCTGGTGGGACGACGCGTTTCGGGAAGGGGGATCGACAGCTCTCCCCGGAGATACTGGGCGGTGAGGGAATCGGGCGACTTCAAGATCTCCTCCAGCGATCCGGAGGCCACCACCTCCCCACCGTGCTTGCCGGCTCCCGGTCCCAGGTCGACGATGTAATCGGCCGAGCGGATGGTGGCCTCGTCATGCTCCACCACGATCACCGTGTTGCCCAGGTCCCGCAGCTGTTTCAAGGTGTTCAGCAACCGCCGGGTGTCGCGCGGATGCAGCCCGATGGAGGGCTCATCCAGGATGTACAGAACCCCCACCAGCCCCGCCCCGATCTGGGTGGCCAGCCGGATCCGCTGCGCCTCCCCTCCAGCGAGGGTGCTGCTGGGCCGGTCGAGGGTCAGGTAGTTGAGCCCCACATCGATCATGAACTTTAACCGGGCCTGGATCTCTTTGAGAACCTGGGAAGCGATCGTCGTTTCTCGGGGGGTCAGCTTCAGATTCCGGAAGAAATCGGACGCCTCTTGCACCGTCATCCGGGTCGCCTCGACGATCGATTTTCCATGAACCTGGACCGCCACCGCCTCCGGTTTTAATCGGGTTCCCCGGCAGGATGGGCACGGCAGGAGGGACAGGTATTTGGAGATCTCCTCCTTCACAAAGTCCGACTCGCTTTCCTGGAAGAGCCGCTCCAGGTTCGGGATCAATCCTTCGAAGGGGCGGCCCCAGACCTCGATCTCCTTCGATCCGTACAGGATCGCCCGCCGGGTCGCCTCCGGCAGTTCCTTGAACGGTGTCTGGAGATCGATCCCCGCCTCATGGGCGAACTCCCGGATCAGGGCCCGGTGGTACAGGATGTACCCCCGCCCTCCCCGCCGCCATGGCTCCAGCGCCCCATCCGCGATCGACTTGGAGGGGTCCGGGATCACCAGGTCCCGGTCCACCTCCAGTTTGGTTCCCAACCCATGGCAGGTCGAGCAGGCCCCGTAGGGGCTGTTGAATGAGAAGAGCCGTGGCTCCATCTCGCCCAAGCTGATCTCACAGGTGGGGCAGGCGTAACGCTCGCTGAACAGAAGCTGATCGGCCCCTTTTCTGGTCGATCCGTTGGAGTGTTGGATCAGGACAGTCCCCTTCCCCGCCCGGAGGGCCGTCTCGATCGAGTCGGTCAGCCGCTGTTTGGCCTTCGGCTCGATCGACAGGCGATCCACCACCACGTCGATCGTGTGGGTCTTCTTCTTGTCCAATGGGATCGGTGAGGAGAGCTCTCTTAAGCCGCCGTCCACCCGGACCCGGACGAACCCCTCCTTCTGGATCTGGCGGAACAGCTCCTGGTACTGCCCTTTACGGCCCCGCACCACCGGGGCCAGGATCAGGATCTTCTCCCCGGCCGGCAGCCGGAGCACCTGCTCGACAATCTCCTGCGCCGACTGCCGCTGGATCATCCGCCCGCACCGGGGACAGTGGGGGATTCCGATCCGGGCGAACAGGAGCCGCAGGTAGTCGTATACCTCGGTCTGAGTGGCCACGGTGGACCGGGGGTTTCCCCCGGCGGTCCGCTGCTCGATGGCGATCGCCGGGGAGAGCCCCTCGATCTGATCGACGTTCGGCTTCTGGAGTTGCTCGAGGAACTGCCGGGCGTAGGCGGAGAGGGACTCGACGTAGCGCCGCTGCCCTTCCGCGTAGATCGTGTCGAAGGCGAGGGACGATTTGCCTGAGCCGGAAAGCCCGGTGATCACCACCAGGGTGTTCCGGGGGATCTGAAGATCGATCCCCTTCAGGTTATGCTCCCTGGCCCCCCGGATGACGATGGGGGCCAGCGCCTGGTCTGATTTCGTATTCATGGGCAAACTTATAGTTTAGCACGCCGGCGCCCCCTACAAAAGGAACGCCCCGTGAGATGAAGTTTCACTATCTCACGGGGCGAGTTGTTGCTTCGGAGAGGGTTACCTTCTCCTCTTTCGGCGCCTCTGGCCTCCCCGCACCATCTTCGCGCGGGAGACGTCCCCCTGCTTGTCGATGAAGTAGAGGAATCCATCCTCTCGCTTCACCCCCAGGCGGGCCACCTTCTCCGGACGACCCCCTTTCGAGCCGCCCCGGGCCATCTTCGCCCTCGAGATATCCCCTTGCTTGTCGAGGTAGTAGAGATAACCCTTCTGACGCTTCACTCCTGCTTTGGCTACTTTCTGGGACACGGTTTTTTACTCACCCCCTTTCCTTTTTAAAGTTTCTGGGTCTCTGAGATTCTGAGTATCTGAGTCAGATCTTAACCCTCACAAACTCATAAACTCACATACTCAGATACTTCTTCACGTCCCCACTTTAAACGGCGAAAGGACCTGCCTCAACGTGGCGATGGCAGAGAGCACGGCGAGCCGGCTCGTCTTCGGATTCTCCGTCGACGGTCGATTCTCCGTCCGCACCGCCAGTTTCCCAAAAGATCCTTCCGCTTCCAGTTCATGGAGATTCTCCCGGATCGTCGGATCGGCGATCACCCGGACCCGGGTTCGCTTCGCCCCGATTCCGGCCAGGGAAAGGGTGGCGGCGACATTCACGTTCTGAGGAAAGGCGGCCACCGCCTTCTCGGCCGATCCTTGGAACAGAACCCGAGGGGTCCGGATCCGGTTCAGGGCGATTCTTCGCCGGACGACACCGGGGGCTCCGGAAAAGGCCTGAGGGGGTTTTCGGGTGGTCAGGGTCACGCGACGCAACATCCCGACGGCGGCCGCCTTGATCCCGTCCAATCCCACGAGGGCCCCGCTGGGAAGATAGATGGGTATTCGGGCGGCGGCCGCTTTCCGGAGAAGTCGGGGGTGAGACAACAGGCCGCCGGTCGACATGACCATCATGGCCCGGCGGGCGGCGATCACCTCGGGAAGGAGTTCCGACACGGCCTTCGCGGAGGCCGCTTCGATCAACAGATCAGAGCGCCGGATTAACCTGGAGGGAGAAAGGATGGGAACGGAGGTTCGCAGCTGCCGCTTGAGTCGCTGGGCCGCCTTTGGATTATCGTCGTAGATTCCGCTCAATCGGGCTGTCCTACGAAACCGATTCTGGATCTCCTTGGCCAGCTGACTGCCGATGACGCCACAGCCCACCAGCCCAATTCTTACCCCGTCCCTCCGGTTCCTGCGCCGTCGCATGGCGTCAGGCGATCCATTGGAAGAAAAGCGACGGCGCCTGT
>CAZRTR010000027.1:0-20385 GCA_964603095.1 uncultured Planctomycetia bacterium
AGCTCCCCGGCCCGCCTGTTGGGCCCATCGCCGGGGCGGGCAGGGCGAACGGCCTTAGGAAAGGGGAAGAATAGGGGGAAAACCCAGGTTTTCCCCCTATAAAAAGTTCGACCAACTTGCACCACCTGCCGATGAAAGGGAATGATTTTGTGTGACCTTCTAAGAAAGGTGTAGGATCGGTGAATTGGTCGAACTTCTTGCGCTCGTAGCTCAGCCCGGATAGAGCACCAGTTTGCGGAACTGGGTGTCGCGCGTTCAAATCGCGCCGAGCGCGCCATTGGAGAGGTGCCGGAGTCCGGCTGATCGGAGCTTCCTGCTAAGAAGCTGACCTGCCAAAAGCGGGTCCCTGGGTTCAAATCCCAGCCTCTCCGTTAACAAGCTACTGAAGGGGTGTATTCAATGAGCTATCGGGTGTTCGCGAGGAAGTACCGGCCCCAGACCTTCACGGAGATCCTGGGGCAGGGGCCGATCGTCACCACCCTGGCCAACGCGATTAGGCAGCGGCGGATCGGGCAGGCCTACCTTTTCTGCGGGCCAAGGGGGACGGGGAAGACCTCCCTGGCCCGGATCTTCGCCAAGGCGCTGAACTGCGTCGAGGGGCCGACGGCCACCCCCTGCCTGAGCTGCCAGCGCTGCCAGGAGGTGGCTCAAGGGAATTCGCTCGACGTGCTGGAGATCGATGGGGCCTCCAACCGGGGGATCGACCAGATCCGGTCTTTGAGGGAGCTGGCGAAGTTCACCCCGGCCGCGGGGGCGTACAAGGTCTACATCATCGACGAGGTCCACCAGATCACCGCGGAGGGGTTCAACGCCCTGTTGAAGACGTTGGAGGAGCCGCCGCCGCACCTGCTGTTCATCCTGGCCACCACCGCCCCCCACAAGGTGCCGGCCACGATCCTGTCCCGATGCCAGCGGTACGATTTCAAGCGGCTTGGGCTGGAGGTGATCACCGCCAAGGTCAAGTCGATCGGGACGGAGGAGAAGATCCAGATCAGCGAGGAGGCGGTGCTGGGGATCGCCCGGGCCGCCGCCGGCAGCTTGAGGGACGCGGAGTCGATCCTGGACCAGGTGGCCGCCTTCACCGAGGGGGCGATCCGCGCGGAGGATGTCCGGACGCTGCTGGGCACGATCGACGAGGATACCTACGCCGAGGTGGTCAACGGAATCCTGGAGCGGGACCCGGTCCGGTTGCTGGGGATCGTGGCGCAGGCCGCCAACGCCGGCGCCGATCTGATCCAGTGGACGATCGGCTTCTTGGGCTTCTTGCGCAATCTCCTGGTGGCCAAGGTGGGGGCGGGCCCTCTGGGGTTCGAGGATCTGGGGGCCGAGTCGATCCAGCGGTTGACCGCCCTGGCGCAGAAGGTCCGGATGGAGGAGCTGAGCGTCATCGTCCAGATTGTCACCTCGGCGGTGGAGACGATGCGCCGGGTGGGGGACCCCCGGATCCCGCTGGAGGTGGCGCTGGTGCGCTTGAGCAGCGCCGACTCGATGGTGGCGGTGGCGGAGTTGGTGGACCGTCTGGAGCAGTTGGAGCAGCGGCTCAAAGGAGCGGCAGAAGAGGGGCAAGAGGAGCAAAAGGGACCTGTAACCCCTTCCTCCCCTGTTTTCCCTATCTCCCCTCACTCCCCCCTGACTCTCGAACAGCTCCAAGTTCTCTGGCCCACCTTCCTGGAGCAGCTTCATCAGCAGAAGGCCTCCACCGCCGCCTACCTGAATGAGGCCGGCCCGGTGGCGGTGCAGCCGGGGGATCCGCCGCAGGTGGTGATCGGATTCCCGAAGGGATTCGAGTTCCATCAGAAGGCGTTGGACCATCCGCAGCCGAAGCAGATGATCGAGCAGACCCTCGGGGAAATGCTGGGGCATCCGATCCGCTGCCTGTTCCAGACGGTGGAGAAACTTCCGGAGAAGGCCGCCGCCGTCCCCTCCGATCCGGTCCCGCCGCCGGCCGACGCGAAGCCGCCGCCGATCCTGAATTCGGTTCTGGAGATGTTCGAGGGCCGAATCCTTCCGGCCAAGGGTGATCGATCATGGCGGGATTGACCGGCTCGATGGAGCGACTGGTGGCTGCTTTCCGACGATTGCCCGGCGTGGGCCCCCGTACCGCGGAGCGGTTCACCTTCTTCCTTCTCAGTCAGCCGATCGTCATCGCCAGGGAGCTGGCGGAGGCGATCCTGCAGGTCAAGGAGAGGATCGGCTTCTGCAGGATCTGCTACAACCTGGCGGATGATGAGATGTGCACCCTCTGCCGGGACCCGAACCGGGACAAAAGCCAGATCTGCGTGGTGGAGCACCCCCGCGGGATCATCGCGATGGAGAAGGCCGGAGGATACAAGGGGACCTACCATGTCCTGCTCGGGGTCCTCTCCCCTCTGGACGGGATCGGTCCGAAGGATCTGAAGATTGGTGCGCTCAAAGATCGGATCCGGGCCGGCGGCGTCAAGGAGATCATCCTGGCGACCGACTCCGACCTGGAAGGGGAGGCGACGGCCTTGTACCTGTCCAAGGAGATGAAGATCCTGGCGCAGAAGACGCCGGGCCTTTCCCTCCAGGTGACCCGCCTGGCCGCCGGCATCCCGATGGGCTCCAACATCGAGTACGCCGACCAGGTGACTCTGACCCGCGCGCTGGAAGGCCGCCGGGCCGTATGACCCCCGATCCACGCCGCTTCGTCGATCCCGCCTTGCGGGGGGATGTTCGATTCCTCACCTCTCTTCTGGGGGAGATCATTCGGGAGCAGGAGGGAGCCGCTTTCTTCCAGACGGTGGAGAGGATCCGGACACTGGCCAAGGCCAGCCGGCAGCGGGGGGGGGCTCCGCTCAAACGGTTCCTCCGCAGCGTGGAGCAGCTTCCGTTCGATTCGGCCCTGAAGGTGGCCCGGGCCTTCACCATCTATTTCCAGCTCGTCAACCTGGCGGAGGAGGCGCAGCGGATCCGGCGGATCCACTGGTACGAATCGCAGCCGGGGCCGGGACTGGAGATGTCTCTGCGTTGGGCGGCCCACCGGCTGGCAAACGCCCGCGTGCCGAAGGGGAAACTGATCCGGTATCTCAAGCAGGCGGAGGTGACGCCGGTCCTGACCGCCCATCCGACCGAGGTCCGCCGCCGGACCACGTTGGATCATCTGGCCGACATCGCCGGGGAGCTGGAGAGTTGGCATCATCCGCTGGCCGGCTCGGCGCAGAAGGGGGAAGCGGAGCGATCGATCCGCCAGACGCTGGAGATCCTCTGGATGTCGAACGAATCCCGCCAGCGCAAATTGACCGTGGCGGATGAGGTCTCCCAGACCCTCTTCTTCATGGAGCGGACCGTGCTGGAGCTGATCCCGGAGATTTACCAGGGGTTGGAGAAGCTGGCCGGTTCCTCCTCCGCAGCGCGGGAGAGCCGGATCCCGACGATCCTCCGGTTCGGCTCCTGGGTCGGGGCCGATCGGGACGGGAATCCGGCCGTGACCCCGGAGGTGACCTGGGCGACAGCCCAGACGCACCGGGCGGCGATCCTCCGTTTCTACCAGCGGCGGCTGGAGGATCTGATCCGCCGGTTCAGCCAGGCGGAGAACCTTCGGCCGGTCGGCCGGGCGCTGCGGAATTCCCTGGATCAGGATCGCCGCCAGCTTCCGCGGATCACCCGGCAGCTGGCCCGCTACGAAGAGGCGGAGCTGTACCGGAAGAAGCTTTCCTTCATCCATACCCGGCTGCTCCGCGCCTCGGCGGGAGAGCCTGGCGGCTATCGATCGTCCGATCGGCTGATCCGGGACCTGGAGCTGATCCATGACAGCTTGATCGCCCACGGCGGCCGTTACGCCGCGCAGGAGCTGGACCATCTGATCCGGCAGGTGGAGACGTTCGGATTTCATCTGGCTCATCTGGAGTTCCGGGAGCATCGGGATCGGATCGTCAAAGCGGCCGAGGAGCTGCGCGCCGCTCGAGGCCTTTCTCCGGTGACCCGCGATCTCCTGGCTCAGTTCCGCACGATGAAACGGATCCAGGAGGAGCTGGACCCCCATCTGGCCAGGACCTACCTGGTCAGCATGACCCGGGCCCCCGGCGATCTGCTGGCGGTGCTGGAGGTCGCCAAAGCGGCCGGCCTGACGGGCGGTTTCGATCCGGTTCCCCTGTTCGAGACGATCCCGGACCTGGCCCGGTGCCAAGAGGTGATGAGCTCCCTCTGGTCCGATCCGATCTACCGGGGCTATCTGCGCCGGCGGGGCTTGCGCCAGGAGGTGATGCTCGGCTACTCCGACGCCAACAAGGACGGCGGGTACCTGGCCGCCAACTGGGCCTTGTATCAGGCCCAGGTCCATTTGAGCAGGGCCGCCGATCGGGCCGGGATCCGGCTGGTCCTGTTCCACGGGAAAGGGGGAACGATCGACCGGGGCGGGGGACTAAGCCACCGGGCGATCGTGGCTCAGCCGTTCGCCGCCCCCGGCTGCCGGATCAAGATCACCGAGCAGGGGGAGGTGGTGGCGGCCAAGTATAGCCACCCCACCATCGCCCGCCGGAACCTGGAGCAGCTGATCAGCGCGGTGCTGCTGGCCAACCTTTTGGGGTCTGACCCCGCGGGGTCAGACCCCAAAAGAGGGGTGTCCGTTAGCCGGCTGCGCCGGTGGGAGGGGATCATGGAGGAGCTGGCCGAAAGTTCCCATCAGGCCTACCGGGCCCTCGTCTTCGACGATCCGGATTTCCAGACCTACTACGCCCAGGCGACCCCGATCCAGATCCTTCTGGAGACGCCGGTCGCCGGGACCCGGCCGGCCAGCCGCCCTTCTCAGACGGAGGGGGGCCGCTGGACGATCGAGCGGCTCCGGGCGATCCCCTGGGTTTTCAGCTGGGTGCAATCCCGCCACATGCTCTCGGCCTGGTACGGGATCGGCTCCGCGATGGAGACATTCCGCCGCCGCCATGGCAGCGCCGGCTTCAAGGATCTGGCCGAGATGATCCGGGAATGGCCCTTTGCCCGGATCCTGTTCGACAACGCGCAGGCCTCCCTGGCCAAGACCGATCTGAACATCGCCCGCGGCTACGCCGAGCTGGTGAAGCCCTCTTCCGTCAGAGACCGGATCTTCGGGCTGATCCGGCGGGAGTACCAGCGCGCCGTCCGTCAGGTGTTGGCCGCCGGCGGCTGCCAGACGCTGCTGCAGTTCCAACCGGTTCTGGATCATTCGATCCTGCTGCGCAACCCTTACGTCGATCCGCTCCACCTGCTTCAGGTCCGAGCCCTGGGGATGCTGCGGCGGCTCTCCGGGGCCAGGGCCGGCTCTCCGGCCCAGGCCCGGTGGCTGGAGCTGATTCGCCTGTCGATCCACGGAGTCTCCTACGGGATGAAGTCGACCGGCTGATGGAGTATAATGGGGACTTGGTGCGCCATGAGTGAGAGGCGAAATTTCCCAAGGGTTCCGGTCGGGCTGGAGGCCACCTTCCAGACGGCCGAGCGGCTTCTTCCCCGGCTGGCCTTCTCCGGAGACATCAGCTTAGGGGGGATCCGGATCGACCAGCCCCGCTGCCTCGACCCGGGCCAGAAGATCCTGGTCAACTTCGCGATCCCGGATCAGGGGCAGGTTTCCGTCAACGGGGTTGTCGTCTGGTGCCGGAAGTCGGAAGAGGGAATCAGCCGCTATCAGGCCGGGGTGCAGTGGGTCGGCGTCGGCCCGATCACCCAGGCCCGGCTCAATGCTTTCCTCGTCGACCGGACCCGCTCCAGCATTTCCCGCCAGCCGCCGCGAACCCCTCCCGATGCCTGGCGCCGCGCCGACATCCTCTCCCTCCTGGGCCTCTCGGTCCTGGGGGGATTCCTCTTCTCCTGGCTCAAGCGCTCCCGCCGCTAGAGAGAGTCACTTCTTCCCCGGCTCCCGGAGCTTCAGCGCGACGGTGTTGATGCAGTACCGCTTTCCGGTGGGGGGCGGCCCGTCATCGAAGAGGTGCCCCAGGTGGGAGCCGCACCGGGCGCACAAGACCTCCACCCGGCGCATGCCGAAACCTCGGTCCTCCTCCAGCCGGAGGTTGAGGGGAGAGACCGGATCGAAGAAGCTGGGCCACCCGGTGCCGGACTCGAACTTCTTCTTGTAGGCGAACAGATCGGTGCCGCAGGCGACGCACTCGTAGAACCCCTCGCCGGAGCCCGGAACCGCGCAGCTCTTGCTGAAAGGCCGCTCCGTCCCCTTGCGGCGCATCACGTCGTACTGCTCCGGCGTCAGGATCCGTTTCCACTCGGCGTCGGACTTGACCACTGGCTCGACCCGCTGTGTCTTGCCGGTTTCGACGTCGTAGATCTCGATCGTGCCGGATTCCTTCATCCGCGCCCCCATCAGCAGCCCGCCCGCTAATAGAATCGCCCCAACGCGCCGCGCCGGCGCCATCCGTTTTCGCTTTCGGTCAGTCCTTCTTGAGGAGACGGTCCAGCCCCCAGGGGCCGCCGCCGGCCACCGACAGATAGAGGAACAGGAAACAGTACAGGACGGCCAGCTCCCCTCCGTTTAAGAGGGGCCAGAACCCGCGCGATGCGTGCGCCATGAAATAAGCCACCGCCATCTGGCCCGACAGGATGAAGGCGGCCGGCCGGGTGAACAGGCCCGCCAGCACCAGGAGACCGCCGGCCAGCTCCAGCAGCCCGGCCACCCCGATCAACGAGAACAGCGGCGGCGTCCCGTGCGGCGATGCGACCGGAAAACAGAGAATCTTCTGGGCCCCGTGGGCCGTGAACAGAAATCCGGTGATGATCCGCAGCACGCTCAACAAGTGCGGCAACCATCGCGTCTGAAACGGACTGCTCATTTGGGCCTCCTTTCGTGGGTTAACCTGACGCTTCCGGAAACGGCACCGACTTCCAGTTTCCTATAAGGCCAGCTCCCCCGCGAGGGGTCGAACCTCGGACATGCTCGTTAACAGCGAGCCGCTCTACCAACTGAGCTACGGGGGAATGAACCACTTAAGATGCCATTTCAACGGTGCGTTGGAATGTTCTCAATGAAGCCAGATACCTCAGGGCATCTGCTGTACGTTCAACGGTCGTGGTTCATTATAGGGAGAGAACCCAGGTTCTCTCCCTATTTTTCCTCTTTCCTAAGGCCCCGCCCCCTTCCCTTTGCGAACCGAGGGGGACGGGGAAGGTCTCGTTGGGGCGTGCTGGAGTGGGGGGAGGAAGTCCCCCCCACCATCCACACACCCCAACACACCCCCCTCCCCAAGAGGAAGAAGAGTAAACACCAGTTTAGCGGGAAAGGGGGGTGGTGTAAAGGACGGGGTGCTGGGAAAAGCGGCTTGACCGGCCCCTCCAGCCGCTGTAACATGGCTTTTACCTCAGATGATCATCCAGATTGAGCCCAATGCATACTGCGCCGCCGTGGAGATGCGGGTCTTTAACGAGGCCGGCCCACCTCAGGCGGTTGCCCAGGTTCGGCTGGAGCGGGAGCCGGGCCGCCCGGCATGGTACGAGGTGGACGGCTGGACGCTCAAGGGGGAGCCCTGCCCGGCCTACCTCCAGAAGGTGGACGACTCCGGGGAAGGGGTGGCCTTCCTCTTATATGGGGGAGACGCGGGGGTCCGGTTCCGCCCGGCCGAAAAGGTGCCGGGTCGACCCGACCCCTGGTGGGAGCCGTTCCTGATCCTGGCCGACCCGAACGATGTCCGATAACCTGCTCGACAAGAGGATCGAGGAGTTCCTCCGGGAGCTTCCGCAGGCGAACCGGGAGGAGATTGCCGAGTTCCGGACCCTGGCGGAGAAGTATTTCCTGGGAGAGATCAGCCCCGACGAGTTCAAGGCCCGCCGGCTGCACATGGGGACCTACGGGATCCGGGGGACCAAGGATACCCACATGATGCGGATCAAGATCCCCCAGGGCCTGCTCAACGCCGAGCAGCTGGAGACGCTGGCCGATCTGGCGGAACTTTATTCCAAGGGGGTAGGCCACATCACCACCCGGCAGGACATGCAGCTTTACTGGATCCCGACCCGGGAGGCGGCCTACGCGATGGCAAGGGCCGCGGCGGTGGGCTTGACGACGCGGGAGGCCTGCGGCAACAGCATCCGGAACGTGACCGCCTGCCCCCTGGCCGGCGTGAGCCCCACGGAGCTGTTCGACGTGATCCCCCATGCCGAGGCGGTGACCCGCCATTTCCTGCGCAACTCGATCTCGCAGAAGCTGCCCCGGAAGTTCAAGATCGCCTTCGAGGGCTGCCCCGTGGACCATGCCAAGACCGCGATCCATGACATCGGGGCGGTGGCGGCGGTCCGGCAGGAAGGGGGAAAGCGAATCCTGGGCTTCAAGATCTACGTCGGCGGCGGGCTGGGGGCGGCCCCGATGCAGGCGATCCTGCTGGAGCCGTTCACGCCGACCGCCGACCTGCTGAGGACCTGCGAGGCGATCGTCCGGGTCCATGACCGGCTCGGAGACCGGAAGAACAAGGCCTCCGCCCGGATCAAGTTCGTCGTCAAGCGGCTGGGGCCGGACCCGTTCCGCCAGGAGGTTTTCGCCGAGCGGGAGAAACTGCCGCTCACCGCTTATCCGGAAATGGAGATGGCGCAGACGAACGGGAAACCGCCCGTGGCGCAGGGGATCCCGGTTCAGAGAGTCCCGTCGAACGGAAACGGGCTGTACGGCCGGTGGCTCCTGACCAACGGTCTTCCCCAGAAGCAAGAGGGATACTCGGTGGTGACGATCCGTCTCCGGCTGGGGGACATCGCCTCCGAGCAGATGCGGGAGCTGGCGAAGATCGTCCGCCGGTACTGCGGCGGGCAACTTCGCACCGCCATCGACCAGAACCTGATCCTCCGCTGGATCCGAACCGAGCATCTGCCGGCCCTGTACGAGGAGCTGGCCCGGGTGGGGCTGGCCGAGACGGAGGCGGGCAAGCTGTACGACGTCACCTCCTGCCCCGGCGCCGAGACCTGCCAACTGGGGATCTCCGCCTCCCGCGGGCTGGCCCGGGCGCTGGAGCAGCGGTTCAAGGAGGTGGGACTGCATGGCCCGGACATCGAGAATGTCCGGATCAAGGTGAGCGGATGCCCCAACTCCTGCGGCCAGCATCACATCGCCGACATCGGCTTCTTCGGAGGGGCGAGGAAGGTGAACGAGCGGCTCGTGCCCCACTTCCAGCTTCTGCTGGGGGGAATGGCGGAGGAGGGGAGGGCCCAGTTCGGCCAGCCGATCACCAAGCTTCCGGCCCGGAAGATCCCGGAGGCGGTGGTCCGGATGGTGGAGCTGTACCGGAAAAACCGGCTGGCTCCCCAGGAGTCATTCCGGAGCTTCTCCGCCCGTATGGGGGCCGCCTACTGGCAGCAGGCGCTGGAGCCGTTCACCACGCTTCCTCCTTATGAGCAGTCGCCCGAGCCGTACCGGGACTGGGGGGCTGAGACCGACTTCTCCTTAGGGGGGATGGGGCCTGGAGAGTGCGCCGCGTAAGAGCCGATGTTAAACGCCGGCGATGAAAAGTGTGAAAGGGAAGATCGCCCGTTCGAGCGGCTCATAGCGCGCGTGAAGATATTAAAGGAGGGGGACCGGTTTGTTGAGTTTGATTCCCTGATCAATATGCGGCCGTCGCAAGGGAATAAAAGCCGGGGGGTTGAGAGCGAAGCGATGCGCAAGAACATCATCGCGATCATTGAGCAGAGGATCGTCCGGTGACTGTTCAGCATAAGGATCTTGCGGCGGGTCGTTGGGCTCAGATGGATTTCATGGTCCAGATGGCGAACATCGGCAGCGAAGTGGAGCGGGCCTTGAATTGGCGAACGAAGAATGACCCGGCCTATTCCCGGCAGGCAGCCGAGCGGGCGCTCGAGCTGCTCGACCTGACCTTGGGCAGCGTTCGGGGTTTGGCTCGTCTGAAGGAGGTGGCTCGCGTCAGGGAAGCTCTCGTCGATTACTTCTTCGGGACGAACCAGTGCGTATCCAGCGAGGCCTTGTGGCGAAATTACTTCTCCTGCTTTGCCTGCGCTGCCCGCAGGAATTATTAAAAGGTGTCGGATCGTGCCGCCCGTTGAGGGTGAGTGCGCGTTCACCCGTCCCTCTTTTCGGCCGCTTGCGTTATACTTGTGTCCTAACGGGGGTATGGAAGCTTAGAGGAGGTGGCGATGAAAAGTGGAAATCAGTGCGGGGTCTGCAAGGTGGCGGCGGTTCTGGCGGGGTTGGGAGCGCTCAACTGGGGGCTGGTCGCCTTTGCCGGGGTGAACCTGGTGGAACGGATACTGGGGATGGGCGGGGCGGCGAAAGCGGCCTACGCGGTGATCGCCATCGCGGGTCTGCTGACGATCGGCTCGCTGGCGAACATCTGTCCCTGTAGCCGGAAGAGCTAAACCGCTCGCACCGCCGGATCAGGGATGGCGCCGGCGCGGCCGGCCGCCGGTGCGGTGTCGATCCTGCGGAGAGAGGAGCCGGCGGAAGCTGGTGGAGATCGGAAGAAGAGCAGAATGAATCGGTTGCGCTGGGGGCGGGCGGTGGCGGCGGCGGGGCTGTGGCTCTGCCTGAGCGCGGGGGCGTTGGCGCAGGAGCCGAAGCAGGAGTGGGACCTGGAGATCATAGGAGAGGACCCCTCGGGAGAGTCGAAGGGGGAGGAGCCGGCTTATCCGGGAAGCGAAGGGGATGAGCGGCTCCTGACCGGGGAGGAGGCGGATCAGTTTTTGGAGTGGAGCCCGACCGGCCCGGAGGCGGCGGACCCCGCGCAGGAGTGGAAGCAGAAGGGGTACGACCGTGAAGTCGGACCGGAGGAGAAGGAGAAGCGACCCGAATCGGTGATCGGAAACTCCCCCTCCTGGAGGGACTATCAGGAGCAGCAGAAGAGTAAAAAATTATGAGCCTGGTGTACACGCACCGGATGTGGTATACTGCTCTTCGTGTTGGAAGATAGGGTGTTGAACGGTGTGGTTTGGTTTGAGGACAAACATAAGGAGGAGTGATGGCGTTTCAACGAGGAGGAGGTGGTGGGTTCGGTGGAGGGGGCGGCGGGTTCGGCGGGCCGCGAGAGATGTTCAAGGCGGTCTGCGCGGATTGTCAGAAGGAGTGTGAAGTCCCCTTCAAGCCCAGTGGAGATCGTCCCGTCTATTGCAAGGACTGCTTCTCGAAGCGTAAGGGAGGCGGTCGCTAAAGGAGAGAGTTCTCCTTAAGACAAGAGAATCCCGCCAAGCATCCGGCGCCGTGGTGACCGTTGAGCGCCGGTTCCGAAAGTTTCCGGGTTTGAATGTCCAAACAGAATAGTGCGCCGGAGGAGGCGACCTTTGCCTCGCTCGGGCTTCATCCGAATCTGCTCAAAGGGATCCATGACCTGGGTTTTCTTCGCCCGACGGCGATCCAGGCCAAGGCGATCCCCCCGATTCTGTCCGGCCGGGATCTGATCGGCTCCGCGCAGACCGGAACCGGAAAGACGGCGGCGTTCGTCCTGCCGATCCTTCACCAGCTGATGAAGGGGGCCGGCCGTCCGAACATGCGGGCCCTGATTATGGAGCCCACCCGGGAGCTGGCGCTGCAGGTGATGGACCATCTGAAGTCGCTGTCCCGCTACGTCCACCTGAAGGGGGCGGCGATCTTCGGGGGGGTTCCGATGAATCCGCAGATCGCCGCGTTGGCCAGGGGGGTGGATATCGTCTCGGCCACCCCGGGCCGGCTCCTGGACCACATCTATTCGGGGCGGATCGATTTCGTGGATCTGGAGGTGGTGGTCCTGGATGAGGCGGACCGGATGATGGACATGGGGTTTCTGCCGGTCATTCAGAAGATTCTCTCCCTGCTGCCCCCGAAACGACAGAGCTTGCTCTTCTCCGCCACGATGCCGCCGGAGATCATGAAGCTGGCCCACCAGATGCTGCGCCAGCCGGTCAGCGTCATCCAGATCGAGCGGGGGACCTCCCCGGCGGTCGGGATCCGGCACGCCGTCTACCCGGTCTCGCGGCACCTGAAGAATGAGCTGCTGCTGCAGATCCTGCGGGGGGAGGAGCTGACCTCGGTGCTGGTCTTCACCCGGACCAAGCACGCGGCCGACCGGCTGGCACACCGGCTGCGGTGGGCGGGGCTGAGCGTCTCGGTGCTCCACGGGGATCGGAACCAGAGTCAGCGCCTGCACGCCCTGGAGGAGTTCCGGATGGGCCGGCACCAGGTGATGGTGGCGACCGATATCGCTGCCCGGGGGATCGACGTGGAGGGAATCACGCACGTGATCAATTTCGATGTCCCCAACACGCCGGAGGATTACGTCCACCGGGTCGGCCGAACCGCCCGCGTGGAGGCGACCGGAGACGCCTTCACGCTGATGGACCGGGATGAGGAGCCGCTGGTAACCGATATCGAACGGGTGCTGCGGATCTCCCTGCCGCGCGTGACGCTTCCCAACTTCAACTACCGCCAGGGGGCCCCGCCCCGGCCGCACCGGCCTTTCCACCGGCCCGAGACGCAACCGGTCCCCCGAGGGGCGCCTCGCCACCGGGGTGGGTATCGCCGCCGGCGATCGTGACCCCCTCGGCCCCTCTTCGCAACATCGCCATCATCGCGCACGTCGACCACGGAAAGACGACGCTGGTCGACGCGATGCTGCGCTACACCCGAGCGGTCCGCCAGGTTGATCCGGAGGGAGGCCTCATCATGGATTCGATGGACCTGGAGCGGGAGAAGGGGATCACGATCCGGGCCAAGAACGCCGCGCTCTCCTACGGAGGCGTCAAGATCAACCTGGTGGACACGCCCGGCCACGCCGATTTCGGAGGCGAGGTGGAGCGAACCCTGCGGATGGTGGACGGCGCCCTGCTGCTGGTGGACGCCAAGGAGGGGCCGATGCCGCAGACAAAGTTCGTCCTGCGCAAGGCGATCGGGTTCGGGCTGCCGGTGATTGTGGTCGTCAACAAGATGGACCGGCCCGACTCCAGGCCCGATGAGGTGATCAACCGGACCTTCGACCTGTTCGTGGAGCTGCAGGCCTCGTCCGACCAGTTGGACTTTCCGATCGTCTACACGTCGGCCACCCAGGAAACGGCGGCCCTGGACCTTAACCGGCCGGGGGAGAATCTGGCCCCCCTGTTTGACACGATCCTCGCCAAGATTCCGGCCCCGACAGTGGCGTCGGAGGAACCGCTGCAGCTGCTCGTGTTGGCGCTGGCCTACGACCCGTTCAAAGGGAAGATGGGCATCGGCAAGATCCATGCCGGCTCGATCCGAAGGGGGCAGCCGGTGGTGCGCCTGGCGGCGGCCGGCGGCGGCCAAACCGCCGGGACCGCCACCGCGCTGCTCGCCTACGAGGGGCTGGAGCGGGTGGAGATCGAGTCGGCCTGCGCCGGTGAGATCATCGCGGTCGCCGGCTTCTCCGAGGTCGGCATCGGCGACACCCTCGCTGATTCGGAGCGCCCTACGGCCCTTCCGGCGATGGTGATCGAGGAGCCGACGCTGCAGATGACCTTCTCGGTGAACAAGAGCCCCTTCGCCGGCCGCGAGGGGAAGCACGTGACGTCCCGCGTGCTGCGGGAACGTCTCTGGAAGGAGCTGGAGACCAACGTGGCGCTGCGCGCGGCCGAGACGGAGAGCCCCGACACCTTCCTGGTCTCCGGGCGGGGGGAGCTGCACCTGGCCATCCTGATCGAGACGATGCGCCGCGAAGGATACGAGATGGAGGTTTCCAAGCCGGAGGTGGTCACCAAAGAGATCGAGGGGCAGCTGTGCGAGCCGTACGAGTTTCTCTCGATCGACGTGCCGGCCGAGTGCCAGGGGGTGGTCATGGAGGAGCTGGGACGCCGCCGGGCCGAGATGCAGGAGATGGCGCCCACGCCCAGCGGGGAGGTCCATTTCGAGCATCTGATCACGACACGGGGGTTGCTGGGGCTCAAGAACGTTCTGCTGAAGAAGACGAGGGGGACGGTGATCCTGCACCACCTGTTCGACGCCTACGAGCCGGTTGTGACGGACCTGCCCCCCTCGGAGCCGCACGGTTCACTGGTCGCGACGGAGGGGGGTGTCAGCAGCGCTTACGCGATCACCACCGGCCAGGAGAGGGGGGAGCTGTTCATCGGGCCCGGCGTGCCGGTCTACGAGGGGATGGTGGTGGGGCAGGCCAGCCGGGACCAGGACATGGGGCTGAACATCTGCAAGCAGAAGAGGATGACGAATGTCCGATCGTCGACCGCCGAGACGACGATCTCGCTGGTGCCGCCGCGCGAGCTGACGCTGGAGTATGCCCTGGAGTACCTGGGGCCGGATGAGCTGCTGGAGGTGACCCCGAAGTCGTTGCGCATCCGAAAGCGGGTCGCCAACGCCAAACTGCGCCTTCGCGCCCAGAGGGAAATGGGATTAGAATAGAGGAATGAAAGGGTTTCCTTATCCGCTTTGGTTCACTCTGCCGGTTTCGATCGCCTTGGTGGGATTTGGCGCGGATGCCATTGTGCGGACGGGAGAGCGGGGCATCGTCACCGCGATCCTGGGTTTGCTGGCATGGCTCTTTTTTCATCGAACCGTTACCCTTCGCGCCCTCCGGATTGTGCAGGTCTCCCGGCGCCTGGCATCCGGAGAGCATACCGTCCGCAGCAAATTGAGAGGGTCCGACGAGCTGGCCGAGATCTCCCGGTCGTTCGATCGGATGGTGGATGCGCTGGTATCGGCGGAGGCGGAGAAGAAGCGGGCCGCCGAACTGGCCAAGGCCTACCAGGAGCTGAAGGAAACGCAGTCGATGCTGGTCCAGTCGGAGAAGATGGCGGCGATGGGGCAGTTGGCCAGCGGGATCGCCCATGAGGTGAAGAATCCGCTGGCGATTCTGCTTCAGGGGGTGGACTACCTGGAGGGGGAGTTTACCGGCAAGCGGCTTCCGGAGCAGGCCGGCCGGTTTATCGGAGAGATGAAAGACGCGGTCGGCCGGGCCGACCGGATCATCCGGGGGCTTCTGGATTTCTCGCGGCCGGCCCCTCTGGTGTCTCAGCCGGTCCCGATGGAGAAGGTGATCAACACCGCATTGGGATTGCTGCGCGAGCAGGTCCGTCTGGGAGGCGTTGAGGTGATCCGGGAGATCCCGCCGGGCCTGCCGCCGGTTGCGGCGGACGAGAACCAGTTGACCCAGGTCTTCCTGAACCTGTTCCTCAACGCCTTCCACGCGATGCCTCAAGGGGGGACGTTGAGGATTCGGCTCTCTTCAAGGCCTCTCGCGTCCGATGAAGGCCGATCGGAGAGGGAGTTCATCTTCTGTGAGGTGGCCGATACCGGTGTGGGGATCCCGCCGGAGCATCTGTCCAAGCTGTTTGAGCCGTTCTTCACCACCAAGCCGCCGGGCCAGGGGACCGGGCTGGGACTGGCCATTGTCCGAAGGATCGTTGAGGACCATCACGGCATGATCGATATCCAGAGTCGGCAGGGCGAAGGAACCAGGGTTATGGTCGCCGTGCCCGCGGCCGCTTGAGGGCGCTAGCTCTTTTCCAGCAGGGCGTTGATCTGCTCGATCAGGACCCCGGTTCCCCGGGTTTTGGGGATGAAGGCGGCCGCCCCCAACTGGCGGCAGCGGACCTCATCCTCCTCCTGGCCCTTTCCGCTGAAGACGACCACGATCGGGATGTCCATGGAAGGATGATTCTTCTTCAGGCGCTCGCAGACCTCGAAGCCGTCGATGGTGGGAAGCATCAGGTCGAGGATGATCAGGTCCGGATGTTCTTCTCGCGCCTTGGCGATCGCCTCCACCCCATTGGTGGCGACGATCACCTCGAACCCGGCCACCTCCAGGCGCTTGCCCACCGTCTTGACGATGCTGGGCTCGTCCTCCACCAGCAGAACCCGGCGCTTGCCCATGGCCCGCATTATCTCTGATCGAAGGGGAATTGGCAAGTGTGCCAAAATAGCCGCAGCTAGGAGGTAGCCCTTTCGCTAGAATTTCGCTTGACAGCCGGGCGCTGCGGTCGCTAGACTATCGCCGTTGGCTTGGCCTTGGGAATAAGGGTTTTAGTTTTGCAAGACCTATATAAGGAGGTGGGACTTGGGTTCACTCGGAAGTCGTCGAAGCAATAGGCAAGGGTTCACCCTCATTGAGCTTGTGCTGGTGATTGTCATTCTGGGTGTTCTGGCCGCGATCGCCCTTCCTCGATTCGTCGCCCTTCAGGATGACGCCCGGATCGCGGCGGGGCAGAGTGAGCTGGGAGCCCTTCGCGCGGCGGCCGCGATGTATTACGCCTCGACGGCAATCCATGCGGCAACCGCCTCCTATCCGGCGAACAAAGCCGCCTTGACCGCACTCCTGACGGAGGGGTTGTCGGTTCTGGAACCGTCGCCGCCGGGGATTGCCGGTTATTCATGGCGCTACAACGCCACGAGCGGTCGCATCGCCAAGAGCGGGACCTGGCCAGGCGAGTAACTTAAAAGCGACCTTATCGATTCGATCGGAACCCAACGAGGGAGAGAGGCAGGCGCCGCTCTCCCTCGTTGCTTTTAGGATCGGGGCGGTGGAATCCACGCTGAGCATTGTCATTCCGGTGAAGAACGAACGGGAGGAAATCGGCCCTCTCATCCGGCAGATCCGCCAGGAGGTGGGCCCCTCCGCGGAGCTGATTCTGGTGGATGACGGCTCCACCGACGGCAGCGGAGCCCTGGCGGCCCAGGCCGGCGCGAAGGTGCTGACCCAGCCCTGCGGAATCGGGAACGGGGCTGCCGTCAAACGGGGGATTCGGGAGGCCTCCGGCGAATGGATTCTCCTGATGGATGGGGACGGCCAGCATGATCCAGAAGATATCCCCAGGATCCTGGCCTTGGCGGACCGATACGATATGGTGGTGGGGGCCCGCTCTTTGGCGGGCCAAGCGGGAATTGGGCGGGCGATCGCCAATGGGATTTACAACCGGCTGGCCTCGTACGTCACGGAGCAGAAGGTTCAGGATCTGACCTCCGGATTCCGGCTTTTCCGGAAGGCCGACGTCCTGCCGTTCCTTCCCCTCTTACCCAATCAATTCTCCTATCCGGCCACCCTCACGCTGGCCTTCTTGCGTTCCGGCCATTCGGTGGGCTTCGTGCCGATCACGGCGCATCGGAGGGTAGGCCGGAGCAAGCTGAATCTTTGGAGGGATGGGGTCCGGTTCCTTCTGATCATCCTGAAGATCGCCACCCTGTACGCTCCGTTGCGGATCTTCCTGCCGGTTTCCATCGGATTCTTCGGCTTGGGGGTGGGATACTACGCTTACACCTTCTGGACGGCCCACCGGTTCACCAACATGGCGGCCCTCCTGATGACGACCGGAGTCCTGGTTTTCCTGATGGGTCTGATCGCCGAGTCGATCGCCGAGCTCAGATTCCAAAGGAGCCGCGTGGGGTGATCCACCTGTTCCTTGGAACCAAGGCGCAGGTGATCAAGACGGCCCCGGTCGTCTGGGAGCTGGAGCGGCAAGGGATTCCGTATCGGTTGATCGACACCGGGCAGCACGCGGAGCTCACTTCCCGCCTGCGGAAGGAACTCCAGGTTCGGGAGCCGGATTTCTCCCTGCGTAACGGATCGGATCTGGCTTCGATCCGCTCAGGGCTGCGTTGGGTTGTCCAGTGGGTGGTGAATGGAGCGGTCCGGCCGGCCTGGATTCGGGACCGGATCTTCGCCAACCAAGGGGGGATCTGCCTGGTCCACGGGGATACCGCCTCCACCTGGCTGGGGGCGTGGCTGGCCAAACGGGCGGGATTAAAGGTGGCTCATCTGGAGGCCGGGTTGCGCTCCTTTCATCCCCTGTCCCCTTTTCCGGAGGAGCTGTTTCGCTGGAGGACCTCTCGGGCGGCCGATCTCTTGCTGGCCCCCTCTCCTCGGGCGGCTCAGAATCTGAAGCGGGCCGGTGTGGCCGGCCGGATCGTGGAATTGGGGGGGAACACCGGTCTGGAGGCGGCCCGACGGGGACTGAAGCAACCGTCCCAGGTGACCGCTCCTTGGCCGGTCTTCATCCTATGCTCGATCCACCGGATGGAGACGCTCCTTTCTCGGCGGCGGTTGAATTTTCTGGTCCAGGTTCTCCTGAAGGCGGCGGCCCATCATCCGCTCCTTTTCCTTCTGCATGAGCCGACTCGCCGCGCGCTGGTCCGGACGGGTGGGATGAGTCGTCTGAAGACCTCCGATCGGATCCAATGTCGGCCTCTCGTCTCCCATGCCGCCTTTCTCCATTGGGCCCGGCAGGCCCAGTTTCTCATCACCGACGGAGGCTCGGTTCAGGAGGAGAGCTACTATTTGAATGTCCCGTGCCTGCTGCTTCGGGATCGAACGGAGCGGCCGGAGGGGGTCGACCCTCCCGGGAATGTTGTCCTCGCCCGGTGGAGATGGGAGCGGGTGGAGAGCTTCTTGAAATCTCCGCAGATGCATCGCCATCGAGAGCCGATTCCTTCCACACAGCCCTCCCGCGTCGTCGTGGAGGCGCTCGGTTCGTTCCTCAACGGCCGATGATTCAGGAAAATCCGGCGGCGGCGGATCGGATGCTCCGATGGCTGCTCTTGGGGGCGGCCCTCTTGGCGCTGGGAACCTTGAATGGTCAGCTGGGGGGGATCGGGGGGGACAACGCCCAGTACATCCTGTTGGCCCGGTCGATCGCCACGGGCCAAGGGTATCGGACGATCCAGGAGCCGGGGAGCCCGCTGCACACCTCCTATCCGTTCGGGTTTCCGTTGATGCTGACTCCGATCGTGGCCTTGTGGGGCAGCCACGCCTTTCTCCCGATGCATGGAATGGTGGTTGCTTGGGCGCTTCTGTCTTTGGTTCTCTGGTTCCGTTGGGTCCGGGAAGAGACGCGATCGAGCATTGCATTGGCCACGGTCGGATGCCTGGCGACGACGCCGCTTTGGGTCGGGGCTTACCAGCAGATCTTGTCCGAGTTTCCGTATCTGGCCTTTTCGCTGATGGCCCTCTTGTGGGTTCGCCGGCGCGGGCTTTCCGCATCGGTTGGATCCTTGGGTTTCTTGGCTCTTTTACTGTTGGCCGGCTACTTTACCCGCACCGCCGGAGCCGCACTGATCGTGACGGTGGTGGGCTGGCTTCTCTGGAGCCACTACCGGTGGTTCCCCGTTTGGAGAACGGTCTTCTTCCTGGGGGGGCTCCTGTTGCCGATTTCGGCCTGGCACCTGCGCAACGTCTGGTTGGCCCATGGACCGGCGACCCACTACGCGGGGCTGTTCTTCCTGAAGGATCCTTACCAGCCCCACCTGGGAACGATCACTCCGGTCGATCTGTTTCAGCGGATTCTTGGGAATCTCCAATACTACGTTTCCTGCTCGGCCGAAGCGCTGGTCTGGCCGGTCTCTCTCATGGATCCGGCGGTTGGTCCCTGGGCGGGAGGGGTCATCGCTCTGGGGATCGCCGGCGGTTTCCTCCTGCGCCTGGGCCGGAAGTCGGTCGTCGAATGGTATGTTGTCGCCACCATGGCGATGGCGCTGGCCTGGCCCTATCGGGATCTGCGATTCTTCCTGCCGATCTTGCCTTGGATCTGGCTCTATCTCCTAAAGGCGGGAGAGAAGATCGCCCCCCGGTTGCGTCGGCTGCTTTTGATCGGCCTGTTGACCGGAAACGTGGCCGGCTGCTTCTGGCTGACCGGTTTGAATCTTACCCAGGCCCAAACCCCTTTCGGGGTTCGTCAGTTCCTGGCGGCCCACGACTGGCTGCGGGCCAACAGCTCCGAGGAGGCGGTGATCCTTTCCCGGAAACCGGCGGTGACGGCCCTGCTGGCGGAGCGCAAGTCGGTCGGGATTCCTTTTGCCGTTGACACGCAAGCCGTCTGGGCAAAGATATCTGAGGAGGGAGTAACTCACCTGCTGATGGACGGGATCTTTCTGGAGACGCGCCGGTACCTGCTGCCGGCGGTTCGACAACACCCGGACCGGTTCGAGCCGGAGATCCGGTTCTTCGGGCAGACCGCCATCTTACGGCTCCGGGGGAAGAGGACTGGGGGGGCTGGATGAAGGACTTCCGGTGGCTGGGGGCGTTGTGCCTCGGGCTTTTCCTCCTCTACCTGCCGACGCTGGGGCAGGGGTTTCATTTCGACGATCACCACATGGTGGTGGAGAACCAGCTCATCAAGAGATGGGAACATCTGCCGAAGATGGTGATGACTCCTTCCATCAGCTCGGTTCCGGTGGCCAAGGGGATGTACCGGCCGGTCCTGATGGCCAGTTACGCCTGGAACTACTGGACCGGCCGGCTCAATCCGGTCGGCTACCATCTGGTCAATGTCTGGCTTCACCTTCTGGTGGTCTGCTTTGCAGTGGCGCTGGCGATGCGGCTCTGGCCCGAAGTCTCGCCGGTCTGGGGCACCCTGGGAGTCGCCCTCTGGGCGGCGCACCCCCTTCAGACCCAGGCGGTCGCCTATGTCGCTTCCCGCTCCTCGGTGCTGGCCACTTTCTGGATGGTGTTGGCGCTGTGGGGATATCTGGTGGCGATAATGCGGGGACAGTCCCCTTCAGGGCAGGGACAGTCCCCTTCAGCGCTCCTCTCTAAGGGG
>CAZRTR010000028.1:0-20285 GCA_964603095.1 uncultured Planctomycetia bacterium
ACTAAAGCGGATTCTCTAGCCACAAGCTGGTCTTTCTCAAGTTGGTTTGTCCGTATATTGAAATCGGCTTGATCTGTGCCAAATTCTTTCATATATAAATCCACGAATTCATACATCGGTGACCAGCGAGTGGGACTCTTAGCAAGCTGCTCCAAGATAAAAAAGCTTCTCTCGTCAGGATCCCTAAGATTTTCCAAGACATCACTAGAAGGAGCCAAACCTTCTCCTCTTAAACAACGTGCAATCCTGCCGAGGGCAACCAATAATTTTGAGGGATCATCCCACGAGAAGTTGATGCGGTTGGGGGCCTTGGCCAACGCGGAAATGCTGACCCCCTCCTCGATCATATAAAACCTTTTCTCCGGAGGGAATATCCGCTCTGCTATTGGCATCTCAACGGAAACACTGGAACGAGGCTGGAATTCAGTTCCGGAAATTGCATCTTTGGTGAGGAGGAATATTACCCCTTCACACTGCCTCATGTAATGCTCTGCACGCGGTCTTGGATCCATCCCTAGCGGATCCTGATCTTCGAGTAAGATCGGCTCTATTAAGATTACTTCCTTAAGAAACTGCTCAAACGCCCTAAGGTGCTGCAGCTTTTCGTAATGACTGAGGAATAGCTTTTTCATTGTCAGATCTCTCCGTATTTCCTTTGATATCTTGCGCTGGGAACTTTTGCGCTGAGCGTGCCAATCCCCTCAACTCCTCCCAGTCTCCTCGAATCAGCGCCTCCTTCTTCTTTCGATTCCATCCTTTGACTTGTCTTTCCCGCTCCAAGGCCTCGAGACGTGTCTGAAATTCCTGAGAGAAAACCAGCTCCACCGGAAGCCGTTCGGAAGCGTAGCAGGGAATTCCCCCCGCCTGATGTTCGACCATACGCCTCTCCAAGTCGTCCGTGTGGCCCGTGTAATAGGAGCCGTCCGAACAGCGAAGGATGTAAACCCAGAAACTCATCTCAAACTGGTGCTTACTTCCGTTCGTCCTTCGACAAGCCTGCCCTGAGCGACGTTCGTCCTTCGACTATGCTCAGGACGAACGGGGTCGAAGGGTTCGGCGCGCCCGGCTTGGCTGAGAATTCGCACTGCGGCTTCGTACACCTCGTCCGGCTCCAGGAACCGCATGCACTCGTGGCCGTACGGACAGAGGGCCCGCTCGCAGGGAGCGCAGACGAGCCGGCGCCGGACCACGACCGAGTTCGGCAGCCGAGGCCCATACTTCCGTTCATCGGTGGGGCCGAAGATCGCCACCGTCGGCGTTCCAAACGCCTGCGCCGCGTGGAGCATGGCACTGTCGTTGGTGATCACCATCCTGGATTGGGCCAGCAGGGCAAACAGCTGGGGCAGCGTGGTCCGGCCCGCCAGGTCGGTGGAACCCTCCCGCATCGCCTCCTTCACCTGCTCCACCACCGGCCGCTCCTCGGAATCTCCGACGAGAATGATCTGGGCCTGATGCTCCGCCGCCAGCCGGTCGGCTACCTGCGCGAATTTACCGGCTTCCCACCGTTTCAGATGACTCCTCGATCCCGGGGCGATCACGACGGGAACCCGCCCCGGTTGAAGCCATTGCTTCACCTGTCGCTCGTCCGGTGGACCATACCAAAGAGGGGCTGGACCGTCGGAAGGAGTAACCCTCCACTTTTTCAGAAGGGCCAGATGCTGGTCAACCCGATGTCCCGATCCGTTGGACCGACGCAAAAGAGGCGTGCGACGCGCTCCCGGCAAGAAGAGGGGAATCAACGAGTGCCGAAAATCGACCACCCGATCGAACCGCTCGAAGAAGAGCCGCCCGATCAGCGCCAGCTGCCTGAGCGGCGAGCCACCCTTGCGCCAGAGCCAGACCTGTTGGAAGCGGGGATCGCTCTCAAAAAGCTCCCGGGTCCGGGGCGAGGCCAACAGGTGGAACTGGGCCTGTGGGAAGGCGGCCCGCAAAGCATACACAGCGGGGTAGGTCAGGATCGCATCCCCCAGGTTGCTCAATTCGATGATGAGGATCTTCACCCCGCCCCTCCAGTTCCAGCGCCGTCGTTCGGCGCAGCACGATGAAAAACCTCGACGGCACCTGTGCCGAAGGCACAGTGGCCCCGCCCTCGCTGAACTCCCGCACCCAGACAACGCTGGACGGGGCCATGGAACCGGAGGGGCGGGGTCACAGAAACCGGCCTGCCTCAGCCAGCACCTGGTCGACGGTGATCTGGCTCATGCACAGGTTGACCGGGCAGCGCAGCCGGTAGCAGGGAACGGGACAGTCGATCGATCCGAACAAGGCGAGGGCCTTCTCCCCGTTGACCGGCCTGCCCTGAGCGAGTCCCGCCAGGGACGAGTCGAAGGGCCCGGTCAGTTTCGGGTCGGTGGGACCGAACAGTCCGATCGTTGGGATTCCCACCGCCATCCCCAGATGGAGAGGCCCTGAATCGTTGGAGATCAGGAGCCGGGTTCGGGCCAAGAGGGCCCCCAGCTGGCGGAAAGAGGTCTTCCCGGTCACGACGACCGGATGGCTCTTCGTCCGCTGAACAATCCGGTGAGCCAGCGGAAGATCCTCAGGGCCGCCCACCAGCAGGACCCTTGCCCCGTGCCGCTCGCGCAAGGCGTCCGCGACTTCCGCGAATCGATCGGCGGGCCAGCGCTTCAGCCGCCAGTTGGCTCCCGGATGCAGGGCCACCAGTCGATCGCCGACAGCCGCCCCCAACTCCTCCAGCAGCGCCTGGGCCGCTTGATGGTCCTCCGGAAGGATCCCGACGTCGTACCGGAGCCCGTCGGCCGGTACCCCGACCTGCTCCAACAGCCGGAGGAAGGAGGCGGCCTTGTGGACCGAGTCTCTGATAGGCGGAGCCACCGCCCGGGTGAGCAGCCAGCTCCGCTTCCAGGTCCGGTAGCCGATCCGATTCGGGATCCCGGCCGCCCAGCAGGCCAGCGTCCGGCTGAAGGAGCGGTGGAAAAGGAATACGGTGTCGAACCGCTCCGCCTTTAAACGCCGGACGAGCGGCCACCAGGAAAGCAATCCCTTGAAGCCCCGGGATTCGATCTGCGGGATCACCCGGTTCAGGTGGGGGTTGCCCTTCAACAGCTCCACCCCTCGGGGCGGACAGAGGCAAGCGATAAAACCGCCCGGGGCGGCCTTGGCGAGCGCCCGGATGGAGGGGGTGAGGAAGATCAGGTCCCCCATCCAGTTCGGGCCCACGATCAAAATCCGTTTACCGTTTCGCCGTTTCGCCGATTCTCCCATTCAGACGTCCCTCCCCTACTGCCCGCATGTACACGGCCTCGACCTCCTGGACGACCCGCTCCATATCGAACTGATCCCGGGCCCGCTGGCGCCCCCGCTGCGCGATCCGGCTCCGACGAGCGGAATCGGCCAGCAGATCGCGGATCCCTTTTCCCAGGGGATCCGGATCGCCGGGGGGAACCAACACCCCGCTCTCCCCATCCTCGATGATCTCGGCCGGCCCCCCCGCGTTGGAGGCCACCACCGGCACACCGGCCGCCATCGCCTCCACAATCGACAGCCCAAACCCCTCCCGCAAGGCCGGGGCGACGAAAACCTCCATCGTCGCCAAGGGGATCCGGGTATCCTCCACCGGGTGGGAGATGATCACCCGGTCCTGGATTCCCAGCTCGTAAGCCAGCCGAACCAGATCCGGCCTGGCGGGACCGTCTCCCACCAAGAGGATCTGAAGATCCGGGTAGTCCTTCCTTAACGACGGGACGGTCTTGAGCAGAAGGTCCAGCCCTTTCACCGGACTCAATCGGGCGATCGCCCCGATGATCGGGCTCCCTTGAAGCCCCATCGTCTGCCGGAACCAGTCCACCTCCTCGGCAGGGGGACGTTGAAGGAACCGATGGACCTCGACGCCGTTGCGGACCAGCACCACCTGGTGGGGAGGAGCCAACCGGTACTGCTCCACCAGGCGGTCCATGCTGGGTCCGGAGATCGCCATGACCCATTTCCCCCAGCATCGGAAGAACCGGCGACCGATCCGGAACCGGTACAGGCCATGGCAGGTGGAGACGTACGGGATCCGCGTCAGGGTGCTTAAGGCCCAGCATAACACCTGCGTAACCCGCGTGTGGGCGTGGAGAAGATCCGGCTGTTCCTGCCGCACGATCGACAGGAGCCGCGGGAAGACTTGGAGCCACAGCTTCGGATTCAGCTCGCTGGAGGTGCGGCACGGAACGAACCGGTGAGGGACCCCCTCTTTCAGGAGGCGCTTCTCCAGCCAACCGCCGCTGGAGACAACGATCGGCTGATGGCCTCGACGTTTGAGGGCGCTGGCCAAACTCACCACATAGACCGGAATCCCCCCCATCTCCAGGTGCGTCGTCAGTAACAAGACCTTCATCGCAACCCCTGTGTCATTGCGAGGAGGGCCGAAGGCCCGACGAAGCAATCCCAATACGAGATTGCTTCGCCCCTTCGGGGCTCGCGATGACTCCTTTCTCCTTGAGGAAGCTCAGCACTGCTTGAAGCACCTCCTCCACCGCGATCAACTTCATGCACTCCATATGGCCGGAACCGGCCCTGAAACAGACCCGATGGTAGCAGGGGCTGCAGGGAATCGGTTTCCTCAACAATTGGATCTTCGACGCGGGGGGCAGATGCCGGACCGGATCGGTGGAGCCGTACAGGGCGACCAGGGGAGTCCCGACGGCCGCCGCGATGTGCAGCGCCGCCGTATCCCCCCCCACAAAGCAATCGGCCTGACGGATCAGGGCCGCCAGCTCATTCAAGGAAGTCCGCCCCATCGCCAGGATCGGCTTGGCATGGGTCGCCTGGTGGATCTCTTCACCGAGCCGGCTCTCCGTCGAGGAGCCGGTCAGGATCACCCGGGCCTTGGCGGTCGCTGCCAGACGGTCGATCAGCTCCGCGTATCGGCTCGGAGGCCATCGTTTCGATGGCCATCGGGGATGCCCGCCGGGATGGACCACCACCAGCGGCTGGTTCTCCGCCACCCAGGCCGCCTCGATCAGATCCCGGGCCTTCGCCTCATCCGAGGGGCCGGGCCACAGTTCCAGATCGGAAGAGGCGCCTTGAATACCCAAAAGCTGAAGGAGCCGGAACTGCTGCTCCACCGGGGGGGTGGGAACCTCCGGTTGCTTCACCGCATGGGTCAGCAGCCAGCTCCACCTGCGACCGGCATACCCGTACCGCTGGGCAGCGCCGCTGAAGAGGCCCAGCCAGTGGCTCATCCGGTTGTTCTGGAAATCGACCACCAGATCGACCTGGTTCCGGGCCAAATTCCTGCCCAGGCGAAGCAGCCGTGGAAGGGCTTTGCCCCGCGCGGGATCGGTGACGATCAGCTCATCGATCGTGGGGCACCGATGAAGCAGCTCCCTGCCCTCCCTGCCCACCAGCACCGTGATGTGCGCCTTGGGAAACCGGGCCCGCAAGGCCCGCAGCGAAGGGGTCACCAGCGCCACGTCCCCGATGGCGCTCAACTTGATCACCAGAATTCTCAACCGCTCGGAGGCTTCCTCGTAGACCTGGAGCGTCTGATCCGCCATCCGGCCCAACGGGAACAGGGTCTCCACCCGTCGACGGGCCGCCTTGGACAGCTCCACCGCCAGGGCTCGATCCCTCAAGAGGGCCACCATCGCCGAGCTCAGAGCCACAGGGTCCGCGGGGGGAACCAACAACCCGGTCTTGCGGTCCACCACCACCTCGGAGACGCCTCCCACCTGAGTCGCCACCACCGGCACGCCGGCCGCGCCGCCCTCGATCAAGACCCGGCCGAACGCCTCCTGCCCGGTGGAGGGCAGAACGACCAGGTCGACTCGGGAAAGCAGCTGAGGAATATCCGACTCCCTGCCGGTGAATTCCACCGTCTCCTCCAACCCCAGCCGGTTCACCAGCCCCTTCAATTCCGCCAGAGTCCGCTTCTCCGAAGGTTCCCCGACGATCTTGAGCCGGGCCTTGGGAAAAGATTTCCCGACGATCTGGAAGGCCCGGATCAGATCCCGATGCCCCTTGATCGGCGTAATCCGACCGATGGCGGCCACCACCCATTCCCCCTGTGGGGCCTGGCGGCGCGGCTCCTTCCAGCCGAACCGGTCCAGCTCCACCCCCCGATGGATCAACCGGACCCGCTCCGGCGGCACCCTGAAATCGTCGATCATGTGCCGGGCGATCCTCTCCGAGATGGCGATGACAAATCGGCCCCACCCCATGATCCGGCTGAACAGATGGGTGGAATAGTAACCGTGGGCCGTGGTGATGAAACAGGGGATCCTCTGCCGTTGTCCGGTCCGGAAGCTGACCTGTCCGGCGACCTGTCTTAAGGCCAGGAATCCCACGATCGCCGGAACCCGGCTTCGAACATGGACCACGTCGACCCCGTAAGATTCGATGATCTCCGCGACACGGGGAATCAACTTCATCATCGACCAGGGAATCTTCCTGTGAACCGGAAGGATGATATGAGTCGCGCCGGCCGCCTCCAACCGGCTGACGAGGGGCCCCCCGGAAGAGATCACGATCGCCCGGTGCCCCTTCTTGATCAGGGCCAGGGTCAGATCCACCGTCCCGGTCTCCACACCCCCGATCCGCAGCGATGGGACGATCTGCAAAACCGTTAGAGCCATTTCGTCAAGAACTCCATGACCGGATCTGGGAGGGTGTCTGGCTCCGGCCGAAGGCCGGTGCCTGACACCGTTTTAAAAACGGTGTCTGACACCTCGCGGCTGCGAGAGGCGGTGTCAGACACCAACTCCCGGACCGCTTCCCCCACCCCTTCCGGTGTGGCCATCCTTACCTTCCCTTGCTCCTCCAACTGTCGCAGAAATCGGTGGTACTTCGTCTTCGAGGAGCCGTTGACGGGGAGGAAACCGATCACCGGCTTGACGGCGGCGACCGCCTCCGAAACCATGGAGATCGAATCGCCCGAAACGATCAGAACCTGAGACAATCCCAGAATGCAGGGGACCGCCTCCCCTGTTTCCGATAGGCCGCCAGGATCGTTCCCGTTGACCAGACACAAAAGCCGACAGCGGGGATGATCGCCCAGCATCTGCTTGAGCCGCTCCTCCACCTCCGGCGGGGTGCGGCGGGAGCTGGTCACCAGAAGCTGCACGTCCATCTCTTCGGAGCTCTCCAGCAACGCTCCCACCACCTGCTCGACGGTCCTGGCGTCAAACGAAAGCCCTTTGGTCGGTCCTCCAAGCAGCAGACCGATCTGCCGCCTTCCATCGATATTCAGGCGGCTCCTCCACAGATCGACCTGCCGGCCGTCCGAATCCCCGCTCGGGGTCAAGGCCCCGTCGACCAGGAGAAGCCGGCGATCGGGGTGGACATTAGGCAGATCATGCCGGGGAACCACCGACAGATCGAACCGACGCCAGGACGGCCAACGGCTCCGATGGATATGGATCGCCTTGGAACGGCGGCTGAAGGACCAGAGAAGGTTCACCGGCGCCACCGAAGCCCCGCAGGAAACGGACCAATCGGCGCAAGCGGTCTCAAGGGCCTGAGCGCTTTCGGGGCTTAAAGCCAACCGGAGCCAGAAATTCGAGCCGACCCATCGACGAGGGAACCCGCTGGCCACCAGGGCAAGCAGCCCTCTTAAAGAAGGGTGGCGGTAACGGATCTGGACCGTCTCCACCCGAACCAAAGGGCTCTCCACACCCTGAAGGCGTTTATCCCCCTTGGTCTTGGCCGTCCAGGCCTTCTCGATCCTCTGGGCCAGGCCCTTAGATTGGTTCAGGTGGCCTTGCTTCCCGTCGCTCAACAGGAGCAGATGCCGCTGAGGGGACGATTTCCATCGTCGATGGAGCCACAGCCACTGGGAAGGATGACGCCGGACCGTCCGCTCCAAAACCTCCAGATACGAAGCGATCCCGGCCCGGATCTGTTCCTCAAGCGGAAGACCCCGCGGAATCGGAATCGGGTCCTCCACCAGAACCGTATGGGCCGCTCCTCGCTGTCGGATGAGGAACATCGGCAAGATGGGGGCCCGCGTCTTCAAGCCCAGCGCGATCGCACCGGGCGCGGTGGAGGCCAAACGGCCGAAGAAGGGGGCCAACAGACCCTTTCTTCCTCCGTCCTGATCCGACATGATCCCCACCACCCGGCCTTCCTTCAGGCCTCGGATCAGCTGCCGGATCGGGAACCCCTTGGCGACCATCCGACATCCTTTCGATTCTCGATACCGGGTCAGCAGCGCGTTCAACCGCGGCCACCCCTGCTCGCGGACCAAGACCAGCATCGGATACCCGGCCAGGGCCGCAACGATGCTGCCCAGCTCCCAGTTCCCGAAGTGGGCAGTCAGGAAGATGAGTCCCTTGCCCTGGGATCGGGCCTCCTCCACCCGCCTTCGACTTTCCGGAGGAATGGTGATCCATCGCTTCACGTAATCGGGATCCACTCGGGGAAGCCGGGCCACCTCCATGAAGGTCATCCCGAGATTCCGGAACATCTGTTCGAGAATCCGGCGGTATTCGTCGGGAGAAAGGGTCGCCCCAAAGGCCGCCTTCAGATTCCGAAGGGCGACGGTCCGGCGATGCGGGAGCAGATGGCAGAGCCCGGCCCCCACCCAGGAGCCGAACCGGACGTTCCAGGCGGCCGGGGTCCGCTGGCTGAGGAAGCTGACTCCTCTAGCCAGCCCGTAGAGAACCGATTCGGTCAAGAAGCTCGCTTTCATCCGACTCAAACTCCAGAGCGATCTCCAGCACCCACAGCTCCACCCCACCACCGAAAGGTGGTGGGGCCATCCCTTTCAGATCCGCACCGAGCTGATCCGCGAGAGCCGAAGGAAATCGGACCGCATCCTTGGCCGTGGTCACGATCCGCCGGATCCGGTGGCGCCGGCATCGGCCAAAGATCCTCAGCAGCTCCGCCACGGTGTAAGGATGATGGTCCCGAACACGAACCTTGAGAATCACCTCCGCCCCCAACCGTTTCACCGTCTCCTCAAACGAATCGGGGCGGGCGATGCCGGCCAGGGTGCAGATCCGCTCCCCTTTAAGCAGATCCAGGGAAACCGATCTCCCCGACGGCCACCCCGCCAGCCCCACCGGCCGGTGATCGGCCTTCAGAATCGCAACGCCGGGATGAATCCGGCGCAGCTCCTCTTCCAAGGCGGTCCACTCCTGCAGCTTCCGATTCGCCTTCGTCACCACGATCCAGTCGGCCCGGGCCGCTTCCTCCTTCGGCTCTCTCAAGGTCCCTCGGGGAATCAGGCGCCCATTGCCGAAAGGAGCCGTCGCATCGATCGCCAGAATATCCAGATCCTTAGCGATCCTCCACTGCTGGAATCCATCGTCCAACAACAACAGATCGGCCCCGAACTGCTCGACGGCCCGGCGCCCGGAGGCGAACCGGTCGGGTCCCGCCACCACCGGGATGGAGTCCAGACGGCGCCTCATCAGCTCCACCTCATCCCCCCCGTACCCTCTCGTCAGGACCGCCGGCTTGAAGCCCCGTTTTTTCAGGGCTAAGGCCAGATGCATCACCAGAGGGGTCTTCCCCGTCCCCCCCCAGGTCAGGTTTCCCACACTGACCACCGGCGCGGGAAGCCGATGGACCTTCAGAATCCTTTTCCGATAGAGAAACTTGACGATTCCCAGGCCCCATCGGTAGAACACTTCCGGCACAGCGAGCAAACCGTCGATCAGCCACACCTTCCGTTCGTCCTGAGCTTGAGTCGAAGGACGAACGGCGCGTCGAAGGGACGACGCCCCTGTCTCCAGCACTCTCGCGATCAGATCCGCCGTCCGGGCAGTGGCTCCCTGATGCTCCCGCAGGACCGCGGAAGCGCGCAGCCCAAGTTCTCGTCGGGCCTGGGGACTCTGGAGCAAACGCTGAAGGGTCTCTTCCAACTCCCCCTCGGAGCGGACGATGGCTACCCCACCGGCCTGAGCCAACGATTCGGCGATCGCCTGGAAATTCTGAAGATGCGGCCCGGTCAAGACCGGTTTGGCGCGAGACGCCGGTTCCACCAGATTGTGCCCCCCGTGGGGAACCAGGGATCCTCCGACGAAAACAACGTCGCTCACCGAGTAGATCCCCGCCAGCTCCCCGATGGTGTCGAGGAGGATAACGGGGTCAGACCCCGTGGGGTCTGACCCCCTCACGGATAACTGCGTGCGGCGGATAGAGGAGAGCCCCAGCCGCGCCACTTCCTTTTCCACCTCCGGGGTCCGCTCCGGATGCCGAGGAGCGATGAGGAGCCGCAGGTTCGGATGGTTGGCCTTCAAGCGCCGATAGACATTCAGGATCATCGACTCCTCGCCGGGATGGGTGGAGCCGGCCGTCCACAGGATCGTCCGCTCAGGAGTCCCCAGCAAGGATCGGAGGGGGTTCCCATTCGAAGGGGTCTGGACAATGGTCCCCTCCCACTTGATGTTTCCGGTCACGATGATCCGGTCTTTCGCGGCCCCGATGGCGGCGTACCGTCGGGCGTCCTGGGGGCTCTGGGTGAGGATCCAGGTTGCCTGAGCCAGGACTCTCTCCATGAAAGGCCGAATCCAGAGGTACCGGCGAAAGGCCTTCGGTGAGATGCGTCCGTTCGCCACCACGACCGGAACCCCCTCCTTTCGAAGGTGATGGAAAAGAACCGGCCACAGCTCCGTCTCAAGGCAGAGGAAAAGCTCCGGGCGAATCCGACTCACCACGCCTCGCACGATCGGTCCCAGATCCCACGGAAGATACAGGAGCCGATCCCTCGATTCCCGGACCAGGCGGCGGGCCACCTCCCGGCCTGTCGACGTCACCGTGGTGATCACCCAGTCTCGATCGGGCAGGCGTCGGCGCAACTCGTTCACCAACGGTTCCGCAGCCAGGACTTCTCCAACGCTGACGCAATGAAGCCAGATCGGTCGGCGGAGCTTGCGCAGGTCCTCCTTGAGGGAGTTCGGAGTGATCCCCAAGCGCTGGCGAAATCCAGGAACCCCCCGTCCTCGGAGGAGGCGCACCGCCAGATACCCGACCCCGAACAGGACCAGGAAAGACTGATAGGCCCAAAGCCAGAGGTTAGGCGCGAGGGTGCGCGGAGTCATAGACACGTTTCAATCTCTCCGTGGTGACGTGGGTGTAGACCTGAGTGGTGGCCAGCGAGCTGTGGCCCAGCAGCTCCTGAACAGAGCGCAGGTCGGCCCCCCGATCCAGAAGGTGGGTGGCGAAGGAATGGCGCAGGGCGTGCGGCGAGATCCGGCGGTCAATGCTGACCTGGTGGAGGTAGCGGTTCAGGATCCGTCGAACGGATCGATCGGTCAGTGGACCTCTCCTCCGATTCTGAAACAGAGGGCGATCTTCAAAAACGGCGCCAGGCACCTGGCGGTGCCAGGCGCCTAAATACCGGCGGATCGCCTGAACGCAAAAGGAGCCGACCGGCACGAGACGCTCCTTCCTGCCCTTGCCGATGACCTTCAGCGTCTCGCTGATCAAGTCCAGATCCCGGACCTTGAGCCCCACCAGCTCGCTCACCCGCATCCCGGTGGAGTAGAGGGCCTCCAGGATCGCCCGGTCCCTCAAGCGGGCCAGATCATCCCCCGCCGGGGCCTCCACCAGTCGGGAGGCCTCCTCCACACTGAGGAAGCTGGGCAGGGGCTTCTCCTGTTTCGGACGGATAAGCCCCGCCGCCGGATTCTGGGCCAGGTACCCGTCCCGGGCGAGGAACCGAAAGAAGGAGCGAGTGCAGGCCACCCGCCGGGCGACGGTGGATTTCGACAGATTCGATTCCCTCTGTTGGGCCACGAACTGACGCAGGATCAACAGATCCACCTTCTCCCACGGCAGATCCTTGACCGCCTGGCGCAGGGCTCTTAAGTCGTTACGATAGCTGCGCAGGGTGTGGGGGGAGGCGTTGCGCTCCACCCTCAGATAGTTCAGGAACTTCTCAACGTAGCGGTCCATCATGGCTTCGCGGCGCCCGGTAGCTGCCTCGAGATATGGCGGCAGTTGGGAAAGCGGGAGCAGCCGTAGAAGAATCCTCGACGGGAGCGGCGTTGAATCAACTCACCGTCGCAGTTCGGCTCCGGGCATTTGACCCCGGTCGTCATGGGCCTGGCGTAACGGCAGGCGGGGAACCCGGAGCAGCTGAAGAATCGGCCGTTTCTCCCCCACTTGATGACGATCTCCTTCCCGCATTCGGGACATTTCTCACCCGTCGGCTCGGCCTCCCGCTTGACCGACTTCATCTGGATGGCGGCCGTCTCCAGGGCCCGGGCGAACGGCTCGTAAAACTCCTTCACGCAAGAGGCCCACGCTTGCTTGCCCTCCTCCACCTCGTCCAGCTCCTTCTCCATCCGGGCGGTGAACTGGACATCCAGGACCTTGGGGAAATGCTCCAGCAAAAGATCGGTCACGATCTCTCCCAACTCGGCGGGGGCCAGAGACCGGCCCTGGCGGGAAACGTATCCTCGGGTCGAGATCGTCTGGATCGTCGGGGCGTAGGTGGAGGGCCGTCCGATCCCCAGCTCCTCCATCTCCTTGACCAGGGAGGCCTCGGTGTATCGAGGGGGTGGCTTGGTGAAATGCTGGGAGGGGGTGATCTCCAACACCTTCACCTGCTCCCCCTTCGTCAGCTCCGGCAAAAGCTGGCTGCCTGTCTTCCCCTCTTCCACTTCCTTCTCCTCTTTCTCCTTCTCCGGCTCTTTCATCACCTGAAGGAACCCGGGGAACAGCACCCGGCTCCCCGTCGCCCGGAATCCGCACCGGCCGGCTGTCAGATCGACCGAGGTCTGCTCCAGGCGGGCCGAGGCCATTTGGCTGGCCAGAAATCGGTTCCAGATCAACGTGTACAACCTCAACTGATCCGGCGTGAGGAACTGTTTGATCTCGCCCGGCTGGCGATGGACGGAGGTGGGCCGGATCGCCTCGTGCGCCTCCTGGGCTCCGGACCGGGATTTGTATCGGCGGGGAACCTCCGGCAGGAACGTCTTGCCGAACGTCTTTTCGATGAAGCCCTTCGCCTGCGCCCGCGCCTCCGCCGCGATCTGGACCGAATCGGTCCGCATGTAGGTGATCAGCCCGGCCGGCCCCTCCGCGCCCAGCTCGATCCCCTCGTACAGCTCCTGGGCCACCCGCATCGTCCGGGCCGCCGAGAATCCCAGCCGGTTGAACGCCTCCTGCTGGAGGGAGCTGGTGATGAAGGGAGGCGCCGGATGCCGCTGAACCTCCTTCCGGTTCACCTCGGCGACCCGGAACGGCTGTCCCTTTAACTCCTCCACCAGCCCCTTCGTCGTCTGTTCATCTTTGAGTTCGGCCTTCTTCCCGTCGACCCTCTCCAGCAGGGCGGTGAAACGGGTCTTCCGTTTCTCCAGCGTCGCCTCAATCTCCCAGTACTCCTGCGGGACAAAGGCCCGAATCTGCCGCTCCCGCTCGACGATCAGGCGAAGCACCACCGACTGGACCCGTCCGGCCGACAGGCCCCGCCCCACCTTCTTCCAAAGCAGGGGAGATAAGCTGTATCCGAGGATCCGATCCAGGATCCGGCGGGCCTGCTGGGCCTGGACCTTGTTCTCGTCGATTCCCCGCGGGTGCTGGAAGGCGTGCCGAATCGCTTCCGGTGTGATCTCATGGAAGACGGCCCGGTGCACCTTCTTGCCATTCCCCAGGAGGGTGATCAGATGGGCGGAGATCGCCTCTCCCTCCCGGTCCGGGTCGGTCGCCAGGTACAGTTCCTTGAACGGGGCGGCCGTCTCCTTGAGTTCTTTGACGATCTTCCGCTTCTTGAAGATGACGATGTATTTCGGGGTAAACCCGTGCTCCAGGTCCACCCCGAACTGGCTGGAGGGCAGATCCATCACATGCCCCTGGGAGGCGATCACCTGGTACGAGTCGCCCAGAAACCGGCCCAGCGTCCTCGCCTTGGTCGGCGACTCCACCACCACCAGCGCCTTCTTCATCTGCTATCCCCTGCTGGTTTTCTCATGCGCGTCGCCGGTTTCCTTCGGCTGCCAGACGGAGATCGTTCGCAATCCTCTGAAGATCGGCGAGAAGCAAGATCTTCCTTTCAAAAGGCAGCCGCGCCAGCTTCCGGCGCCTCACCTTCATCGCCCGGAATAATCCCGCCAGGCCTTTCCGGTTCTTATGTTCCATAGAATTGCCTCTTGAACTCCCGCCACTTTTTGCTCAGCCCGTGGCGATCCAGGATCCTCGCCAGGTAATCCCGATCCATCCTGGCTTCCTCCAACATCTGCGTGATTCTCGCTTTGTCTTTTGGACGGCCGGTCTGAAGCATAATCGCCAGGAGATGCTCTGCCCGGAGAACTCTTGTTTTTGTCTTCCCATATCGGATTTCCCTCGCCTCACGGACGGCCTCCTCCACCAACGGGTTGTATGCGGGAATCAACTGGACGGGCATCCCTTCCACCGCAATGTGCTCCCGATGCACCTTGTACCCCTTCCGCCGCAGGGCTTCGTAGATCGGAGAAAGCACAACCAACCCACTCTGCGTCTGGGGAAGGAAAACGAAAATGTCCAGATCATAGGTCAGAATCGGCTCCATGTAGAAAATGGCCCCTATCCCGCCGCCGATGGCATACCTCCCGATGAGCCCTTCTCCCTCCAGCTCATTCAGCGCCTTGAGCGCCCTTTCCATTGCCAAGAGGCCACCCTTGGCGCCAGGCGTTCGACCCGTCATGAGGAGCCGCCCCCCACGAAATGGACAATCTCCACCTGATCCCCCTCTTTCAACACGGCGTTGGCCAGCTCCTCCCGTTTCAGGATGTTCAGATTCAGCTCCACCACGACCAACTCCGATTTCAACTTCAGCTGATCCAGCAGATCGGTCAGCCGTGTCCCTTCCGCCAGCTCCATCGGATCGCCGTTGACCGTCACCTGGATCTTCATCGAACTCATCATCGGAGGCGCCAATACCCCTGTCCCGGGAGCTGCCGGATCAGTCCCCTGATCTCCAGGGCGGTCAGCGCTGGAAGCAGTTGTCCCGTCGCCGTGGAGGTTGCTTCCGCCAGCCGATCGGCCGATACACCCGCTCCGATCGGGATCGCTTCATACACGGCCGCCTCCACCGGAGAGAGAAAACCCGGCGGGGTCTGACTCCTGGGAGGCCTAAGGGGGTCAGACCCCTTTTGCAACAGGGCCCTCAACGGGGAGGCCAGCTCCTCCAGGATGTCCCGCACATCTTCGGTCAGCTTGGCGCCGTCCTTGAGCAGCCGATGGCATCCCTCACTCTTCCCAGAAGAGACGGGGCCCGGCACGGCGAAGACCTCCCGCCCCGCATCCAACGCCTCCCTCGCTGTAATCAGGGCCCCGCTTTTCAAAGGGGCCTCGACCACCACGACCCCCAGACTTAAACCAGCGATCACAACGTTGCGTTCCGGAAAACGGTAAGGCGCCGGCTCGGTCTCCATTGGAAATTGAGAGACCAACGCCCCGGAAGCGACGATCCTCTCGGCCAACTCCCGATTCTGCGGAGGATACAGATATTTAAACCCATGGCCCAACACGGCGATCGTTCGGCCTTGCGCTTCCAGCGCCCCCTCGTGCGCCGCCGAATCGATTCCTTCAGCCAACCCGGAAATCACCGTGATGCCGGCCTGGGCCAGCTCTTTCCCCAACCGCCTGGCGGTCAGGAGCCCATACGGGGTCGCGTTGCGCGTTCCCACCACCGCCACGGCGAATCGGTCCTCCGGAAGAAGAGTCCCCTTCAGGTAGAGGGCCGGCGGCGGATCGTTCAACGCCTTCAAAAGCTCCGGATAGTCCGGATCCTGGAGCGTGATTTTCCTGACCGGTTCACTCATCGATTCATCGATCTGAAAAGGTGCCGGGTCTTAGACCTGGCACCTTTTCTACAATCTCCTCCACCACCTCCTGGATGGAGCGGTCGGAGGTGTCGATCGCCACGTCGGCCTGGGCATAGTAAGGGGACCTGAGTTTAAGCAGCTCCTCGATCCGCTCCCGCGGGTTGGAACCCTTCAACAGGGGCCGAGAAGGCAACGATCGACCCGTCCGCTCCAAGATCACCTCCGGCCGGGCGGTCAAGCAGACCAGCCGCCCGGATCGTTTCAGGTCCTGGACATTCTCCTCATCCAGCATCACTCCTCCGCCGGCGGCGATCACGTGTCCCTTCAATCCCGAGGCCCATTGAACCGCTTCCCGCTCCCGTTTCCGAAAGCTTGCCTCTCCTTCGTCGGCGAACAGCTCCGGGATCGTCCGTCCGGCCTGTTTTGCAATCCGTTCATCCAAGTCCACAAAGGGACAATTCAATCGTTTTGCCAGCAGCCGGCCCGCCGCTGATTTCCCGGTGCCCATGAAACCGACCAGCACAATGTTCTTCGTCACCTAGAATCGGGCGACCTGTTTCAAGTAGCCCCGGACGTTGCGACGGACCTCGCCCAAGCTGTCCCCACCGAACTTCTCCAGGAGGGCGCGGGCCAGCTCGAAGGCCACCACCCCCTCGGCCACCACCCCGGCCGCCGGGACGGCGCTGACGTCGGAGCGCTCCACTGTGGCGGCGAACGGCTTCTTGGTCCGGATGTCGACACTCATCATCGGCCGGCGCAGGGTCGACAGCGGCTTCATATGGACCCGGACGATGATCGGGCCCCCGATCGAGATTCCCCCCTCGATCCCGCCGGCCCGATGGGTCTTCCGGTAGAATCCCCTGGCCTTCGAATAGTAGATCTGATCGTGCAGCCGGCTCCCAAGCACCTGCGCCACCTTCACCCCGGCCCCCACCTCCACCGCCTTGATCGCCTGGATCGACATGAGGGCCCCGGCCAGGCGCCCGTCGAGTTTGCGATCAAAATGGACGTGGGATCCCAGCCCCACCGGAACGCTCAGGGCCACCACCTCCACCGTCCCCCCCACCGTGTCCCCGGCCGCCTTGGCCTTGTCGATCAGACGGATCATCCTTTGCTCCCCCTTGGGGTCGGCGCAGCGCAGCGGGGAGACCTCCGCCTTGCGATGGATCTGCGTGAAGCTCAACTCCCCCGTCCTCGCCAAGATCCCTCCCATCTGAACCACGTGGCTGAAGACAGTGATCCCGAACTCTCTCAAAAGCCGCTTGGCCACCGCCCCCACCGCCACACGGGCCGCCGTTTCCCGGGCCGAGGCCCGTTCCAGGATGTTCCGGACATCCTCCTGGTCATACTTCAGGGCTCCCGCCAGATCCGCGTGGCCCGGCCGCGGCCGCGTCACCTTCGGCAACTTGTCTATGGAGAAGTCCCTGTTGTCGATCCGAAGGGTGAGGGGGGATCCGATCGTCTTGCCGAACCGGATGCCGGAGAGGATCGCCACCTGATCCACCTCGATCGAGGTCATCCGGGCCCCCCGGCCGTACCCCAGCTGGCGGCGCCGCAGCTCGGAATCGATCAGGGCCTTCTCCAATCGAAGCCCCGCCGGCACCCCCTCCAGGATCGCCGTGAGACAGACCCCGTGCGATTCACCCGCCGTCAAATAGCGCAGCATCGGCTCTCCTCTACCTCCTTACAGGCCCACGAAGAGGGAGCGGTACCATGAGAGAATGCCGTCTCCCCAGAAAATCGCCACCATGGTTCCTAAAGCCAGGAACGGCCCGTACGGGATCAGCTCCTGCTTGTACCGGAGTCTCAGAACCAGCCCGACCACCGATCCCAGCAGGGGCGCCAGGATCAGGTTCACCAGCAACACCTTCGGGACCCCGATCACCGCGCCGACAAAAGCCATCAGCTTCACATCCCCGCCCCCCATCGCCTCCTTCTTGAAGATCCAGGAGCCGACCGTCCCGATGATCCAAAGAAAGCCGGCCCCCACCACCGCCCCGAGCACGGAGGCCCACAGCCCAGCCCAACGATCGGTCACGCCATGCAGGATCGGGAAGAAGAAGCTGAAGATCACCCCCAGCTGCAGCCCCGGCAGCGTCACCTCATCCGGCAGGATCATCTTCCGGGCGTCGATCACCGAGACGAGGATCAGCGCCGCCCCCAGCGCCGCGTAGATCGTGGACACCCCCGTCAGCCCAAACCGCCCCCACAACGAAACAAACAGCAGGCCGGTCGCCAGCTCGACCGCCGGATAGGTCCAAGAGATCGGGGTGCCGCAGAACCGGCATTTCCCCCTGAGAAGGATGAAGCTCACCAGCGGCACGTTATCGACCCAGGGGATCGTCTTCAGACAGCGCCGGCAGTGGGACCGCCCCCGGATCACCTGCTCCCCCTCCGGCAGCCGCCAGATGCAGACGTTGAGGAACGACCCCACCATCAGCCCCAGGATGAAGAGCCCGCTACCGACCAGCAGCGA
Organism: uncultured Planctomycetia bacterium; assembly: GCA_964603095.1. Taxonomy (GTDB): domain Bacteria; phylum Omnitrophota; class Gorgyraeia; order 1-14-0-20-64-10; family 1-14-0-20-64-10; genus CAZRTR01. The sequence continues at coordinate 18,175 of CAZRTR010000028.1, forward strand.
ACCGCTCATTCAGCGCCTCCCGCATGATCTCCCGAACGGACTTCCCATTCACCTCGTCGATCCCGGTCCAAATCTTGAAGGAGCAAGCCCCCTGCGCCACCAGCATCTCATCCCCGGTGATCACCCGGCATCCCCGGCCCAAGGCCGCAGTGATCAGAGGCGTCCGCCTCGGCTCGTAGACAATGTCGTAGACGATCTGCCCGGGACGAAGCCAGTCGGTATTGATCAGGAGCTCCTCCTTCTCTTTCATCCCCACCGGTGTGGCGTTGACCAAACAATCGGCCTCTTGAATCAGCGCCGGCGTAAACCGCTCAATCCCCTCCGCAAAGCCGGTTTGGTCGGGCGCGCCGTAATAGAGGGTGTTCACCCGATCGGCCAAATTCTCAGCCCGCCCCGGTCCACGGCTCCAAATGAGGAGACGCCGCACCTTCTTCTCGAGGGTGAGTGCCGTGGCGATCGCCTTGGCCGCCCCTCCCGCGCCCAACAGAAGCACACGCCAACCGGATCGGTCGAGGCCCCGATCCTGCAGCGGCTGGAGAAATCCGACCCCATCGGTGTTGTAGCCCCAAGCGGACCCTTCCTGAAACCGGATCGTGTTGACCGCGTTCGTATATTTCGCGAATCGATCCGCGGAGTTCTTTTCCAGTAGCGAGCACCAAACCGCCGCCTGTGATTTGTAAGGCATCGTCACGTTGACGCCGTCCCAGCTCTTCTCGTCTCTTGCCGCGGAGAGCCACTGGGTCACCTTCTTGTAATTCCCGGGATCCCTCAGATCCGGTTCGATCGGATACTCCTGATAATCTCCCTGCAGGCCGGCGGCTTTCAAAGCCGCCCGGTGCATCACCGGCGAGAGGGAATACCCCAGCGGCCACCCGATGATCCCCAGCTTCCAGAACTTCTCCGTCGCCATCTCCCCGTCATCGGGTGTGGAGCAGGCGGTTGATGGCGCTCAAGTACGCCTTCGCCGATGCCTCGATGATGTCGGGAGAGGCGGCCCGCCCATGCTCCATCCGCTTCGGGGTGCCCAACTTCACGGTGACCTCTCCGAGGGCATCCTTGCCGGAGGTGACCGACTGGATCGTGTACTCCTGGAGCTTCCCCTTGAAGCCGATCAATTGATCGATCGCGTTGTAGACCGCGTCCACCGGCCCGTCGCCGCTAGAGGCCTCCTGCAGGATCTGCCCTTGAGCGGTCTTCAGACGAATCGTGGCGGTGGGAATCACCCCGGTGCCGCTCGTCACATGGAGGTAGACCAGGGCGTACCGCTCCGGCACCTCCGAGATCTCATCCTCCACCAGGGCCGTCAGATCGTCATCGAACAGCTCCTTCTTCCGATCGGCGATCTCTTTAAACCGCCCGAAGGCCCGGCCGAGCTGCTTCTCATCCAGCGCAAACCCCAGCGTCTTCAGTCGCTCCGAGAAGGCGTGCCGCCCGGAATGTTTGCCCAGCACCAGCTTCGACTCCCCGTAGCCGACCTCTTTCGGATGCATGATCTCGTACGTCTTTCGGAACTTGAGGACCCCGTCCTGGTGGATTCCCGACTCGTGGGCGAAGGCGTTTCCACCGACGATCGCCTTGTTCGGCTGGACGAGGAAGCCGGTCAGCTTGGAGACGAGGCGGCTCGTCCGGTAGATCTCAGTCGTGTTGATGCCGGTGGCGACGCCGAACAGGTCATTCCTGACCTTGAGGGCCATGACGATCTCCTCGAGCGAGGCGTTGCCGGCCCGCTCGCCGATCCCGTTGATCGTGCACTCGACCTGCCTCGCCCCATTCTTGACCGCCGCCAGGGAGTTGGCGGTGGAAAGCCCCAGGTCGTTGTGGCAGTGGACCGAGATGATCGCCCGATGGATGTTCGGGACCTCCTCCCGGATCGAGCGGATCAGCTCCCCGAACTGGCCGGGGATCGCCCATCCGACCGTGTCCGGGATGTTGACCGTCGTGGCCCCGGCATCAATCACCGCTTCCAGCACCTTGAACAGGAACTCCGGCCTCGTCCGGGCCGCGTCCTCAGGGGAGAACTCCACGTCGTCGGTGAACTTGCCCGCAAGCCGGACCCCGGCCACCGCAAGCCGGAGGATCTCATCCTCCGCCTTGCGCAGCTTGTACTTCAT
>CAZRTR010000029.1:0-20284 GCA_964603095.1 uncultured Planctomycetia bacterium
ACCGGTTTAAGCCCCGATCCTCATCCGTATTGAGGTACCGGGCACTGATGCCTACCCGGATTGTCCGATCAGGGTTTCGTGGCAATGGCCACCAGGGAGGCACGTAGCGCAGGGGCGATCTGCTCAAGGCCTTGGAGGCCCCAGCTGATCAGCATTCCTTTGAGAGACAGTCCGGCCGGTGAGAAGTTCATCGGAAACCGGAGGAACCGGATCTGCGGGGTAGGGAAGCCGCTGCGTTTGAGCAGAAACCGGAGTTCCGATCCGGTCAGCTCACGGACGTGCCGCATGGCGATCCAGTCCGGCAGCGGGCCGCCGTTCACAGGAGGGAAGCCGTAAAAGGGGTGAAGGGGATCCTCCAGCGGTTTTCCGATGGGGCGTCCCCGAAGGAGGTCCCACCGGTTCCAGACGGAGGCCAGGTTCGGCGTGGTCAAGATCAAGGTCCCTCCGGCTTTCAGGACTCGGGAACTTTCCTCGAGCACGAACGGCACGTTGTAGGTCAGGTGCTCGATCAGATCCAGGCACAGAACGATGTCGAAGGACCCCGGATCGAACGGAAGCGGATGCCGTTCCAAGTCGTGGAGATGGATCGGGATGCCGCAGCGGCTCATCTGCTGTTCGAAGGCCGGACTCGTGACCGCCGTCATCCCGGTGACTCGGCATCCAAAAAGCTCTTTGATCGCCAGGGTAATCTGTCCCGGGAAGGTTCCCAGATCCAGCACGGAGCAGGAAGCGGCTGCGGCTAAAGGAGGCCGCACCACGGGCCTCGGCCCAGCGGCCTGCGGCGGGATGACCTTCGCCAGGAGCTGAAGGGTGGCCCAGAAACGATTGAGACACCCTTGAAGATAGGCGGCGGCTTCGGCTCGCTGCCCGTCCTGCCCCTCGGGGATCTCCTCCAGCCGTCGCCGGATCAACTCGTTCAAGGCCGCGCGGGAGGATGGAAAGGGTTTCGTGGGTGGCGCTTCCATCGTGCTAAATACTAGGGTATCGCTTCGTCCTTCCCACGTCCAGTCCCCATTTGGCCCCCGCCGGTTTTCTGGAAAAGGGCGGCCCCGGGGATGGAGGTGATCTCCCGCCAATGGCTGTCCAGCGAGACAGGCCAGACGGTGGCGGAGACCGGGTCGTATGCGGGAAGCGTCACCTTGAGAAACCAGGACCCCTCATCCGCCGACGGGCTCCCCCTCACGGGCCACGTGGGATATCCGACATGGAGGTCCAGGATGCGGAATGAGTTCGTCAGCAACTTCTGGGATGGGAGCCCTTTCGCCTTCAGCTCCTGAGCCAGGCGCTCGTAGCGGGGGTCGTTGGCCCCGAGCGCGTTGGTGGTCAGCATGTTGAGGATAGAAAATCCCGAAAAGATTCCCGCATAGAGAAACCACCGCCTGTAGCTTCCAGGGGTGGGGCGAAAGGCCAACAGAAGGAGGAGCCACCCATAGCCAGTAATCCGAGTTCCCACGTCGAAGTACCATACCCCTCGTAAAAACAGAACAGCCACGAGGATCGTCAAGCCCAGGTTTCTCAGCCACGGACCCCCAAGGCGCGGGCGCAGGGTCGCCAAGCAGGATACTCCAAGGGTCAGTATCCCACAGAAGGGGAGGAAGACCCCTAACGGGCGGATGGATCCGTGCCAGTAGGCGATCATGGAGCGGGGGACGGAGAAGAGAAAATAGGTAATGCGGGCTTCGGGAACAGAGACCGCTGGGACCTCTGCCCGGAGGACTTCGGGGATGTTGAGGATGTGGGGCACGGCGTGGTGCGAGAGGCGATGGTTGAACAGGCCGATGGCGCCGACGATGATCACCCAACCGATGAGCGTCGCGGCCCGTGATTTCAACTCCAGGCGGCGCCCCTTTTCTCCCAAAGCCCACTCCCATCCCAAGGCGATGGGAGTAAAGACAGCGGCGATGAGCTTCAACGGTATCAGAAGATTCCAAATCCAGTAGCCGAGGAATCTCCGATGAGGATTTCCCCCCTGAAGGAAGGCGACGCCGAGCAAGAAAAGGGCATACGTCAGCATATCCGGTCGGGTGTCGTTGGCCATCCCTCGGAAGAATCCAAGGCCCATGGCCATACTGAGCCCCGACGCCGGCAGCCCGTCCCATTGAGCTCGCCTTGCCAGGAGGTATAACAGGCCAGTGGCCGCTCCTAGGGCAAAGGTGTTGATCACTCGCGAGGCCTGCAGCGGCTGCTCAGAAAAGGACAGAAGCCAAGAATAGCCAGGAGGCCAGTAGGCGATAGGGTCACCGTTTGGGATTTGGTACCCCCTTCCTTCCCTTAGAGAAATGGAGGTCAACAGGTAGACCGAGGCATCCAATCCTCGGACGCCGATTCGGGGTTGAAGGAAGGCCAACACCCCGGCGCAGGCCAAACCCAGACATAGGCCTTGGGGTGCAAGCCGTCGAAGGGGAACCGGCGGATTAGAAGGGCTTAAGCTTCGCGACAAGGAGAAGGCCCAGGTAGCTCTCCACCCGGCTCACGCGGAAATGCTGCTCGAAGCTCTTTAACCAACTCTGCGTGGTATACGACAAAAGATGGGTATGCTCCCACAACAGCCGGCCGACCGTCTTTTCCCACCAGGGCCAGAGCATCCTCCAGGGCAACGCGTTGTTGGGTGTCGTGATGACCAGGCACCCATCGGGAGAGAGGATCCGCCGCATCTCCTTGAGCGCGGCCTCCAATTGATGTTCGTCCAGATGTTCCACCACCTCCATGGCCACCACCGTTTCGAAGGATCGATCCAGAAACGGCAGATGAGTCGCCGAGGCCTGAGCGAAAGGGAAAGGGCCGTAGATCGGCTTGAGGTCGATCCCAATGCCTCGTCCCAAGAAGCGTAAGAAACTTCCGTGAGACATCCCTTCGCAGGGTTGCCCGCATCCGATGTCCAACAGACGGCCGGGGCCGATCATCCCAACCACCCGACGGTAGCGGCCCCGATGAAAACATTCCCGCAGCCGGTCCACCCACGTCTGCGCGGCCAGCCGGACCAACATCTTCAGATCTTGCCAAGCGACATGAGTGGTGAGCTTGCTGGTGCCCTGGCGTCGATTACGGAAGAGATAGGGGAGCTCCCGGATCGGCTCAGGCCGTCCGCGGACGTAGAACTCCAACAATGTCCTGTACCCCTCAGGCGGCACGAAGTCGCAGATCCGCTTATAGAAGTGGCAATCCATGGCGAAGTAGCCGCTCATCGTGTCGGCGAAAGGAAGCCGCAGGAGCAGACGCGCCAGCCCGTTCCCAACGGAGCTTAAGCCCCGGCGAAACCAGGGCCACTCGACGGCGCCGCCGCCCGGAACTCGGCGCGACCCGATCACCATCTCCGCCCCTTCCTGGACGGCCCGGATCATCTGAGGCAGCAGGTGGGGGTCATGGGACAGATCGGCATCCATGACGCACAGGACCTGCCCCTGCGCGATCCGAAGGCCGTCCACCACGGAGCCGCTGCGAGAGGGTTTCATTTTCCGATGCAGGACCCGCAGCCAAGGCCTCGTGCGGGCGGCCTCGTCCAGAAACTCGCCGGTTCCATCCGGAGAACGGTCGTCGACCACGATCACCTCCGGAGAGGTACCGTTCAACACAGAGGCGATCGCGTCCACGAGCGCCAGGATATTCTCCCGCTCGTTGTAGGTCGGGATCACCACGCTAACCATGGGTATCCCGGTAAAGCCGCTGATGTTGGCGGACCATCTGCAGGTATTGCCCGATCGTCGGGGTGGTGAAGGAGCGTCCCCCCCGCTGCGTCACGGCGCGGGCCTTGTGCCCCGGATAATCCTTGAGGACCTTGGCCAACCCCAGGGCGCTTCGCTCGACCAGGCGGGCGTAGTTGAGGATCACCGTCTCCCGGAGTGTCGGCTTGAATTCGATGGGGAACCGCTCCTGATGAAGGATCGGGCCGGCGTCCAGGCGGGCGTCGATCCGGTGGATGGAGTAGCCGGTCTCCCGCGATCCCTCGTGGATGGGCCAGAGGATGCTCCGCGCCCCTTGGAACTGGGGGAGGATCTCGTGGTGGACGTTCACCATCCCCTGCCTGGGGATGGTGAAGATCTCCCGTTGAAGGTAGGGGCTTCCCAGGGATATCCCCAGATCGACCTGCGCTTCTTTCAGGAGTTGGGCGGTCCGTCGGCTGTTCATCCGCTCAGCCCGCTGAAAAGGGATTCCGTGTCGGCGGGCCGTCGCCTCCAAGTCTTCGATCCGCAGCGCCGCCGCGGCGCCGGCCTCGAACCAGGAGCGGATCCGCGCGCCGTTGAGGGCCCCGAGGATCCCGATCCGGCGGATCTTCCGAACCTTGCGCCGGGCCTCTTCCCAGAGAGGAAGTTCCCTCCCTTGGGCCAGGAGAACCAGCCCGATTTCAATCTGGGGCAACTCCGCCAGGAGGGGAATGCAGAGGGAGGCCAGACCTCGCGGCAGGGCGGTTAAGAGAAGGACGCGGATCGGACCTTCTCCTCGATTCGCTCAGACCACCCGCTGGGCCAGAGGTTGTCGCGAAAGGAGGCCCTCCGGGCGTTTCTGGCCAGAAAGTAGAGGGTGTGAGACAGGGGCCATCGGGGCAAGATCCCGTCTCTTCGGACACAGAGATTCCGCGGGCTTGAGCCGGCGACATGGCACCCCCTCTGCGCGGAGGCGCAGGAGATGAAGCCGGCCTCAAAGACCTTCCGAGCGGCTTGCGGCGTGAAGTCGCCGAAGCGGCCCAGCGGCCAGGCGAAATGCTTAGGGCGCCCCACCCGACGGCTGATCCGGTGGAAGGAGTCGACGATCTCCCGCTCCATCTCCTCCTCCGACACCCGGGCCAGATTGGAATGGGTCAGGGTGTGGCTGCCGATCTCGTGCCCCCCCCGGAGGAGATCCTCCACCTCCTCCCAGGAAAGGAACTCCATCGGCGGTTGGCGCAGCTTCTCGGCGCAGAAGAGGCGGATCTTCTCCGGATCCCTCTCCCCGATCATGGAAACGCACAGGAAGAAGCAGGCCGAGATGCCGAACTCCTTTAGGATGTCGGCGGCCCGCCGCTGGCTCTTCAGCCCGTCGTCGAAGCTGAGGGTGAGATACCTCCCATCGATCCGTCCGCCCTCTATTCGTTCGATCGCCTCCGAGTAAGGGATGAAGCGGTGATTCTCGCTGAGCAGGCGCAGAAGATTTCGAAAATCATGCTCCTCCTCTTCGAACAGATGATGGAGGAACAGGAACTGGACCCGATTCCTCTTCAGCCAGGCGGAGGAGGGGTCGGTGATCCAGGAGGTGGCGGCTAAGGTCGACAGCGCCCCGTGTCGAAGAAGCTGTCGACTCCTTTGGACTAGGCCTTTGGCTTGGCCTGGTTGAGGGATCTCTCTAAGAAGCGGATCTCTTCGTAGGCGTATTGCTTCCACCATTCCTCCGCGACCTTCTTGGGGTCCTCCCCTGGCGGAGGGCTTAAAGGTGGCGCCGCAGGCAACGGGGCCATCGTGTCCATCTCCCCGAGCCACCGTTTTTCTCCGGTGTTCAAGATCATGGCCCTAAAGAAGCTCCAGGCGTAAATGACGTTCGTCTTCAATCGAAGCCACGAGGTGGAGCGCTGGATCAGAATCTGCCACAGCTTCCTCGGCCGCAGATAAAACTGCCGGTAGGCCAGCCGCTGCCAGGTCAGGAGGTCGTCTTCGGTCAGCTCTTTCAAGCGGTGGACCGGACGGGTGTGGATCCCGTAGTTTTCGTAGTCATGATTCCGGATCAACCCCTGGGCCTCCAGTTGGTAAAAGACCTTGGAGCCGGGGTAGGGCTGGAGGATATGGAACTTGGCGATGTCCGGATCCAGCTCCTTGGCGAAGCGGATCGTGTCCTGGATCGTCTCCGGCGTCTCCTCGGGCAGGCCCAGCATGAAGAAGGCCCAGGTCTCCAGGCCCACCTTCTTCGCCAGCGAATAGGTCTGGCGCACCTTATCCAGGTGGGCTCCTTTCTCGATCACCTCCAGGATCCGCTCGTTGCCCGACTCCACCCCGCAGGCGATCATGTAGATCCCCATCTCTTTCATCGCCCGGAGGGTCTCTTCGTTGACGAAGTCGGCCCTCATCCCGTTGGGAAAGGCGAATTTGAGGCCGGTCAATCCGCGCGCCTTCAGCTCGTCCCGGATTTGAAGAACCCTTCGGCGGTCGGTGGGGTAGTTGTCATCCCAAATGTGGATCTCCCGGGCTTTCCATCTTTTGACGAGCCACTCCATTTCATCCACCACATTCTTCGCCGACCGGGCCCGGAACTTCCGGGTGAAGATGTTCTTCGTCTGGCAGTAGGTGCAGTTGGCCGGGCATCCCCGGCTGGTGAAGATCGGAAAGATCGGGGAGTAGATTCCCTCGGGATAGGTGTAGCGCAGCCGGGTGAACAGGTGCCAGGCGGGGAACGGCAAGAGGTCCAGGTCCGGGGCCAACAGCCGCGGCGGGTTCTCGATGATCCGGCCCTCCTTCTTCCAGACAAGCCCGTTAATCTGGGCAAAGGCCCCTTTCCCCTCCAGGGCCTCGACCAGATCGCGCGCGGTCTCCTCCCCCTCCCCCTTGACGACAAAGTCGACATGCTCCGGCTCAGCCGAGGATCTGGGCTGAATCGTCGGATGGATGCCGCCCAGGACGGTGATGATGCTGGGCCGCGCCTCCTTGAAGGCCTGGCACATCCGGACCGCCCGCTTGAAGGTGGGGGTGACCACGATGAGCCCCACCAGATCGAAGGAGTCCGGGCGGATATATTTTTCGACAATCCGGTCGGTGGAGATCCCCTCGCTGTCCACATCCAGGATGGTGACCTGATGTTTATGCTGTTCCAGGACCGCGCCGACATAGGCCAGCCCCATGGGGGGATGGGTGGGGGCCTTCAGTTTCCCGTAGACCTCCTCTTGCGAGGGGTTGATCAGCAGGATTCGCATCGTGGATATCTTAGCACAAGGCCGCCGTTAGAAGGTCACTCCGTCCAGTCGATCCGATAGGCCCGAATGGGTCCCCAGTCCCCACCCACGTCTGGCCAGTCAATTTCCTTCAGCAGGGACAGCCGCATCTTCGGCGCGCTGTCTCCCAAAAATGGCCGGTAGGTTTCCCACATCACGGGATTGTAGTCGATGTAATACCGGATACCGGCGCGGGACAGAAACGCCTGGAGCTGTTTATTCCGAATGGCCTGGTAGGCGGCGGAGTTGATGGCGCCGTCCAAATTGACGACTCGTTGCGCCGAAAAATAGGAATAGATGCCGGCGTTGAACGCGCCGACGGTTTCTTCGGCCGGCAGGTGGGATTTAAGCCATCGGGCCCCTTCCAGCATCTCCTGCTGATGGGTGTAGGGCCGTCTGTACGGCTCCTGCGCCCCCAGGGCGAGAGAGCCAGCCCAGAGGGTTCCCACGGTTGCTACGAATATCCTGTGCCTGCCCAGGGGAGAGGTTCTCTCCGAGACGATGAGGCCCAGCCCCAGACCGAACGCCGATAAAAGGATCAGAGGATCGAAGTACCAGGGGCGGGGGGCCCAGCGGACTCCGGCGTGAGACAGGATGAGCAATAGACCGGCCCCCCCGAGGAGAAGGAGGAGCCGGACGGCGTGGCGGATCGACCGATTCTCCCCCTCCGGCGAGGAACGCCATCCCCGCGTGAAGATCCAGGCCGCTCCGGCGATCGCTCCCAGGTACAGGAAGCGAGGGAATCCTAGATGGATGTACAGAAGTTTTCCCCCGTAAGCGACGAACAGCCAGGCGCTCCTGGCCAGCATTTGGATGGAGGAATGACCTTCGAGGCGGAACCATTCATGGGACATGGTCGGGATGGCCAACCCGCTGTGTTGCATGAACGTCCCGAAATGGATCCAGTCCCAGGCCAGCCAGGGGCTGACGACGCAAAGGGTCGCGCCCAGGATTCCGGCCAATCGCTTCAACCGCAAGGGGGGAGCTTGAGCCAGCCCGATTCCGGCGATCAGGGCGATCACGGAGAAGATCTGGTCGGTTCGCGCCAAGAAGAGGAGCCCCAGCGTTGCTCCTATCCCGAGGGCGCGCCCTCTCCCCAAAGTTGCTGGAGGGGAACGCAGGACCAGGCCCAACGAAGCGCAGAAAAGGAAACTGCTCAGCGACGTTTCCAGGCCGTTTAAATTGTTGATGATCCCCTGGGGGTTCAGGAAGTAGAGGGCGGTCCCCAACGGAGGGATCCACCAGCGGTCCGTGAATCTCTTTAAGATCAGGTAAAGCCCAAGGGCCGAACCGGTGTTCAGGAGAATGCTGAAACCCAGGCTGGCCTTGAACAGCATCCAGGAATCGGGGATCAGATACGCCAGTCCGCTCAAAAGCATCATCCAGAGAGGATGGAAGCCGTTCGTTGGGTTTGTTCCGTCGAAAGTGACGCCATGGCCTTGAGCGATGTGCTGGGCCGTCCGCAGGTAATAGAAGGCGTCATCGGGGACGACGCAGATCAGGGAGTCGATGTCCAGAGTCAGGAGCCCGAAGCGCAGCCCGAGTCCCGCCAGAAGCACCCCGATCAGCCCGATTCGCCTCAGACCCGTTTTACGCACCTTTCTCTCCTTAAGAAACGTTCCAGCCAGATATGGAGGATGGTAGAGAGATAACGGCTTCCGATCTCGCGGATCTTGAACTTTGCCATACCCACCGTTCTATTCTGCCAGTGGATCGGCAAGGCCGTCCATCGATAACCCCGGACGATGGCCTTGAGAGGCAGCTCCACGGTGAAGTTAAAGTGGCCGGAAACAAAGGGGCGGCACCCTTCCAGAACCTCTCTCCGGTAGGCCTTAAAGGCGTTGGTCACATCGTTGTAGTCGATCCAAAAGAGCAACTGAATGAATTTATTCCCCAGGCGATTCAGGAGATATTTAGGCCAAGGGTAGCTGGTGACGCTTCCTCCTTTGATAAAGCGGCTCCCGAAGGCGCAATCCGCCCCTTGGTTTAACGTCTCCCAGTAGCGGACCACATCCCGGCACTCATCCGAGCCATCGGCCATCATGATGACAGCGGCATCTCCTTCCATGCGATCCAGCCCATAGGTGAGGGCCCGCCCGAAGCCGTGCGGGCCGCCGTTGCGCAGCAGGCGCAAGGAGGGAATCGACGGCTTCATCTTCAGCAGGACCTCCCAGGTTCCGTCGCAGCTGCCGTCGTCCACGACCAGGATCTCATGGGGAATCCGGCGGCCGCTCAGCTCCGAGTAGAGATGCTCGAGGGTCGTCGCGATGCATCGATCCTCATCCCGTGCGGGGACAATGACGCTTAACCGGGTAAGTTCAGCCACTCGAAGATCGCCTTAGCCGCCGCGGCGTTCCCTCCCGGATTCATGTGGCGGTCGATGGGGAAATAGAGAGGGGTCCTGTTTTCTCGATACGCGACCCGCAATCGAGGGAGCAGATCCAGGCAGGCGATGGCGTGCCGAGCGCAGAAATCCCGAATCTGTCGGTCGGGTTGATCCAGGTCAAAGATGGCCGGGTTGAACGCCTCAGGGTTCTCGACCTGAATCCCGCTGGGGAAAAGGACCACATGAAGAGATCTCTCGTGACGCCTGCAGATCCTCTGGATCTCGAGAAGGCCCTCGAGAATCCGCTGGAAATGCTCGGTCTGCGCTTCAGGCCGGTCCCGAAGAAACAGGGTGGCCAGCGGAGAATGGAAGGTTTCTCTCCCCAGCCGCCTCCTCACGGTCAGGGCGACGCCGGCAAGTCGAGGAGAGCCGTAGATGGCGTCCCGAACCAACCGTGCCAGGGCGGCCGACCGCCGCAGGTTGAGCCCCGACGGCGCGGGGGGTGGCTCCGCTGCGGACGCCGAGCCGAAATCACCCACCACGCAGAGGCCGACCAGGACGATCCGCGCCTCGATGCCCAGCCGAAACGCCTCTTCCAGGAGAGCCCGATATTCCGGAATCCCGATGGCCCCCGCCATCCCGAAGTTGAAAACCTCTCGCTGGGAGCCCTGCTTCCGGAACGAATACTCCAGCAAGGTGGGAAGCGACCGGGCGTCATCCACGCCGTACCCTAAGACGGAGGAGTCGCCGATAAAAAGGATGCTTTGGGGATCGCGCACCACGCCCGGGGTCCATTCGATGTCCCTTCTCCCGTGGCTGTTGATCTGGAACAGGACATCAAACTCGCGCGTCCGATAAGCGGCCCGGCTGCCCGGGAGGAAGGCGATTCTTTTCTTTGGATCCACGTCGTACACGGCATGGGTATACGGCTTGAACCACAGGCGGCACAGGCCCTCGGCCACGCACAAGCCGACCAGAAGAGCGAAGAGCGCCATCGAACCGCCAAGGATGAAACGCCTCCCGCCGGTCATTTCGTCGCTGCGAGACGGCCCGCCACGATGACGAACCGGTGCCAGATCCTCCCGTTGCGGCGGGTGAACCGGTAATCGGGATAGATCTTCCGGATCGAAGCCAACCGCTCCTGAAGGATCGGCGTGAGCGGCACCTCGTAGGCCCCCAGCGCCCGAGGATGGAAGCCGTGGCGCCGCAGTTGCTCGAAGGTCGAAGCCGGTTTTCCGAAGCATCGATCGGCTCCGAGGAATTCAAACTGCCCGATCCGGAATTCCCCGCCGGGGAGCAGGTGGTTGGGGGCCTGCCCGATCGCCTGGTCCAGCGTTTCCCGACCGGTGGCTCCCCCCTCATCGTAATGGGAGATGCGACGGCTCCCGCCGTTCTTCCTCGCGGGGAGCATGGGGGGATGGAAGTAGCCCTGGTGAACCCGTTGGGTTCCCAGGGGCTCGAACAGGTTGCCGCGGAGGATCCGAACCGTCTTGTGGAAGCCGTTGAAAGCAGCGCTTTCCTTCGCGGTCTTAACGAAGTTCGGGTTGATGTCGACGGCGAAGGCCTTGGAGCATCCCCGGTAGGCCCCGAGGATGACCAGGAACCCCAAGGGGCCGGTTCCCAAATCCACGAGCGTCTCGGCCGGATGGGTCTCCAGATGCTCGGCCAGGAAGAGCCCATGGCCCGGCTTCAGGTGATTGGGGGGGAGCTTCCAGATCGCGTCCACCCCGGAAGAGTGGATGCGGATCAGATACTCCTCCGGAACGATTCCTTGCCTCCGAATGGCGAAATATCGGCCCGGCAGAAGGCCGAACGGGTCGTAGGGGACGATCTCCAGGGAAGGATCCTCCCCGAAGAAAGGGCGTAAGACACTGCGGATCTCCTCCGTCACGCTGGGAAGAATGAGGGCCCGGGGTTCCCTCGCTCCGTGCGGACTCCATTTCGGAACCACCTTGACCTTCAGCAGATGTTCCGCGTACAGATCGGGGAGCTTCCCCTTCGCTTCCAGCAGGGAGTGCCGGGCCCGTTCGATCACACCGGTCATCAGGTCCTTCGCCTTGATCTGTTCCGGATAATGGGGGTTCCGGTTGATCTGCGAGGGGATCAACGACAGGGCCGCCAGCTTCTTCTCCTCTTCCTTCACGCTGTAGAAGTGGGTGATGTTGGGCCGAAGCCCGTACAGCCCGAACAGGTTCATGAGGGAGTCGGAGTAGAAATAGAGTTCGGGTAGCCGGCGGGAGGAGCGGGGGAGATATTCTTTGACGATCGCCTGCAGGGCCAACCGGGCCGAGTCCCGATGCATCTGGTGGTAGTGGCCGCTGGCCAGCGGCAGCAGCACCGCGTCCGGCTGGAACCGGCGAAAGAGTCGCAGGAGCTTCCGCAAGGTGGAGGAGCTCGGGGGGGTGAAGGTGGAGTAGTAGGGGAGCAGCTTTCCCTTCGGGTCGTATCGTCCTTCCACAAGACGAACCGGATCCCGGAGGACGAAACTTCTCATCCCCAAGGCGTTTGCGATCTCTTGCGCCTCCTTGGCCCGGATCTCCTCCTTGACCTGGATCCACCCTTTCTGGGAGGTAGGCATCGGCCTTCCGGTCCAACGCACAGAGTTGGCGGCGTATTCATCGGTGACCCCCAACGGGTCTAGGGTGACTGTCACATGGACGGCCGCCTTGGCCACCTTGGAGATCACATTGGCCAGAAGAGATCCGATGTACAGGGGAGCGTCATCCGAATGGGGATCGATGACCAAGGCCCGTTTGCCGGAAAACTCCTCCTCTAGCTGTTTTCGAGTCACCAGGTCAATGGGTTCAGGGAAAAAGTGAACCTGCGTCTCTTCGCTGACCGGGTAGCTGTCAAGGATCTGGGTGGAGATCCCCCGCTCCAGGTTGGCGATCGCCAGGAATCGTTCCACCTTCGGGTCGGGAGAGGCCAGGTGATCGGTGGCCATGGCCAGCTCCGGTAAGGGGGCGGTTTCGAGGCGATGGAACAGGGCCTTCTCAAGCCGGTCCCGGAACGCTTCCAGGACGCTGTGGTATGTTTTGGGACGGACGCGGCGCAGCGCCACGGCGATGTGGGACAGCTTGGTCACCTCTTCGCGGGACCATCGGGGCTTGGCCAGGAGCTGCCGGCAGGCCTCATCGAGGGAGCCGATCAGATCCCGCGTCAGGGGGCCCTTTCCCAACTCCTCCCGGCGGATCGGCATCCCCGCGGCTCCTCTTCCCAGGGCCACCACGGTCCCAGGAAGCAGGCCCAGCGGCTTAAGGCGTCGTTTCTGTGAAGGGCGGCTCATTTTCGGAACTGCTTCATTTCGGTCGACCCTTCCATGCTCAAGGTGGAGGAGAGCCCCTCCATCACGATCTGGGTGACGGCGTCGAAGTAACCGGTTCCGACGAACTCCTGGTGCCGGACCGCCTCGTAGCCGGCCGGCTCCGCCTCAAACTCGGCCGCCTGCAGCTTGGCGTAGCCGGACATCCCCCGCTGCCGGTAATCCTGAGCCAGGGTGAACATCCCGTAGTTCAGCGCGTGGAAACCGGAGAGGGTCACGAACTGGAACTTGTATCCCATCTCCCCCAGTCCCTTTTGAAAGGAGGCGATCGCGGAATCGTTCAAGTTCAGTTTCCAGTTGAAGGAGGGGGAGCAGTTGTAGGCCAGGAGCTTGCCTGGGAATTTCTCATGGATCGCGTCGGCGAAGGTCCGGGCCTGACTCAAATCCGGCTTGGAGGTCTCGAACCAGAGGAGGTCCGCATACGGGGCGTAGGCAATCGCCCGGGCGATCGCCTGGGGCAGCCCTGGCTTGACGGGGTAAAACCCCTCATGGGTTCGATCCCCGCCGACGAGGAAGGGCCGGTCGGTCGGATCGATGTCGCTGGTCAACAGGGAGGCGCTGTCGGCGTCGGTCCGGGCGATTAGGACCGTGTCGACCCCCGACACATCGGCCGCCAGGCGGGCCGCCACCAGTTTGGTGATAAACTCCCGGGTCGGAACCAGCACCTTGCCCCCCAAGTGGCCGCACTTCTTGACCGAAGCCAATTGGTCCTCCAGGTGGACCCCGGCCGCCCCCTCCTCAATCATCGTCTTCATGATCTCGAAGGCGTTCAGCGGCCCGCCGAACCCGGCCTCGGCGTCGGCCACGAGCGGGGCCATCCAATGGATGCCGGAATCCCCCTTCAGGTGATGGATCTGATCGGCCCGCAGCAGGGCGTTGTTGATCCTCTTGATGAGGTACGGGACGCTGTCGGAAGGGTAGAGGGACTGGTCCGGGTACATCCGCAGCGAGTTGTTCATGTCGGCCGCCACCTGCCAGCCGCTGACGTAGATCGCCTTGAGGCCCGCCTTCACCTGCTGGATCGCCTGGTTGCCGGTCACGGCGCTCAAGGCCGGGACATACGGCTCCTCGTTCAAGATCCTCCAGAGCCGCCGGGCCCCCATCTTGCCCAGCGAATATTCCCGGTGGATCGTCCCTTTGAGCTGCCAGACCTGTTCCGGGGTGTACGGTCTTTTGATCCCCTTCCATCGGGGGGAGCTTTTCCACTCCTGCGAAACCTTGGCGACAAACTCACTCTTCTCCACCCACCCCTCCGTTTAAAACGGGGTCAGGCACCGGCCTTCGGCCGGAGCCAGACCCCTAATCGATCTGCTCGTACGCCACCAGAGTCAAGAACTCCGGGAAATCGGATCGGGTCATCATGTCGAGGAACAGGGCCGATGCTCGCTCGAAGGCGCCCGCCGCGTAGCTCTTCTCGCCGATCGATTGCCGGATCGACTGAAGCTCCTGCCGCATCGTGCTCTTCACGAGATCAGCCGTCACCCCCTGTCCGTTCGTCATCTTCGCCCGGTGCTTCACCCACTGCCAGACCTGTGTCCGGGAGATCTCGGCGGTGGCGGCATCCTCCATCAGATGATACAACGGAACGCACCCCACGCCGCGCATCCAGGCCTCCAGGTAGAGGACTCCGACGTTCACGTTCGTCCGAAGCCCCTGCTCGGTGATCGTCCCCTCCGGAACGCTCAGAAGCTCCTTGGCGGAGATTTTCACCTCGGATCGTTTCTTCCCGATCTGGTGGGGGCCCTTCATGTGACGATCGAACATCTCCATCGCCACCGGCACCAGCCCCGGGTGTGCCACCCAGGTTCCGTCGTGCCCGGCGGTCACCTCCCGCCGCTTGTCGGCCCGGACCTTCTCCCGCGCCGCCTCGCTCGCCTTCGGGTCCGACTTGATCGGGATCTGGGCCGCCATCCCTCCCATCGCGTGGATCTCCCGACGGTGGCAGGTCTGGATCAGAAGATCGACGTAGGCCTTCAGGAAGGCCTTGTCCATCGTCACCTGGGCCCGGTCCGGCAGCAGGAACTGCGGGTGATTCCGGAATTTCTTGATGAAGCTAAAGATGTAGTCCCAGCGCCCGCAGTTCAACCCGGCCGAATGGTCCTTGAGCTCCCACAGGATCTCATTCATCTCGAAAGCGGCCAGGATCGTCTCGATCAGGACGGTGGCCCGGATCGTCCCCCGGGGGATCTTCAGGGAATCCTGGGCGAAGTTGAAGACGTCGTTCCAGAGCCGGGCCTCCAGGTGGCTCTCCATCTTCGGCAGATAAAAGTAAGGCCCGGTCCCCCTCTCGATCAGGGTCTTGGCGTTGTGGAAGAAAGCCAGCCCGAAATCGAACAGGGAGGCGGAGACGGCAAAGCCGTCGATCCGGACGTGCTTCTCCGGCAGGTGCCAGCCCCTGGGCCGGACCATCAGGGTGGCGATCTTCTCGTTCAGGCGGTATTCCTTTCCGTCGGGGGAGGTGTAGGAGATCGTTCCCCGGGCGGCGTCCCGCAGGTGGATCTGTCCCTCGATCAGGTTGGCCCAGGTGGGGGAGAGGGAGTCCTCGAAGTCGGCCATGAAGACATCGGCCCCGGAGTTGAAGGCGTTGATCGTCATCTTCCGGTCGACCGGCCCGGTGATCTCCACCCGCCGCCGCAGAAGATCCTTCGGGATCGGGGCGACGGTCCAGTCCGACTCCCGGATCGACTGCGTCTGCGGCAGAAAATCGGGGAATTTTCCGGCATCGATCTCCTTCTGCCGAGTCCGCCGGCGTTCCAGAAGCTCCTGCCGCCTCGGCTCGAATCGGCGGACCAACTCCTCCACGAACCGGATCGCCTCCGGCGTCAGGATCTGCGCGTAGGCATTGGAGACAACTCCCTTCAGTTTGATCCCATCCGCTTTCAAGGTCTGCGCCGTTTAATGGTTCCCTTATTGGCTGCCTTAGAGAGCACTTGAAGGTCGAGTCTGTCCTGTAGTCGCCCAGCTGCTTGTTTCAGGTGAATAAGATCCCTTCGACCGACAAAGAAAACCCGCTGCCTTCCGTAACGGCTGACCCGTCTGTTCTTCCAGGCATGGTCAAATGAGAGTTTGCCAATCCCCATGAGGATATCGACCCGGTTTGGCGCGACACCCATCTGATAGACCATGTTGGGATTGGTCAGATCTTCGAGAGTGAGGTTTTTGACCGGCGCACCAAACTGTTGGAGAGCGTGGTAAACCTTCCGAGCGTTTTCGGCAGTGGGCTGAATCCAGATGTCGATGTCTTTGGTGTAGCGTGGCTCGGTGTAGAAGATGACGGCGTATGCCCCCACAATCAGATACTTAGCGCGGGCGGCGTTGAAGAGACGCAACAGATCTTCGAAGTCTTTGTTGAGGGGCATAGCGAGGATTCCATTTCGCCAGATCGCGCACCATTTCCCACGCGGCTTCGAACCTCCCTTGGATCCCTACTTTTTTCCAGAAGAGCAGATCAAAGCTCCGATCCGCTGCTTTCATGGGCACCATGCGACTCATGACGACGGGCTTTTTTCTCCCGGACATCTTGCCTCCTCCTCTCCGATTTTAGCAGGTTGCCGACGGTTTAATCAAAGAAACGATACCAGACAATGGCGAAGATTGCCACAACGCCGTCGCGCCAGTTGGCCTTCTTCCCCTCCGAGTAGACCCGGCCGCTGTAGCTGATCGGAACCTCATAGATCCGGTATCTCTTCCGGGCCGCCTTCGCGGTGAACTCCGGCTCAAACCCGAACCGGTTCGACTTCAGGGGGATCTCCTTCAGAAGCTCACTCCGGAAGGCCTTGTAGCCGGTCTCCATGTCGGTCAGGTTTAGGTCGTTCAGGGCGTTCGATAGCAGGGTGAGGAATCGGTTGCCGACGTAATGCCAGAAGAAGAGGACCCGGTGAGGCCCTCCCAGGAACCGGGAGCCGTAGACGACGTCAGCCCTGCCGTCCAGGATCGGTTCCAAAAGTTTTCCGTACTCTACCGGGTCGTATTCCAGGTCGGCATCCTGGATGATCGTGACCTCGCCGGTAACTGCGGAAAAGCCGGTGCGCAGGGCCGCCCCTTTGCCTTGATTTCGATGGTGGGTGAGCACCTTGACGTTGGGAGTGAGGCGTTGGATCTCCTGAAGCCGCTCCCGCGTCCCGTCCGTCGATCCATCGTCCACGACGATGATCTCTTTATCGAGTGGGGCCGTCTGGACGCGGGCGAGGATCTCCCGGATCGTCCCCTCCTCGTTATAAACCGGAATGACGACGGACAGCTTCATCCGAGGTTGATTTTAGCAAGTTTGCGGTCAGGTTTCGAGGCCGCAGAGGTAAAATATTCCGGATGAGCGTACTCCTGGTGACAGGGTCCGCCGGGATGGTCGGCTCGGCCCTGAGCGTCCACTTCGACCGGCTCGGTTGGGAGGTGCACGGCCTGGACAGCTTTCAGAGGGCCGTATTTTTAGGCCCCCAGGCCGACACCCGCAAGACCCAGTTCTGGTTGAGGGAGACCCTGAAATCGTTCGTCAGCCATGAGATCGACGTTCGGGACCGGGAGAAGATCTTCAGGATGGTTCAGGAGCTGCGGCCCGATGCGATTGCGCACGCGGCCGCCCAGCCCAGCCACGATAAGGCGGCCCAGATCCCTTTCGATGACTTCGAGACGAACGCCCTGGGCACGCTCAACCTGCTCGAAGCGGTCCGCCGCCACTGTCCCCGCGCGGTCTTCGTCCATTTCTCCACCAACAAGGTTTACGGGGATCATCCCAACCGGATCCGGTTGAAGGAGCTGGAATCCCGGTGGGATTACGATGACCCCGGCTACGCCGATGGGATTCCGGAGGATTTCCCCGTGGATCAGAGCAAGCATTCCCTCTTCGGTGTCAGCAAGCTGGCCTCCGATCTCCTGGTGCAGGAGTACGGCCGCATTTTCGGGATTTTAAGCTGCTGCCTGCGGGGCGGATGCCTCACCGGCCCCAACCATGCCGCCGTGGAGCTTCATGGCTTTTTAGGATACCTGGTCAAATGCAATCTGGAGAGGAAAACCTACCGGATCTACGGCTATAAGGGAAAGCAGGTCCGGGACAACATCCACTCCGACGACGTCGCCCGTTTCGTGGAGGCCTTTGTCCGGAATCCCCGCTGTGCGGAGGTCTACAACCTAGGCGGCGGCAGGCCCAACTCCTGCTCCATCCTGGAGGCCTTTGAGAAGGTGGCGGATCTCACCGGAATCCCAATGAAGCATGAGGTCGTGGATCAAAACCGGGAAGGGGACCACATCTGTTACATCTCCAATCTTTCCAAGATGCGGGCCCACTATCCGCAGTGGACCATCCGCCATTCCCTGGAAGCGATCTTGAAGGAGCTTGTCGCGGAGCGGAAGGAGTGCCTGGTCGAAAGGTAATGCGGGGCCGACAGGACGGCGAACTCGTTGTTGCGCTAAACAGAAGGAGGCGATTGAAAACCAACCAGTTCGCACCGTTTTTTCTCACGCTCCTTCTGTCGATAGTTTCCCTTCCCTTCGCTTCAAACGGTGTCGCCGCGGCCCCCCAAAAGTCTCAATACGTCTCCTCGGAGAATTTTCTATCCAGCGATTTCGCCGCCTATTTCAAGCAAGGGAAATATCCCGAAGCGCTGAAAGCCCTGGACCGCCTCATTGTGAAGCATCCCAACGACCCCTTGCTGCTGCGCTATCGCGCGGTGGTGCTGGAGAAACTCGGCCGCCGCGCGGAAGCCATCGCTGTCTACCGGCAGATCCTGGCCGACCATCCGAACCACGTCCCGACCCATCTTTTCCTCGGGCTGGCTTACGCCAAACAGGGTCAGCGGGAGGGGGCGGCACGCCAGCTGCGATGGGTGATCGAAAACAGTGAGTCGGAAGAGTATCAACATTGGGCCCAGGCGCAGTTGGCCCGTCTGCGCGCCAAAGGCCGCAAGCCGAGAAAGAAAATCGAGCAGAAGCCGTATCTTCTTGGAAAGATCAAGATCGCTTATGACAGCAACCCCTTGCTTGTTCCGGATGAAGAGAGCTTGAGCTCTAGGACACGGGAAGACGGCGTCCTCTATGGACTGAATTTGGACGTGGGGTATCCTTTCCTGCTGGAGAAGGATAAGCGCGTGGACATCCTCTACATCGGCCGCGCGGTTCTCCACGATGGCGGCACCGACCAGGTGAATTTCGCAACTCAGGGAGTTGCGCTGGATGCCAAGCAGCGGACGTTCTTTGGGAACCGGGCGGTGGTCCTGGGTGAGCGATACGATTTCCGGGCTAACTTTTTAAGAAGCGATCTATTTTCGATTGTAAATCGGCTCGTGCTCAGCGCGGACACCTCGTTCTGGAAGAGGACGCGGACCCACTTCTATGGGCGCGGTTCCTATTCGGACTACGGGCCGGACGGGTCGAGGCCGGGGGTTACCTCCCGCGACGGCGTGCGGGGCGGCCTCGGGGTAGTGCAGTACTTTTACACGGCGGACCTGCGCTCCTATGTCTTTTTGAAGCAGGAGGTGAGCGCCGCCGAGACGCGAGGCGACAATTTCGACCGGAAAGGATATTTGGCTCGTCTGGGCGTCCACGCGCCGCTGGACCGCAAGAGCCGGATGGACCTCGACACCTCGGTCGGATTCGACCGGGGGACTTACCCGGACTTCTCTTCCCTCTCGACGCTGGATCCGGCTGATCGCCGGGACACCCGGCTGGACGCCTACGCTGCTTTGACCTACCACTGGAAGCCGGATTTGGCCACGCGGGGGTTTTACCGGTTCATCGCCTCGGACAACCGGAACGATTTCTTCGACCGCCAGCGGCACATCGCCGGCGTGGAAATGGTCTTCTCGCTATGAAACCTATCGCAGCGATTTTATTTGGAATCTTCCTTGTCGCCGGATGGCCGTCCGCCGGCTTCGCGGACGGGAACCGGGTGGACCCCAGAGAAAGCGCCGCAGACCGGGCGTTGGGAGGAATGGAGGAAGGAAGCCGCATGCCTTCTCCGGAAGGGTCCTTCACAGAAAGCGGGCGCAGGGTCCCCGGCAGCATGCTGAGCCCGGCGATGGATACGCGGGCAATGGCTCCAGGGGGTGCCGGTGCCGGGCCTCAAGCGCCGGCTTCCCAGGGCTCTGTGAGCCCTGGTGCGGGCGGCGGTTTGTTCGAATCGGCGGCTCCGGGAAGTGGTGAACTGGGCGGGGGCGCAGAACCCCCAGGCCCATCCGATGGAAGCATCATGGACATCGACGCGGATGTGAATGTAGGCGGCGGGGGGGTGGACGCGAATCTCGATGTCGGCCTCGACACTGAAGCCGGCGGCGGTTTGCTGGAGCTGGATGCCGCTTCGGATGTCGCGGCCGAAGCGCCGGTTTCCATGGAGGTGGATTCCGCCGAAAGCGCGGTGATTGAATCGGACCTCGGTATAGAGGAAGGGATCAACGAAGCCCCGGCCAGCGGGGAGGTCGAGGCCGGTATCGAGGCCGATGTCGACGCCAGCGGCGAGTCGGATGAGCCGATCGACAACCCGGCCGACGGACTGTCTCTGTAACTCAACGCATGTTCCGCTGCAAACGCTCAACTTCCTGATCATTTCCCTCGCCGTCTTCTTCCTCGTCAAACAGATCAACCGCCTCAAGAAGTAGCCACCCCCAAGGACTTCGGGAGCGTCGCCCTCAACAGACTGCTACAGCTCCCCCAGCTCTTTGTGCAGAACCGCTTGCACAAATCAGAAAACCCGCACAAGCTGTGCGTGAATTTGGTTTCCCGATCCCATCGAGCCCAAAGGAAAACGGTATCAGTTCAG
>CAZRTR010000030.1:0-11497 GCA_964603095.1 uncultured Planctomycetia bacterium
TGTTCATCTCCATGAAGTAGTAGTTTCCCTGTCCGTCCACCAGGAACTCCACCGTGCCGACCGAGGTGTAGTTGACCGCCTTGGCCCCGCGGACCGCCATCTCCCCCATCCGCTTGCGCAGCTTCATGTCGACCACCGGGGAGGGGGATTCTTCCAGGAGTTTCTGGTGCCGCCGCTGGATCGAGCAGTCCCGTTCCCCCAAGCTGACGATATGACCCTGGGAATCGGCGACCACCTGGATCTCCACGTGCCGGGGCTGATCGATGTACTTCTCGATATAGACGTCCGGCACCCCGAAGGCCGCCTCCGCCTCCGCCTGGGCCGTCATCAGGGCGCTGATCAACCGGACATCGTTGTGGGCGGTCCGCATCCCCTTGCCGCCCCCGCCCCCGGCCGCCTTGATGATCACCGGATACTGGATCCGCTTAGCGACCTTCAGGGCTTCTTCCTTGGAGGTGACCGATCCCGACGAACCGGGAATCGTCGGAACGCCGGCCTTCGTCGCCACCGCCTTGGCCTCGATCTTGTCCCCCATCCGCCGGATCGCCTCCGGCTGCGGGCCGATGAAGATGATCTGGCAGGACTGGCAGATCTCGGCGAAGTGGGCGTTCTCCGCCAGGAACCCGTAGCCGGGGTGGATCGCCTCCACATCGGTGATCTCCGCCGCGCTGATCAGGGCCGGGATGTTCCGGTAGCTGGAGGCGGAGGGGGGCGCTCCGATGCAGACCGCCTCGTCCGCCAGGCGGACATGAAGGCAATCGGCATCGGCCTCCGAGTAGACCGCCACGGTCCGGATCCCCATCTCCTTGCAGGCCCGGATGATCCGGACGGCGATCTCCCCCCGATTGGCGATTAATATCTTCGAGAACACTTAGGTCGGCTCGACGAGAAACAGGACCTGGCCGAACTCCACCGGCTGCGCGTTTTCCACCCCGATCTGCGCGATCCGGCCGCGAACCTCCGACTTGATCTCGTTCATCAGCTTCATCGCCTCGATGATGCACAGCACCTGTCCCACCTCGATCGTCTGCCCCACCTCCACAAACGGAGGGGCCTCCGGCGCCGGGGCCCGGTAGAAGGTGCCGACCATCGGAGATTTCACCTCGATCCCGCTGGGCTTCGGAGCCGCCGCCTCCGTTCCGGCTGTCGGAACCGGGATGGGGGCCCCGGTGGGCAAGTGGATCTGCGCCATCCGTTCCGGAGAGCCCCCCTCTTCCACCACGGCGCCGGATCCGGACTTGCGCAGCCGGATCTTCATCCCCTCCCGCTCCAGCTCAATCTCCACGAGCTGGTGGTCGTTCATCAGGGCGATCAGCTCTTTTAATTCCTTGATGTTCACCCCTAGCCCCCGCGCCCGATGTATTCCCCGGTCCGGGTATCCACCTTGATCTGCTCCCCCGGCTCGACGAACAGGGGAACCTGGATCTTCAAGCCGGTCTCCAGCGTGGCCGGCTTCAGGGACGCCTTGGAGGTATCCCCCTTTAATCCCGGATCGGATTCCACCACCTTCAGCGTCACGGTGGTCGGCAGCTCCAGGCCGATCAGGCGCCCCTCGTAGAACTCTCCCCTGACCTCCATATTTTCCATCAGGTAGTTGGCCGCGTCCCCGATCTGATCCTTCTCGAAGGGGATCTGCTCGTAGCTCTTCAGATCCATGAAGTGGAACGAATCGCCCGCCCGATACTGGAACTGGAGATCCTTCTTCTCGATGAAGGCGTCCTGGAATTTTTCCCCGGCGTCGAACGTCTTGTTGAGGACGTTGCCGGTTTTGATCGACTTAAGCTTCGTCCGGACAAAGGCGGAGCCCTTGCCCGGCTTGACATGCTGGAACTCCACCAGGAGGTACAGATCCCCGTCGAACACCAGGGCCATTCCGGCCTTGAACTGGTTGGTGCTGATCATCGTAAAATTTCTATTCTACCTTTTCTTCCGTTTCTCCGTCAACAGACCCACCAGCGCCTCCAATCCGAGGGTGTAACTCGAGGGACCAAACCCGCAGATCTGACCAGCCACGACCGGCGCCACCAGGGAGTTGTGGCGGAACGGTTCCCGCGCATGGATGTTGGAAAGGTGGGTCTCCACCGCCGGAAGCCCGGACGCCTCCAGCGCGTCCCGGATCGCCACCGAGGTGTGGGTGTAGGCGGCCGGATTGATCAGGATCCCGTCGAAACGGCTCCGGGCCTTTCCAATCTGCTCCACCACCTCTCCCTCGTGGTTCGACTGAAGGATCGTGACGCTCACCTTCAGCCGCTGGGCCCGCGATTTAAGCCGCCGGTCGATCTGTTCCAAGGTAACCTTCCCGTAAACGGAGGGGCTCCGTCTTCCCAACAGTTGAAGGTTGGGGCCGTGGATCACCAGGATGCGTTTCATCCGCCCGGCTTCTCGGCCTCGTCGATCAGCATCACCGGGATGCCGTCCCGGACCGGGTACCGCAAGCCGCAGCCGGCCTTCGTGCAGACGATCCGATCCCCTTTCAGGACCACCGGCGCCTTGCAAGCCGGGCAGGCCAGAATCTCCAACAGCTCCTTGTCGATCACTCCGCCACCTCCTGTTTTTCCGCCGGAAGAGCCCTCACCGCCCCCTGGGGCGCCTCGATCGCTCCGAGGCGATCCTCGAAACGGCCCAGGTGCCGCTCCGCCCTCTCAAAGTTGGAAACCGTGTTGCGCAGCTGCCTGCCCGCCAGATCGAAATCCTCTCTCAATCCCCCCAACTCTTTCTGCAGCTTCATCAGGTGGGCCAGGATCTCCTGGGTTCGCTGTTCCACCGCCAACCCACGCAAGCCCAGCAGAATCACCTGCAGGTAGGCGTAGAAGCTGTTCGGAGAAACCGGGATCACCCGCCTCTGAATCGCGTAGGGGAGAACCGACACCCCCGCCCCCTCTCCTTCATCCTTAAGGATTGCTTCGTGGTAGACATTCTCCGCCGGAATATACATCAGGGCGCAGTCGAACGTCCCCTCGAAGGGGCGGATATACTTCTGGGCGATCGAATCGATGTGCTGCTTGACGTCCCGGAAGAAGGCCTTCCTCCATTCGGCCCTCTCCCCGTCGGTGGCGGCCTGCCCCATCCTCCGGAACCGCTCCAGGGGAAACTTCGAATCGATCGGCAGTAACCGGTCGTTCAGCTCGATGACCGCATCGACCCGTTCCCCATCGGAAAAGGAGTGCTGCAATCGGAACCGTTCGGATGGGAGGATTTGAGCCAGCAGGTCGGCCAGGAAGAACTCGCCCAACCCTCCGCGGATCTTGGGAGCCCGGAGGAGATCCTGGAGGGAGGAGACGTTTCGTCCCACCTCCTCCACCGTCTTCGTCGCCTCCTGAAGCCGCCCCAGCTCCTGGGTGACCCGCGCGAAGGTGTCGTTGGCCTGCTGCAGTTTCTGGCTCACCGACTTCTCCGTCGTCTGGACCTGGCCCTGGACCTGCTGCCAGATCCGGGCGATCTCCTCCCCCAGACGCTTGGCCCACTCCTCCTTCAAGAGATCCATCCTCTGCTGCTCCTTCTTCTCCAGCCGTTGCTGCATCTCCAACGGCAAGGGGGAGCGGACCAGGCGCCAGAGGAATCCCAGGATGACGATCAGGAGGGCCAGCGCCAAGAAGCCGAGCCAGGTGGTCACCCCGCGCCTCCCGTCTTCGTCACGTAGCGCATCCGAAGCTCGTACAGGATATTCTCCAGAAGGGAGCTCTCCTCGGGGGTGAGGTTCCCCCGGGTCTTCTCCTCCAGCACCCCCAACAGATCGATCAGGGTCCGGGCCTGCTCCAGATCGGCCTGCGGCTCGTTCATGCCCGGCGGCGTCAGCTCTCCCAACGCCATCATCGCCTGCATCGAGAGGGACGAGAGGAGGAAGCTGAAATCGGGCCCGGCTCCGGAGCCGGCGCCGCCGCGGGGCCGGCGTTCGGTCTTGTCGGTGGGCCGGGCCGGCTGGGGTTGGCCCCGAAGGATGCCCTCCTTCCCCTCTCGGGGCGGGGCGGTATCCCTCGACTTCTCCCGCGTCACCTGTTCCTTCCAGGCCTCGTCTACCTTCTTGCCCACCGATTCCGGCTGATCGACACCCATTTTAGTGAAGAACGATCCCTCCGTATCCGGTCACCGAATCCGGCTCTCCGGTCAATCCCTCTGTCGTCGAATAGCGAACCAATGTCCCCCCGGATGCCCCCAGCTCTCTGGCCGCCGCGATCCCGACCGCCACGGCCCCCGCCCCGCACAACGAAATCTCCCGGTTTCGGGCCATCTCCAGAAGCCCCTCCCCATCCAGCTCCAGGATCCGGCCGATCCCCTTCCGGTCCCTCCGCTCGGCCTGGCCCTTCGGCTCCTCGTGGCTTAAGTTGGTGGTCAGCACCAGGAGAACCGTTTCCTTCATCTTCATCCGGCCGACCGCGTCGGCCAATCCCTTCCCGATTCGGTCAAGGGGAACCTCCTCCGGCGTCCCGCACAGGATCGGAACGAACCGGCTCACCTCTCCGATCCTCTGGAGGAACGGCAGCTGCAGCTCGATCGAATGCTCTTGCCCGTGCCCCGCCGGATCCTGCTCGATGTCCCGGACGGCCCGGCGGATCTCCTTGGCCAGCGGTTCGTCGATCGGCAACCTTCCCAGCGGGGTTTCCCACTCCCCTTTCGACTGGATGCCGAACGGTTTCCCCAATCCGGAGTGGTCGGGCCCCAGAATCACCGCCGTCTCCGGCATCCGAACCGCGCCGTAGACCGCCCCGGCCACCGGGCCGGAAGGGGTGGCGTATCCCCCGTGCGGAACGATCACCGCCACCGCCCGCCGGGCGGTTCCCTTGCGCCCGATCAGCCGATCCACCCAATCGGCCAGCGGCCTCTTCCCTTCCGGGTAGAAGATTCCGGCGACTACCGGCTGTCGGAGCCGGGAAGCCCGATCACCACCACGCACCGCTGGGGATCCAGAAGATCGACCGCCACCTGTTGAAGATCCTGAGGAGCCAGCGCAGCCACAGCGGTGTCGTACTCCTCAGCAAAATTATATCCCAGCCCGTACAGTTCGTCTAAACCGATCTGCGCGGCGAGCGCCCCGAACGTCTGGCGGGCGATCCGTCGGCCGCCCAGAAGCCCCTGCTGCGCCTGGGCCAGCTCCTCTTTCGCAACCGCCGATTCCCGCAAACGGCGGACCTCCTCCAACAGCGCCGCCCGAACCGACTCCAGGTGGGACGGATCGGTCACCGCGTAAAGGACAAAGGAGCCGGGGTCGGCCCCATGGACGCTGAAGCAACCGACGGTGTAGGCCAGGCCGCGCCTCTCCCGAACCTCCGAAAAGAGCCGGCCCGCTCCGCCCGAGAGGATCGTCTCGACCAGATCCAAAGCCGGCACCCTCGGATCGGTGACGCTCAAGCCGCGGAATCCGACCATCACCAGCGCCTCCTGGCGCGGGGTCTGCTCCCGATGCTCCCGCAGCATGCTCAGGGGCGGCTCCTTGGGGATGGGCAGCTCCTTGACATCCTGCGACGGAGGAGGAATCTTCCCAAAGGTCTCCTCCAGAATCGGAAGAAGCTCTTCCTTCTTAAAGTCGCCGATCAGGCTTAAGACCATCCGCTGCGTGTTTCGGATCCTTCGGTAGAAAGAGAGCAGATCCTCCCGACTCAACCCGGAGATCGACTCCGGCGTCCCCGACGGATCGAATCGGTACGGATGGACGGTGAAGAGGGTCGCCGCCAGGCGGCGCATCCCCCAGGGGAACGGGTCCTCCTCCTTCGTCTTGATCTCCGCCAGCGCCAGGCGCCGCTCCTTCTCCAGCTCCTCGGCCGGGAAGGTGGGATCGAGGATCAGATCCGCCAGCAACCGCAGCGCCTGCACCCTTTCGGAGCTGACCACCTCCATCCCCAGCCCGATCGAGTTTCGCCCGCTGAACGGGGAAAGCTCTCCTCCCATCTCCCGCACCTGTTCGGTGATCTCCTGGGCCGTCCGGGTCCCCGTCCCTCGCAGCAGCATTCGGGCGGTCAGACCGGAGCCGCCGTTGGTCTTCTCCGTCTCAAAACGGATCCCCCCCAGCATCGAAACCTGGAACGTCACCAGCCCCAGCCGATGGTCGGGCCGGAGAAGGACCCTCATCCCGTTCTTCAAGGTGATCTTTTCCACCGTCGGCTTCTCCACCGTCGCGGGCCCAACCGGCTCACCCGTCTCGGCGCCCCCCCTCGGAAGAAGCTTCACCACCGTCGCCCGCTCCGGCTTCAGATACCGGGCCGCCACCCTGCGCAGATCTTCCAATGTCACCCGTTCCACCCCTTCCAGATATCGCCGGGCGAAATAAGGGTCCCCCACCAGCACCTCGTAGCCGGCCAGGTCGGCCGCTTGGGCCGTCACCGTCTGCCGGTCGGCCAGGTACCCGTGCAGCATCGCTCTCTTCGCCCTCTGAAGCTCCGCCGGGGTGAACAGCTCCTCCCTCGCCCGGGCCAGCTCCTTAAACATCTCTTTCAACGCCTCCGGCATCCGGTCGTTGTCCCCCTTGCGGTCCGCGTCCATCCGCATCGAGATCACAAACAATCCTGGATGAAGCGGGGTATAGTTCCATGCCCCGACGCTGTGGACGATCCCCCTTTCCTTCAGAGACCGATCCAGCCGGGATCCTCGCCCCCCACCCAACACCCAGCCCAGCAGATCCAGCGGATACAGATCCGGGTTCCCGATCGAGACGCTGGGGAATCCGACCAGCGCCACCCCCAACGCCACCTGCGCCTCCTGCACGACCTCCCGGGGAGCGACCGGGACCGGCTCCTCCGGCAACACCGCCGGCGCCACCGATCCGGGCGGAATCCCCGCGCACAGCTCCTCCAACTTCTTCGCTACCTGCTCCGGATCGACATCCCCGACGACCCCGATCACGATTTCGTTGGGGAGGTAATGTGAACGGTGATACTGGAGCGTCTGCTCCCGGGTGAGCTTATTCACCATCGGCTCGACCCCGATGATCGGGGTCCGATACGGGTGTACCCGAAAAGCGTTGGAGAAGAGCAGGTCCCATGCGACCTGATCCGGATCGTCGTGCCTGAGCTTCAGCTCCCGCAGGACCACCTCCCTCTCCTTCTTGAACTCCTCCGGATCCATGGCGGGGTTAAACAGGGCATCCACCAACAGGTCGGCGGCCTGCGCCCAGAACTCCTTGTTCACGACGAGCTGGTAGCTGGTGGTGTCGTAGGTGGTGAACCCTTGGGAGGTTCCGCCGTACGACTGGGCCTCCTTCTCCACCGCCCCGACCGGCCGCCGAGCCGTCCCCTTAAACAGCATATGCTCCACCACGTGGGAAACCCCGGTCCCCAGCATCGGCCCCTCGAAGGCCGACCCGGTCCGGACCACCGCCTGATAGGCGACCAGCGGATGGGCCGGATCCCGCTGAACCAAAACGGCCATTCCGTTGGGAAGGACCCGCCGCAGAATCGGGGGCCGCTCAGCTTTCAGAGAGAGGGAAGAGACAGGCAGTGACATAGGGGTTCGGCAACCGGTCAAGAAGAGGAGCAGAAGAAAAGCTAGAATCGTCTGCGGCCGCCCTCTCGCAGCTTTCGCCGTCGGGCGACAGAGGGCTTCTCGTAATGCTTGCGGGCCCGGACCACCTTCAGGATTCCTTCCCGCTCCACCTTCTTCTTCAGGCGCCGCAGCGCTTTTTCCAGCGGCTCGTTCTCTCGGACTTCAACAACAGGCATGGACGGATAACTCCTTATTGGGTGCCATGATACCCTAACCTTTCGCTCCGGTCAAGCTCCGCGAGGGCCAGGCGCATCTCTTCCCGCCGGATCAACCGCCGGGCCGCGTCCGAGATCGCTTCCCCCACCAGAAGGCCGACCGCCCGATCGGCGGTGGAGCCGTTGATCTTCCGCTGGGCCTCGCCGGCCACGACCACCGTTTCCAGCGTCGAGCCATTCGGCTCCACCAGGTTGGCCTCCAGCGTCACCACCGCCTTCGGCGGCTCCAGCAAGGCGTTGAAGGAAGTGACGGAGATCGACCGGATCGCCACGAGCAGAATCCCGTCGGCCTGGGCCCGATCCACCGCCTTGAAATAGCCGGAGGGCTTCCCCGCCGAAACCCGGGCCGGAATCGGATTCAGCCCCTGCTCGTGCAGCGCGGCGGCCAGCTCCTTGCCCAGCAGTTCGGTCGGATCCTCCTTCAGCGCCACATCCAACAGCGGAAGCGATCCCACCCATTTCTTGTCCAGCCGCCGATCCTCCGGCTGCGGCACCAGGACCCTCGGGGCATTGGGATGGACCGACAGGGCCGCCGGATCCGGTCCCGGGGGCAGCACCACCGCCGTCACGCACCCCGCCACCGCTAGAACAAGCACCCCTGCAAAATTACCGATAGACGTTCTTACGGTCGTCGATCGTGATGACATAGATAAGCAGACGAGCATGCTCAATACCCAGCGCAAGTCGCTCAATGGCCTTGGCAATCTGGATTCCCTGCTTGCGGCTTGCCCGAATGAATCGGTCGAATTTCTCCTGGGCGAGCATGGAAAGGACGACCGCATAACGGGTCGTCATAAACGGTGGCGCCGTTTGACCTCAGACCAGCGGACGACCTCCCCCCGTTTGATCTGGCGCTCCGCCTCTAGAATCTCTCTCCCCAGTTTGTAGGCGGGGTCATCCAGGTCGATGAGTCGCTTGGGTTTGAGAAGAAGCCGCCGATTCCGCATCACCACAACCTCCAGCCGATCCCCTCCTTTGAGACGAAGCCGCTCGCACACCCCCTTGGGGATGGTGATCTGGTGCTGTGTCGTCAGCTTCACTTCCTGTGTAAACATTTCTCTCTTCCCCTTTCTAATGCCACATTAGAATAATACCACATTATATGGAAACCGTCACGGGCTACTTCTAATTACGCAACGTCCCCCGCGTACCCGGTACCGAGCTGGGCCTATCTCCATCTCATGGGGCGAGCTGACTTTCAACGTCTGGATTCGCCGGATCCAGGCGATGTGCCTGTTGGAAGGCCTCGCGGGCTTCCCTCATCTTGCCCTGATCTTTAAGCAACATCCCGAAGTAGCCGTACGTCTCCGCCCTCTGCGGGTCCAGCACCATGGCCTTTCGAATCAGCTGCTCAGCTTCATTCCACTGGCCCAGGCCCCGATGCGCCTCCGCTAGCCCATGGTAAACACGGATCTCATCGGGAAGCAGTCTCTGCGCGGCGGACAGATCCTGAACCGCCCGAGAGTACTCCCCCTGCTCTACACGAAGAAGCCCTTTGATGAGACTCAACCGCGGGGTGGCAGCAGGCACAGTGACCATGGCGGAGTCCAGGATGGATAGAGCCCGCGCGTAATCACCCTGCCGGCGGGCCTCCCGAGCCAAGGAAAGCTGCCGCTCGATCAGGATTCGCTGTTGGGCCGCCGGCAAGGTGGATCCCGATGCAACGGCTGTTTCCTTGGTTCCCAGAATGAACCCCCTCTCATCGATCAGGCGGTCCTTCCAGAAGATTTGAATCTTCCACTGCCCTTGCGGCAGATTCTGGCCGACGGCCTCCATAGGGAATCGCACCGTAGCGTAGTCCGCGTGCAAAGGTTTCAGCAGCTTCCCGTCCACTTCATGGGCAAGGGTCCCATCGGGGGCGAACAGCTTGCCTTTGAAGATCGGCTCTCCAAAAAGAAAGGTCATCGGTTTGAATTGCGCCCACCAGAGCACTTCTTTGGCCTCCAGCGGAAACAGCGTGCGGGGGGCAATCCTGGGCTCCTTCTCCAAAAGCATCGGCTTGATCTGCTCGGCAGTGCCGCTGCGCACTACCAACGATTGGATATCCATAGAGCCGCCTTTGTCTCCGGAAACCGCCATGGTGGCGCAGCCCGATGACAACACCCCCAAGGCCATAACCATTACAAATGAAAGGGCACTCATTGGGACTCCTCCTCCGGCAGGACATTCTCTGCAAGGAACCGGTCGATCTGCCGCGACAGAAAGGGACGCGACCTCACACCCTGCGGGGCGACGGACAGCCCTTGCACCGGACTGGAAGGGGTCGATGGCATCTCCTCCATCACCTCCATCGGAAGGCCCGTCAATCCCTCCGCTTTTATCTTGAGTGCCGTCATCCGCTCCGGAGAAGCAGGGTGCGTGGCCAGAAATTGTTTCACCATCGACTGGGGCAACTCGACGGCGAACCTCTCCCACAGCTTGGCACCGGCTGCCGGATTAAATCCAGCCGCATAGACATACTCCAGGCCGGTGTCGTCCGCCTCCAGCTCCTTTTCCTGAGAGTATCCGGATTGAATCCCTGCGGAGACCACGTCTCCCACGACTTCTGATCCGACCGCCCCGGCAACCGCCCCGCCAATGACCGCCGCCAGAATGCTGTTTCCCAACTTCTGGCTGATGTGCCCCTTCGTCAGGTGGGCCAGCTCATGCCCAATCGCCGCGGCCAATTCGTCGTCCGAATTGACGAAACGCAGCAAGCCGGTCGACACACTGACCAGGCCCTCGGGCGTCACAAAGGCGTTTATCGCTTCGCTGTTCCAGACGGCAAAGGTGATCGGAAGCGGAACGGAGGCCAGCGTCATCTGGACCGACTGGACAGCCCCAGCCCTGGAGATCTGGAGGGTCACCGTCTCGCCTGGTTTCCTTTTCTTGCTGATCGCCTCCTGGAAACTAACCGCGTTGCGGACCGGCTTCCCATCCAAGGAATCTAAGAGGTCTCCCACCTGGACGCCCGCCACTTCAGCCGGGGAAGAGGGAACCACAACGGTCACCACCACTCCTTTTTCGACAGGCAGATTGAAAACACGGGCTTGTGTGGCATCGACGTTGGCCACACGCATCCCACTGTATGCCCACGGTTTGATCATCGGTTCCAGGCCCGGCAGTTTGCTTTGCTTCTCCTTTTCCGGCAAGTGGGACAAGAGCTGATAGCCCACCCGTTCCAACCGAAGGAGCTGCTCATACCGGAACCGCATCGCCTTGGCCTCCAGCTCCGTCCGGACCGGATCCAGAGTTCCCATGGTCGCGCATCCAGTGGTTCCTATGCTCACAGCGAGGAAGGCGGTTCCCACTCGCCAAGAATTTATTGTTTTCATCCCTCTTTCACTTCCCTTCGCTCCTTGAACCCGGCGCCGCCGGAAATGTCACAGTGCAAGACCTGACCCACGACCGCATTCGCCGGCCCTATTTTTCCCATCCCGGTTCAATTGGATATGCTACAATTTCCTTTGAAGGAGATATCTCAGGATGACAATCACTGCGCAGACTCGGCATCCCTACATCGTCCGGCGAAACCGTGTCCAAGGAGGAGAACCGACCATCCGAGGGACCCGGA
The DNA here is from genome assembly GCA_964603095.1 of uncultured Planctomycetia bacterium. Taxonomy (GTDB): domain Bacteria; phylum Omnitrophota; class Gorgyraeia; order 1-14-0-20-64-10; family 1-14-0-20-64-10; genus CAZRTR01. The sequence continues at coordinate 11,242 of CAZRTR010000030.1, forward strand.
TCCCAGTCCGGAGCGTTGTCCAGTACGTCCTGCGCCAGGGGATCTCTCCGGAAGCGCTCATCCGAGAGTTCCGCCAGCTTTCCCTCGCAGCCATCTACGATGCCCTCTCCTTCTATTACGACCACCGAGCTCTCGTCGATAAGCTCATCCGACAGCAGACGGAAGCGGAGTGGCGTCGGTAAGACTGTACCTGGACGAAGACGTCCGTCCCCTGCTGGCCGAAATTCTCCGAGACCGAGGTTACGACGTGGTGAGC
>CAZRTR010000030.1:11597-13321 GCA_964603095.1 uncultured Planctomycetia bacterium
CGTCCGTCCCCTGCTGGCCGAAATTCTCCGAGACCGAGGTTACGACGTGGTGAGCGCCGTCCATCTGCGCCACCGAGGCCTCACCGATCAGGAGCAGCTCACCACCGCCACGGAAAACCATAGGATCCTCGTCACCCATAACATCCGGGATTTTGTGTTGCTGCATCGCCACTCCGCTAGCCGCCACTACGGTATCCTCGTCTCCAATCAAGAACCGCTCAACATGATGCTGCGGCGTCTATTGCATTTCCTCTTCAAGGAAACCGCATCCTCCGCCCAAGGGAACCTCTTTTGGCTCTCGGACTACGAACCGCCGCGCTAAACTCCTGAACCCGGCACCGCCGGAAATGGTACCGAATTTCAATTCCCCGCGCACCCAGCGCCCGGAGAAGGACAGCCAGCGCTCAGCCACTCCTCCTCTCGAGTCAGTAATCCCTGCACAGGAGGTGTCGTGATCGAGGTCGCCCCATCGTAGGTAAAGTATCGCTCCGCCTTGACGGTGGCCAGATCGGAGCCGTACAGCGTCGTCTTGGAAAGGGTGTTCACAATGGTGGCGGCCGGGTTGTAGACGTAGCCGTTCACCGTCCGGCGCTCATCCCCGGTGACACCGACATCCCCCTCCTCGGTCGTCGAGGCCAGGTTGCCATAGCCATCGTAGGTGAAGGTCTGGCGGGTCTGCTTGAAGGTGGAGTCCCCGTCGTAAAGGAAGTTCTCCTGCGCCGCCACGTGGACAAAGTGGACATCCACCGTGTCCCCCCAGGGGTGGGTGTCGGACCAGGTCGTCATCTCCTTGGCGAACAGATTGCCCCCGGCGTCCCGAACCTCCTTGGTGAGCATCCTCCCCTTGTTGTGGTCATCCTGCCCAAAGGTGTGAATGGTCTTCGTGCCCACCGCGTCGGTGACGGTCACTTCCCTGAATCCCCGGAACTCCCGAGCCGCCGCATCGAACATTCCCCCTTTGTAGGCGTAGCCGGTCGCGACCGAGTTCCCCAGCCCATCCTCCTGCGTCACCTGTGTTACACAATGGACCGGGAACGGAAGCCGCTGTCTGCCACTGGCATCGGTGTTGTCAAACCGGGTGGAAGGGGTATAGGAAATCCGCGTCTGGCCTCCCCGGCCGTTGTCGATCTGCGAAAGAAGGTCCGGAAAGGGCCCTTCATTCCACTGTACCTTCCATACCGTATTGCTGTCCGACGCTTGAACCCTGTCTCCCAGCCCATCCCCATCCATATCCACAAGATCCACCTGCGTCTCTCCAGCCGACGACACATACCGAGGGAAGTCCTGCGCCCAGTGGTCCGTCGAGCGCTCAATCGGACCAAGGTCTTGCAGCGATGTGAATCCCGCCCATGTGTTGAACTGCACCCTCCAGGCCGTATTCCTGTCGGAGGCCTGAATGCGATCCGGCGGCCCATCCCCATTGAGATCCATGAGGTCCACCTGCGTTTCTCTCGCCGAGGTTATGTACCGGGGAAAATCCTGCGCCCAGTGGTCTGTGGAGCGCAGGATCGGACCGAAATCAATCAGCGAGGTGAACCCGCTGCCGGTGTTGAACTGCACCTTCCAGCTCGTGTTCCGATCCGCCGCCTGGACCCGATCCGGCAGCCCGTCACCGTTTAGGTCGACCAGCTCTACCTGATTCTCACCCGCTGGCGTCACGTACCGAATGAAATCCTGCGCCCAGTGGTCTGTGGAGCGCAGGATCGGACCGAAATCAATCAGCG
>CAZRTR010000030.1:13421-19946 GCA_964603095.1 uncultured Planctomycetia bacterium
CAGCTCGTGTTCCGATCCGCCGCCTGGACCCGATCCGGCAGCCCGTCACCGTTTAAGTCAGCGATATCGGCCCACGTCTCTCCGTTTCCGGCCACCCACCGAATGTGGCTCCCCCGGGCGTCGCTCGTCGCCATCTCAATCGGGCCAAAGGCCTGTAAGGAGGAAAACCCATCCCCGGTATTCCACTGGACCTTCCAGTACGCATTTCTATCGCTCGACTGGATCCGATCCGGCAAGCCATCTCCGTTTAAATCTGCCACCTCCACCTGCGTTTCGCCGGCCGACGTCACATAGCGTGGAAAGTCCTGCGCCCAATGATTCGTCGCCCGCTGGATGGGACCGAAATCTCGAAGCGAAGTAAGGCCAGTACCTGTGTTCAATTGCACCTTCCATGACGTGTTGCCATCCGAGGCCTGAATCCGGTCCGGCAGCCCGTCCCCATTGAGGTCCATGACGTCTACCCAGGTTTCTCCGTTAATGGCCGTCCACTGGATAAATTCCATACTGCTGGCGCTGACCGCCTCTTCAATCGGGCCGAAATCGGCCAGCGATTTAAATCGGAGAGGCTTGTCCTGATAGCTGAAGGTGACGGGAGGCAGGGCAGTGATGCCATCTTTACCATACTCCGTCACGCGGGTCAGCCGCGAGTGCAGCGAGGAAGGGGAGGTGTCGTAATCGACGATGTATCTCCGGGCCAGTTGATAGAGGCCTGTGCCGTCCTTCACCTTCACCTGGATCCCCCTGAGCCGTTTGTTGAGATCGACCCGGGCACCGGTGAGATAGGCGAAGCTCCGGTCCGGGCGATCCTCCAGCGTGAACTCCACCCGGTGCGTGGAGGCAAAACTCTGTTGCTCGTTCCCGTTGTAATCGATGGCGGAAAGGTAAACCTCCCCGCCATCCTGCGTGTGAGTCGCCACCATCACGTTGCCGGAGGTGTCGATCACCTTGGAGATCACCCACTTGAAGGTGCCGCGTAGGTTCGACTGCCGACACGCAGGATCCAGCCCGAAGAAGTGCCGGGTGCCGGACTTATCGGTCACTGTCCAAGAATCGGTGGAAGGATCACGAACAAACTTCAGGAACAGCGCCTCATCCCTGGCCCGGTACTCGTTGGGGGCAACCTGCGTCAGCTCCGAGTAGACCCCCTGGAAGGAAAAGACAAACTTGTCGGTCGAATCGTACCTGGGAACCCCCTTCTTCACGTCCCGCTGGATGAACCCCAAGTCCAACGACCACCCCACCCCCACCCAGCCGTTCCCCCCGGAGGAGGAGTAGTTGAGGGAAAGGTTCGGCTGGACATTCTTGCGGCCCGGCGGAACGAAGATCGGGACCGAGGTCTGGGCACGCCCGGTGAACAGGTCCGTCTGGAACGACTGGACCGGCCCGGCCGACTCGGACAGCTTCCCCATCTGGGAAGAGGCCGGGTTCCCTTGGGATGCCGAGGAGCCGACCGAAGCCAGGGCCCCGTTCTGGGTGATGAAATTGAAGGTGAACGTTAGGAGTACACTAAGGGAAATGACTCGCTTCATCGGGGACCTCCCATGTTAACCGGTTTACAAAAGTGTACCTGATGAAGCCCGAAACGTCAAGGGTGGAACGGAAAAAAATTGCAGGAAAGGGACAGGTACGGAACCGTCCCTATTATTCGGGGCGGTACTGGACGAGGAACTCGTACTGGATCCTATCCTCCGTAACCTCTTGTGGAAAATTGGGATACGGGATGGCGGCCCGGGCCTCCTCCAGGGCGGCCTGAGCCAGAGTTGGAGAGGAGGTGGCCAGAACATTGGCATCTTCCAAGGTCCCCCGCGGCCCAAGGGTGAGCCGCAGGTGGACGGTCCCCTCCAAGCCGCCGCCGGGATGGATCAGATGGCTCCTCAAATGCTCCTTGACCCGGCGCTTGTGCTCGAGCAGGGCGAACGATTCGGCCGGGAGAACGGAGGCTTCCGTATTGGAGAGAACTCGGTCCATGGTCCATGGTCCATGGTCCATGGTAAGAACCTCCGGTGAATGCGCAGAAGGAGGGGGGCGAGACGGCGTTCGTGCTTCGACCAGCTCAGCACGAACGGGCGCGGATCGTTCCGCTCGTCCTGAGCTCCTCGATTCCGCTCGGGGTAAGCTTGTCGAAGGACGAATAGCAGGAACAGCAACTTTTGCTAAAGGTGCCAGGCCGACCCGATCCCTGCTGAGGGGTTCATACACCACCTCGATCGAGTGGAGCGTCTGGCGCGGCGGGACCCATCCATGAGCCGGGCGCAGCGACAGCAGCCCCCCGTGGATCGCCACCGAACAGAGGAGGGCCGCCTTGAAATTCATTGAGATTGCTTCGTCGCTATCGCTCCTCGCAATGACAAAGCCTTAGCTGGTCGAGGCCGGCTGCGGCCTAAGCCCCAGCAGCCCATAGGCGGCCAAGGCGTACAGGGAGAGGAACAGGCTGGTGAAGGCCATGTCCCCCACGAAGGAGCGCTGGAAGTAAGGCATCGCCGTCACAACCGTGGCCGCAAAGCCATGCGGCGTCTTCGGGAAAACGGAGCAGTAGCCGGTCAGCCAATCCCCCGTCGCCAAGACCAGGTGGAAGATCGGCGAAGAGATGAGAAGCCCGGTCGCCAGGGAACGGAAGGTCGGCCGAACCTTCACGGCCACCACCGTCAAAACAACGAGGGTGATCGCCACGAGCCGAACCCCGGTGAAGATATCGACGGCCACCAGGAGATCCCGGATCAGGATCCCCCCCCACCCGATGAGGAACAGATCCCTGGGCCTCAAGAAACAGGCGGCGCAGAGGATCGCCCCCAGGATCGGAGCCACCCCGAACAGATGGTGAAATTGACCCGCAAGAAGCCCGCATGCTGCAACCAACAGAATCGTTGCCGCCATGGACGACTACTCTCCTTTCTCCAGTTTAAATGTGATCGGAATCTCTACCTCGGACGCGACCGCCCGCCCACCCCTGGCTCGGGCCGGAAGGAACTTCCACTGCTTGAGCGCCGTCAGAGCCGCTGCGTCCAACACGGAGAAGCCGGAGCTCCGGGCCACCTGAACCGACTCGGCCTCTCCTTTGGGATCCACCCCCGCCCGGAGCAGCACCGTTCCCTGCCAACCGTTGATTCGAGCGACCCAAGGGTACCGGGGAGCCGGGTTGCGCAGGCCCAATGATTTGGCGGTCGAGATGGCGCCGTCGTCACTGGTCACCCCCTCCGGCTTCGGGAGGGGAACCCTTGCCGCCGCCTCCTCCCCCTTGGAGGGGAGGAGTGACCCTTCGGTCACCAGCTCCAGCTCCACGCTCGAGACTCCCCGCGTCACGTCGGTTTGGGCGCCGTGCCTGACTCCCAAAACTCCGATGGGAATCAACAGGAACGCATGAACTGCCATCGAGAAGAAGGCCGAAGGAATGAGGGAGGAGCGCTTCACCTTTTCCCTTCCGGCTGCGTCATCAACGTCACCTTCCCCACCCCTGACCCGCGGACCGCCTCCAGCGCCTGGATGAGCCACGGATAAGGAGTGGCCCGGTCGGCCCGGATTCCCACCCGAAGCGCTTCCCGTCGGGGATGAATCTGCAGCCGCTGAGACAGCTCCTCCAATGAGACCGGGCTCCCTTCCAACTGAAGAACACCCTCGGGCCCCAAGGTCACCACCCACCGATCGGTCTGAGGCAGCTTCGAAGCCCCGATCGACCGGGGAAGCTCCACCGGCAGCCCCCCCACCACCTCCATCGTCAGGACCGAGGAGATGAAGAAGGCGAGCAACAGGAAGAAGGTGTCGATCAACGGGATCATCTCGATCCGCGGCCGACGCAACACCGGCACATAGACCCTCATCGAACGATCTCCTCCGTATCAAAACGAGATTGCTTCGCCCCGGAGCCTGCCCCGAGGGACACCGAGGGGGGGCTCGCAATGACGCCGCCTCGACCGGCCAAGATCTCCAAGGCGGTGGCCTGGCGCTCGATATCGTGGGCCATCTCTTCCATCTTGGCTGTGAAGAAATTGTACGGCGGGATGCCGGCAATTGCAATGGTCAGTCCCGCCGCCGTGGTGATCAACGCCTCGGCGATCCCGGCGGCGACGAGCTGGGGATCCGGGATGCCGGTCTGGGCCAGAAATCCGAAGGCCCGGATGATCCCGGTGATCGTCCCATAGATCCCCAGAAGCGGGGCCAAGGTGATGGCGGTGTCCAACATCCCCAGGTACCGGCGCGTCCCTTTAAGCTCCTCCCTCACCTGAACCTCCAGGGCCGGGGTCACATGTTGTCCCCAGTGTTCCAGGCCCTTGGTGAGGACCCGGGCGACCGGGTCTGCGGAAGATCGGCCGACCTCAAGGGCCTGTCCCACCTTTCCCTGCCGGACCAGCTCCAGGATCCTCTGGACCCCTAAAGGATCCCGATCCTTCCGGACCCGGATCCAGAAGAGGAACCGCTCGGTGACCACCGTCATCGCCACAATGGAACAGATCAACAGCGGAACCATCACCGGCCCGCCCAACCGGAACAGGTCGTACAGCATACCGATCAGTCCTTTCTCTGAGAGAACCGGACCGGTCTCAACTCCTCACCGTCCGGCTCCACTTGGATCGGAGCCACCTTTTCCCCCAGCGTCTCATGCCAGACCCGCAGGGTGTGGGGTCCCGGAGGAACATCCGGGATCACGAAGCCCCCCTTCTTATCCGTCACGGCGAAGGATCGCTGCGGCATCACCAGGGCCCAGCCGTACATCCAGGGGTGAACCCCGCAGCGGACCGTGTAGCGGCCCGGCTCGGAAAACACCCAGGTGACATCGGCGGCGTCCGGCTTCTGCCATTGGTGCATCAGCATCGCCGGTTTCCCCTCCCGGAAGATCCGGATGTTGTGCAGCACCGGGTCGGAATTCCGGATCGCCAGCCGCTGGCCGGGGACCAGCGCCACGACGTGAGGATCGAAGACGCACTTCTTCTGATTCAGCACCACCGGCAGATCCGATAACTGGGCCGGGGTGGATGAAGGGGACTCGACCCAGACCACCGCGTTCTGGACACCCCCCTCCCGATCCACCAGCAGTTTCTGGGAGATCTTCTGAAGGGAGCCGCACCCCTGCGTGGAATGGGCGCCGGTCTTGGGTTCGATCGTCATCATCTCCGGTTCCGGCGCCGGCCCGTCCAGGACCACGGCACCCTTCACCTCCGCCGCCAGCGCTGGCGCAAGGAAGACGCTCAGATATAAAATCAGGGCCGTTCGTGCTGATCCTGTCGAAGCACGAACGAAACGGTCCGTCCGCCCTTCGACCGGCTCAGGGCGAACGGTGGGGTTATTGTTCATATTGCCGGTACTCCCACCGAACCACGTCGCCGGGTTTTAGGCGCGTCTTGTACGGGCTGACCTTCTTGGAGCCGTTCAAGGAGACGGTCCACCAACGGTTGGCCGCTGGGTCGGCCGCCACTCCGCCGATGGAAGCGGTCTCCCTCGGATCGCAGCAGACCGCCCCCTTCTCAACGGGAAGGACCTTCGCCGTCAGGATATGAAGCGTCGTTCCCCTCTCCACCTGAACGACACTGCGGACCGCCGGCCTGTTCGCCGGGCCGAAATCGACCTCCAGCGTCACGTCGAACGGCTCTTTGGGGGCTGCCAACGTCGCGCAGCCGGCGGCGAGTAGACATAAAATCAGAATTGCCCCCCGGCACGCCGTTCGTCCTGAGCTTGTCGAAGGACGAACGCATCGACGTTCCTCCGTTCGTGGTTCGACAGGCTCACCACGAACGGTTATCCACTCCATCATTTTTCCACTGTGACGCCGATGCTGGCGGTGAAATCGTTGGCCGGGAATCCGAGGACCTCGGCGTATCTCCGGTCGGTCAGGTTCTCGATCCGGAAGTAGCTCTTAATCCAAGAAGCGAACCGGTACTGTCCTTGGAGATCGAATTTCAGGTATCCTTTCGTCTTCATCCGACGGTTGGTGGCAACCGACTCCTCCCGGGAGCTGACCAGGAGGCCCTCCAGGCGAAGGTCCCATTTCGTCTTGGGATCAAAGCCGACGCTGAACCCGATCGTGTTCTTCGGCAGTCGAAGCAGCTCCTCCCCGCTGGGCCGTTCCTTCGCCTCCAGATGGGTGTACGATCCGGTCAACGTCCAGGGCTTCATCGGCTTAAGCTCCAGTTCCATCTCGATCCCATCGACACGAGACCGCCCCACGTTCTGCGGTTCCGAAGCAGTGGGGGAAATCCGGACAATCTGGATCAGGTCGTCGTAATTGGTCCTAAACAGGGTCCCGGACCAATTGATTTTATCATCGAACAGGACCTGGTCGGCTCCGATCTCAAACGTTTCGCTCTTTTCGGCCGCCAGGTTGGGATTGCCGAAGTTCGGGAAGAACAGCTCATTCAGGGAGGGAGCCCGAAACCCCTGGCCGTAGCCGCCCCGCACCTTCAGGTTCCACGGTTCCAGAAAATAGGCGGCGGAACCGTCAAAGACCTGATCGCTCCCGAAGGCGCTCTCCCGAAAGGCCCGGAATCCGGCAAGGATCGTCAGTGGTTCCAGGGGATTCCACTGGTTTTGGAGATA
>CAZRTR010000031.1:0-19831 GCA_964603095.1 uncultured Planctomycetia bacterium
CTTCAGCGCTTCTTAGGCAGCTGGCGCTTTCCGTACATGATCACCTACTTGAAGCACCCGGGAGTCCCTCGGTGCGGCAACGCCGAGACGTGCATCCGGCAATGGCGTCTGATGGAGAAGGTCCGCTACGGCTTGAACTCCCGAGGTCGTCAAGAACACTTGAAACTGTTCCAGATGCGCCGTTACCTGGGATGGAAGATTGCCTGAACAGATCTTTCCTCTCCAACCCTAACCTCATCAATCCCTTACTTCAAAACCCTTCAAGAAATATGGGACAGCTATAGAAAAATCCGTTGACGGAGGACCCCGGTTCAGGTATCGTGGCTCTGTTGCTTGAGTTCAAGTCTCTAGCGCAACACCTGGTATCCTGGTCCACCCAGGAGAAAGGAGTTGCGCGAGATGCCCAGTTACACGAGATTGACCCTCGCCGAACGCGAGGAGATCAGCCGCGAGCTGGCGGATCTCCTTGAGGAGGCGCAGGAGAACTGGGCCGGCCTGGAGGAGTGGTTGTAATTTCTATTTAGATAAAATATTTGTTTAAATAATATATGGGATCTGATACGATGCGTAGCCACGATGAAGGCAAGAGCTTTTCCCATAGAGCAGGTGGAGCGTCGGATCTTGTTCATCCGAGGGCAGAAGGTGATGCTGGATAGCGGCCTAGCGGAGCTTTATGGGGTTACGACCTTTAACCTGAACAAGGCCGTCAAGAGGAACCAGGACCGCTTTCCGGAAGATTTCTGCTTCCGGTTAACCAGCGAAGAATACCAAGCTTTAAGATTCCAAATTGGAATCTTAAAAAGTGGCCGCGGTCAGCATCGGAAGTACTTACCCTATGCCTTCACGGAGCAAGGAGTGGCGATGCTTTCCAGCGTACTCCACAGCAAACGAGCGGCGATGGTCAACATTGCTATCATGAGGGCATTCGTCAAGCTCCGACAGATCCTGGCGACCCATCGGGATCTGGCCCGGAAGCTGGAGGCCCTGGAACGGAAGTACGACACCCAGTTTAGAGCGGTGTTCGATGCCATCCGGCGGTTGATGACCCCGCCTGAGCCGGTTCGCCGACGGATCGGATTCCATCCGCATTAGAGTAACTTTCCGGTTGACAGAGGTGGGGAATCCCGGTATATTTTTGGAGATATTCTTGATCTTTTGAGTCAAGAATTGTGGCAGTTTTTAGCTTTGCCAAACCTATTTTGGCGGGCTTAACAGGGAGGGCTTAGGGACGAATGGCCACACAGGTTTGGGATGAGACGAGCATCGCGGAGGTCGCCAAAACCCTGGAGCCGCAGAACGCCGATGCGGTCCTGCGCTGGGGGGTGGAGAGCTTCTTTCCCAGGATCGGGTTCGCCTCCAGCTTCGGGGCGGAGGATGCGGTGGTGATCGACCTTCTGGTCAAGGTGAATCCGAAGGTGACGATCTTCACCCTGGACACGGGCCGGCTGCCGGAGGAGACGTACGAGGTGATGGACCGGATCCGGGAGAAGTACGGGGTCTCGATCAAGAGTTATTTTCCGGACAGGGGAACCGTGGAGAAGCTGGAGAGGGACAAGGGATTCTACTCCTTCCGGAAGTCGATCGAGAACCGGAAGGAGTGCTGCGGGATCCGGAAGGTGGAACCGCTGAACCGGGCCCTGTCGGAGCTGGATGCCTGGATCACCGGGCTGCGCCGGGAGCAGGCGGTGACACGGACGGGGCTTGCTAAGGTGGAGCTGGACACGGCACACCGGAACATGGTGAAGATCAATCCGATCGCCGACTGGACCACCGACCAGACCTGGGATTACATCCGCAAGAACGGGGTGCCGTACAACAAGCTGCATGACCTGAACTACCCGTCGATCGGATGCGCCCCCTGCACGAGAGCGGTGAAGCCGGGGGAGGATATCCGGGCGGGGCGCTGGTGGTGGGAGACGCCGGAGCAGAAGGAATGCGGCCTTCATGTCAAGCCGAAATCATAGGGTCGGGCTCTTTTGTGCCCGCGAGCTGTCTGGAATGTACAAAAGTGCCTGACCCTTTTTCACAAGGGAGGAGACGATGAAACAGACCGTAGCGTGGATGGGATTGTTAGCACTGTTGGCGGCCGGATGCGCGACGAACATCGGGCCCCGGGCGCAGGAGACGGAGGCGCTGAAGTCGCAGGTCGCTTCGCTGGAGGGGAAGATCGGAGATCTGAATCAGAAGGTGGAGGAGGTGTCTCAACGGCAGGGAGCCCTGGAGACGGAGGTGCAGGCGACCCGCTCCACACGGCTCTTGGAATCTTCCCAGCCCAAACCGTCGGCACCCGCGAAGGCGACCGGATCCTACTCGAAGGTGGCCTCTCTGTCGGACCGCCAGATTCAACAGGCCCTGAAGACGGCTGGATTCTACGCCGGGCCGATCGACGGGAGGATAGGACCCCAGACGAAGGAGGCGGTGAGGAAGTTCCAGCGGTCGAACCGGCTGTCGCCGGACGGGCAGGTGGGGACGAGGACATCCTCTGCGCTGGCGAAGTTCCTGGAACCGGCCAGCCGGATTGAACCGGCCAGCCGGCTGGAAAGCGGGAATGAGTGAACTGATCACCCTGCACGGCGGGAGGATGGTCGAGCGGCTCATCACCGGCGCGGAGCAGGAGCATCTCGCGCACCAGGCCCGGAATCTGCCCTCGCTGACGCTGGATGAGTGGGAGCTGTCCGACATCGAGCTGTTCGGCATCGGGGCGATCTCACCGCTGGAGGGATTCTTGGGCCAGGCCGACTACGACTCGGTGGTGGGACAGATGCGGCTGGCCGATGGAACCGTCTGGCCGATCCCGATCACCCTGTCAATAACGCAGGAGGAGGCGGACCGGTGGAAGGAAGGGGCCGATTGGGCGCTCAAGGATCCGGCGGGGGAGGTGGCGGCGGTCCTCCATCAGCCGGAGCTTTTCCCGTACAACAAGACGGTGGAAGCGAAGATGGTCTACGGCACCACCGACGAGAGCCATCCGGGGGTGGCCCGGGTGATGGGGCAGGGGCCTTTCTACCTGGGCGGCCGGGTCTCGGTCCTGAACCTGCCGGGCCACGACGACTTCCGTTCCCAGCGGCTGACCCCGGCCCAGACCCGGCTGGAGTTTGAGCGCAGAGGATGGAGCCGCGTGGTCGGGTTCCAGACGAGGAACCCGATCCACCGGGCGCACGAGTATCTGCTGCGCTGCGCCCTGGAGATCGCCGACGGGTTGATGATCCACCCGCTGGTGGGAAAGACCAAGGGGGACGATATCCCGGCCGACGTCCGGATGCGCTGCTACGAGGCGCTGTTGGAGGGGTACCTGCCGAGGGACCGGGTACTGCTGGTGGTCAATCCGGCGGCGATGCGCTATGGGGGCCCGAGGGAGGCGATCTTCCACGCGATCATCCGGCAGAATTACGGCTGCAGCCACTTCATCGTCGGGCGGGACCATGCCGGGGTGGGGAAGTTCTACGGGCCGTTCGACGCGCAGCGGATCTTCAACCGCTTTTCTCGACAGGAGCTTGGGGTGACCCCCCTTTGCTTCGACAACGCCTTCTACTGCAAGGTCTGCCAGGGGATGTGTTCTCCCCGGACCTGCCCGCACCCGGTCTCGGAGCGGGTGTCTTTAAGCGGGACGGCGGTGCGCCAGATGTTGAGCGAGGGGAAGACCCCGCCGCCGGAGTTCACCCGGCCGGAGATCGCGGAGATCCTGAAGGAGGCGTATGCAGGTTCGGCTTGAGCGGGTCGGCAAGCGATTCTCCCACAACGGGGCGACGATCGATGTGCTGGAGGATATCAACTTCACCATCGAGGAAGGGGAGTTCGTCGTGCTCGTCGGCCCTTCCGGCTGCGGCAAGTCGACCCTGATCCACCTGATCGCCGGCCTGGAGAAACCGACCTCCGGGCAGGTTCTGCTCGACGGGACTCCTGTCGCCGGGCCAGGGAGGGACCGGGTGGTGGTGTTCCAGGAAGCGGCGTTGTTTCCGTGGCTGACCGTCCGGAACAACGTGGAGTTCGGCTTGAAGATGCTGGGCGTCCCGATCGAGGAGCGCCGGGCCCGATCGGCCGAGTATCTGAAGATGGTCCACTTAAGCCGATTCGCCGATTTTTATCCCCACCAGCTTTCCGGAGGGATGAAGCAGCGGGTGGCGATCGCCCGGGCGCTGGCGATGGACCCGAAGGTTCTCCTCATGGATGAACCGTTCGCCGCCCTGGACGCCCAGACGAGGCACCTGTTGCACCAGGAGCTTCTGGAGATCTGGCAGCAGACCCGGAAAACCATCTTCTTTGTCACGCACAACGTGCGGGAGGCGACCGTTCTGGGGGACAAGGTGCTGACGATCTCCGCGCGCCCGGGGAGGATCAAGAAGGGGTACGCGATCCATCTGCCCCGTCCCCGTCGGGAGTCGGACCCGCACCTGATCGTGATTCAGCAGAGGATTCTGTTGGGCTTACAGGAGGAGATTGCGAAGGTTGTCAAGGATGAGGATCTGGATTACCTGGTCAAAAAAGATAGCGCTGTGGGCGGTTCTCCTCGCGGCGTGGGAGACTCTATCTAAGGTTTCCCCCTGGATCCCCTCGGCTTGGGCCATTCTCCGGCTGACCGGAGCGCACCTGAGGGATCCGCAGATTCTGGAGGCGTTGGCCAGATCATTGCTCAGGATGGCGGTCGGTTTCTCCGGGGTGTTTCTCCTGGGGATCGGGACCGGGCTTCTGTTGGGCCGTTTCCGTTGGCTCGACGAGCTGTTCGGCACCCTGGCGATGGCGCTGCACGCGATGCCGGGGGCTGCCTGGGTGCCGCTGGCGATCCTGCTGTTCGGGCTCAACGGGAAGGCGGTGATCTTCACCATTCTGCTGGGGGCGACCGGCATCGTCATGGTCAACACCAGCTCCGGCATCAAGGAGGTCCCCCCTTTGTTGCTGCGGGCGGCCCGGACGATGGGGGCGCGAGGGATTCAGATCTTCTGGCATGTGGTGGTTCCCTCGGCGATCCCTCGGATGGTGGACGGCCTGCGGCTGGCCTGGGCCTTCGGCTGGCGGGCCCTGATGGCCGGGGAGCTGATGGTCGGGTCGCTGCGGGGGATGGGGGAGGTGCTCAATCGGGTGGCGAAACAGCGGGACCTGCACCAGATCCTGGCCTTTATGGTGATCATCGCGGTGATCAGCTTGGGGGTGGATCACCTGGTCTTCCGGCGGCTGGAGAAGGTGGTGCGCACCCGCTGGGGAACGGCCTGATGCTGAAGATCGCCTCGGCGGCGTTGGAGGAGATGATTGCCCATTGCAAGCGGGATTACCCGAACGAGGCCTGCGGGATTCTGGCCGGGAAAAACACAACGGCGATGAAGGCGATCCCGATGGCCAACGTCCACGCCAGCCCCTCCAGCTACGAGATGGATCCGAAAGAGCAGATGGAAATTCAGCGCAGACTTCGGAAAGAAAAGATGGAGCAGCTGGCGATCTACCATTCCCACGTGGCGACGGAGGCGTATCCCTCGCGCCGGGACGTCGACCGGGCGACGGCGGTGCAGGATTTCTTCGACGGCCATTACGTGCTGGTGACGCTGAAGGAAATGGGTCGGCCGAAGGCACGGGCCTTTAAGGTCCGGGACGGGCATGTCACCGAAGAGGAATTCGTTGAGGGCTAACCTACGCATCGGCACCCGGGGCTCCCAACTCGCGCTGGCCCAGGCGAACGAGGCAAAGCAAGCGTTGGAGAAGGCCCACCCGGGGCTGACCTGCGAGCTGGTGATCTTGAAGACCAGCGGGGACGACTTTACGGGGGGGCTGTACCTTTCGGAGAAGGGACAGTCCCCTTGGAATCGCATCTCAGGGGGCGACAGGGCGGGGACAGTCCCTGGCGACAGGGCGGGGACAGTCCCTGTGAAGGGGTTGTTCGTCAAGGAGATCGAGGAGGCGCTGCTGGAAGGCCGGATCGATCTGGCGGTCCATTCGGTGAAGGATCTGCAGGCGGAGCTTCCGGCGGGTTTAAGGTTGGCGGCGATCCTGCCGCGCCAGGATCCGAGGGACGCGTTGGTCGCCCGCGGCGGAGGAACGGTCAAGGATCTTCCGGAGAAGACGACCGTCGGAGCCAGCTCGCTCCGGAGGCAGGCGCAGCTGAAGCGCCTTCGAGCCGATTTGGAGCCGGTCCCGATCCGGGGAAACGTCGACACGCGGCTGAAGAAACTGGAGGCGGGGGAGTGCGGGGCGCTGCTGTTGGCCGCCTGCGGGCTGATCCGGCTGGGGCTGCAGGACCGGATCAGCGAGAGGATCTCCACCGACCAGATGCTGCCAGCCCCTGGGCAGGGGGCGCTGGGGATTCAGGTTCGGGAGGAGGACCGGGAGGTGGTCCGGTTCGTTGAAGCGGTGAATGATCCGGATTCCGATCTGGAAGTGAAGGCGGAGCGGGCCCTGCTGAAGGCCTTGGGAGGCGGATGCCAGGTTCCGATGGGGGCGTTGGCCAAGGTTCAGGGGGAGAATCTTTCGATGTCGGCGGTGGTCTTGTCTCCGGATGGGCGCAAGGCGATCCGGGAGCAGATCGTCGGTTCCGCCCAAGCGGCGGAGAAGTTAGGGAAGGATCTGGCCAGTCATTTGCGGGCGGCCGGAGCGGATCGATTGCTGTACGGTTCTTGGGCGGAGAAAAAGGGATGAGCACCGTCTATCTGGTGGGGGCGGGGCCGGGGGATCCGGGGCTGATCACCCGACGGGGTGAGGAGCTTCTCCGCAGGGCCGACTGCCTGATCTATGATCGGCTGGTGGGAGAGGAGCTTCTGAAGTTGGCCCGGCCCGGCTGCGAGAAGATTGACGTCGGCAAAGGACAGTCCCCCCAGGAGCCACAGGGACTGTCCCCGAAGCAGCGTCCTCTGAGAGGCGATCTAAAGGGGACAGTCCCTGGAGCGCAGGAGGTCATCAATCGGCTATTGGTCGAGAAGGCCCGGCGGCATCGGGTCGTCGTCCGGTTGAAGGGAGGGGATCCCGCCTTATTCGGAAGGATCTCCGAGGAACTGGAGGCGCTGACCCGGGCCGGGATCCGGTTCGAGATCGTCCCCGGCGTCAGTTCCGTCTGGGCTGCGGCGGCCGCGGCCGGGATTCCATTGACCGATCGGCGGTACAGCTCCAGCGTGGCGGTGGTGACCGGCCAGCAGGCGCTGGGCAAAACACCGTCGGTTCGATGGGAGCATCTGGCCAAGGGGGCCGACACCCTGGTGATCCTGATGGGGAGGGCGGCCCTCCCTCAGATCGCCCGGCGGCTGATCCGGGGCGGCCGGCCGGCTTCGACACCGGTGGCGCTGATCCGATGGGCCACTCTCCCGCAGCAGGAGATTCTGATCAGCCGTTTGGGATCGCTGGAGAAGGACTTGGGATCCCGCCCGGAGTTCCAACCTCCGGTGGTGGCGATCGTCGGAGAGGTGGTTCGACTCTCCCGGCGGTTCCGACCGAGCCGGGCACCACGCCGAAGGCGTGGTCGGCGAAGGAAGTGCGGGGAGCGCGGCAGCGCGAGCCGCCGGGCTCAGCCCCTTCAGGGGAAGAAGATCCTGGTGACCCGGCCGATCTCCGACTCGGCCGGGTTGTTTGCCGTCTTAAAGCGGCTGGGGGCCCGATGCGCGGCCCTTCCGACGATTGCGATCCGCCCGACGAGGATCAGCCGGTCGCAGGCCCGCGAGATCCTGGAGAGCATCCCGGAGCACGACTGGATCCTGTTCAGCAGCCATCACGGGGTGGAGATCCTGGACCGGCTGTCTCGCCGGGTCGGGGTGAAGCTGCGCGATCGGATCCGGGGGAAGATCTGCGCCATCGGGCCCCGGACCGCCGAGGCGGTCCGGGCCGTGGGGCTGAAGGTGGATCTTGTTCCGGAGCTCTTCTCCACCGACGGGATCCGGGAGACGTTTCGCCGGGTTCCGATCCGGGGCAATAGGATCCTCATCCCCCGATCGAACTTAGGGCGGGGGGATGAGCTGGCCCGATTCTTGCGGCGGCGGGGGGCGATCGTCGAGGAGCGGGTGCTGTACGAAACCGTGAGCCCGACCCTCTCCGCGCCTCGGGTCAAGCGGGCCGTGGCCGGCATCGACGCGGTCACCTTCACCTCCGGCTCCACCGTCCGGGGATTTGTTCAGGCGCTGAAGGAGGCCCATCTTCCGATCCGCTTAGCCCTCGATGGGGCGAAGGTGGTCGCCATCGGCCCGGAGACGGCCAGGGCGTTAAAGGCGGCCGGGATCCGGAGATTCCATCTCCCGAAAGGATCCTGGACCGTGGAGGGATTGGTGTCGACGCTGGTGGAGGTGATGAGCTGATGCGGGCCCGCTTTCCGGCCTATCGGCCGCGGCGGTTGAGAAGCAGCCCGGCGCTGCGAAGCATGATCCAGGAGACGACGGTCAGCCCGAAGCAGTTGGTGGCTCCGCTGTTCGTCACGTTGAGCGGGAAACGCCGCCGGCCGATCCCCTCGATGCCGGGAATCTCCCGGCTGAACGTGCAGGAGGCGGTGAAGGAGGCGAAGGAGCTTGAGAAGGCCGGGGTCACGGCAGCGCTCCTCTTTGGGATCCCGGAGAAGAAAGATCCCCAGGGGACCGGCGCCTCGGCTTCGGAGGGAGTGATCCAGCAGGCGGTCCAGGCGATCAAGAGGGCGGCGCCGACCCTGGCGGTGATGACCGATGTCTGCCTGTGCGAGTACACCTCCCACGGGCACTGCGGGGTATTGCAAAGCGGGGACAGTCCCCTTCGAGGCGCAGCTCAAAGGGTGCTAAGGCGGGGACAGTCCCATGTGGACAACGACGCGACGCTGGAACGATTGAGCGAGATCGCCGTCTCCCACGCGCGGGCCGGGGCCGACCTGGTCGCCCCCTCCGCGATGATGGACGGCCAGGTGGGGGCGATCCGAAAGGGGCTGGACGAGCAGGGATTCTCCCAGGTTCCGATCATGAGCTACGCCGTGAAGTATTGCTCCGCCCTGTACGGCCCGTTCCGGGAAGCGGTGGAGTCGGCCCCGAAGTTTGGGGATCGGCGAGGATACCAGATGGACCCCGCGAATATCGAGGAGGCGCTGCGGGAAGCGGCGCTCGACATCCAGGAAGGGGCCGATCTGCTCATGGTCAAACCGGCTTGCGCCTACCTGGATGTGTTGGCCAAGATCAAGGAGACGTTCCATTGGCCCACCGCCGCGTATCAAGTGAGCGGCGAGTATTCCCTGATCAAGGCGGCGGTGTCCAAAGGTTGGGTGGAGGAGAAGCGGCTGGTCCTGGAGATCGCCACGGCGATCAAGCGGGCGGGGGCGGATCTGATCATCACCTATTACGCGAAGGAGCTGGCCCGATGGCTGCGGGATTGACCAACGCGGCTTGCTGGAAAAAGGCCCAGCGGTATCTGGTGGGCGGGGTCAATTCCCCGGTACGCTCCTTCCGGGCCGTCCAGGGACGCCCCTTCTTCGTCGATCGGGGGCAGGGTCCGTTCCTCTGGGATGTGGAGGGCAACCGCTTCATCGACTACGTCGGCTCCTGGGGAGCGTTGATTCTGGGGCATCGGCATCCGGCGGTGCTCCAGGCGGTGGAGGAGGCGTTGAAGCGGGGCACCACCTTCGGGACCCCCACTCCCTGGGAGACGGCGCTGGCCCGGGAGATCGTGCGGGCGATTCCGTCGATGGAGCAGGTCCGGTTCGTCTCCTCCGGGACCGAGGCGGTGATGAGCGCGGTCCGCCTGGCCCGGGCCGCCACCGGCCGACGGAAGATCCTGAAGTTCGACGGGGGATACCACGGCCATCTGGATGCCCTGCTGACGAAGGCCGGCTCCGGCATGGCGACGCTGGGAATCCCCGCCTCCCCCGGAGTCCCTCGCTCGGTGACGCGGGATACGATCACCGTTTCGTTCAACGATACCGATGCGGTGGAACGGGCGATCCGCCGCCATGGGAAGACGCTCGCCTGCCTGCTGGTGGAGCCGGTCTTGGCCAACATCGGGGTGATCCCGCCGGAGAATCGATTCCTGCAGGCATTGAGGGCCTTGACCCGGAAGGCCGGGATCCTGCTGATCTTCGATGAGGTGATCACCGGGTTCCGGGTGGCGTACGGTGGGGCGCAGCGATGTTACGGTGTTCGGCCCGACCTGACGGTGTTGGGCAAAGTGATCGGCGGCGGATTTCCGGTCGGGGCGTATGGAGGGAGCCGCCGGCTGATGCGCAGGGTCGCCCCCTCCGGGCCGGTCTATCAGGCCGGGACGTTGGCCGGGCATCCGGTGGCGATGGCTGCGGGACTGGCGACGCTGCGAGTTCTCAGAACAGCCGGCGCTTACCGGCGGCTGGAGGAGAAAGGCCGTCGGCTTCGAGAGGATCTGGTCCGTGCAGGAAAGGAGCGGGGGATTCCGATTCAGGTTCATCAGGTGGGGGGGCTGCTCTCTCTCTTCTTCTCCGGAAGGCCGGTGCGGGATGCCCAGGATGCCCGGGGGTGCGATTCGGCCCGGTACGCCCGTTATTTCCGGGGAATGTTGGAGCGGGGAATCTACCTTCCCCCCTCGGCCTTCGAGGGCTGGTTCCTCTCCACAGCGCATGGATCGAAGGAGTTGAGCGCCACCGTCAAGGCCCATCGGGAGGTTCTGGAGCGGCTGTGAACAGACGAGGGGTCGCCAAATCGATTCTGGAGCTGATCGGAGAGACTCCGATGGTGGAGCTGTCCAAGGTGGTCGATCCGTCGATGGCCCGGATTTGGGCCAAGCTGGAGGCGTTCAACCCGGGAGGATCGGTGAAAGACCGGATCGCCTTCGCCATGATTCAGGACGCGGAGGAGCGGGGCCTGCTTCCACCCAAGGGCACGATCGTGGAGCCGACCAGCGGCAACACCGGGATCGGTCTGGCGATGGTGGCGGCAGTCCGGGGGTATCGGCTGATCCTGACGCTGCCGGAAGGGATGAGCACGGAGCGGGTCAGCTTACTGGAGCGGTTCGGGGCGGAGGTGGTGATCACCCCGGCGCCGGAGGGGATGGCGGGAGCGGTCAAGAAGGCCCGAGAGCTGGCCGCCTCACTGCCGGGATCGTTCATGCCGCACCAGTTCGCCAACCCGGCCAACCCCCGGATCCATCGGCAGACGACCGCCCAGGAGATCCTGAAGGCGACCGACGGCCATCTGGACGCTTTTGTCGCCGGGGTCGGAACCGGCGGCACGATCACCGGGGTGGGGGAGATCCTGAAGAAGCGCAATCCCCAGATCCTTGTCGTGGCGGTGGAGCCAAGCTCTTCAGCGGTCCTGTCCGGTAAGCCACCCGGGCACCATCGGATCCAGGGGATCGGGGCCGGGTTCGTCCCGGAGGTTCTGGACCGGTCTCTGATCGACGAGATCATCCCGGTGGAGGATATGGAGGCCTACACGATGGCCCGGCGCCTGGCGAAGGAGGAGGGGATCCTGGCGGGGCTCTCCGCCGGGGCGGCGGTCTGGGCGGCGTTGAAGGTGGCGCAGCGGTTGGGCGCGGGAAAAACGGTGGTGGTGATGCTGCCGGACACGGGGGAACGGTACCTGAGCATCGACCCGTACTTCGAGGAGTTCTGATGCGGCCTTCCAGTCGATTCCAATACGCACTCAAGGCGCTGGTGGACCTGGCCCTTCATCGGGCATCCAGCCCGGTCACGGTCGCCCAGATCGCCCGGCGGCAGCGGATCCCGCTGCGGTACCTGGAGCAGCTGCTCAATCGACTGCGCCGCAAGGGGCTGGTCGTGGCGGAGCGGGGGCCGCGGGGCGGGTACCGTTTGAGCCGCCATCCCTCCCAGATCCCGGTCAGCGAGATCTTTCAAGGCGTTGAACTAAAGGGACTGTCCCCGCCCCCCTACCAGCAGGCAGATCCAAAGGGGACTGTCCCTGATCCGGCCGAATCGGTCTGGCGCCAGGTGGAGTCGGCGGTCCAGTCGACGCTGAAGGCCACCACCCTGGAGCAACTGGCGGCCCAGGCCCAGGAGCGGGTTCCCTCCGGATTTCAGCATCGGTACACCTTCCATATTTAGGGACCTTGCCCCTTGTTTTTTTTCAAGGAGATCAGGTAGACTTGGGCTCGATGAGGAGGGAAACGATGCAAAAACGCATTTGGGTCATCGCGGCTGCGGGGCTTCTGGTCGTGTCTGGGGCCGGGATCGGTTGGGCGAAAAGCGAGTGGGACATGGTCCCAGACGGAGCGGTCATGACGGAGCCGTACAACGCCGACAAGACCGACCTGTACGGATTGCCGGATAAACCAGCGGCGCCCCCCGTCTATTCCGCCGAACCAAGCCCGTATGCCCTTCCTTCTCTCATGGAAGAGGCAGAGCCCACCGATGGGATGGGGACGGAGGAATTTCCTTTAGAGTATACGGAATCGAGTGAAACTCCTTCCTACGACTGGAAGGTGGAAGACCTGGAGCGCCTCGGCCGTCCCCTCACCCCTGAAGAGGAGCAGCAGTTTAAGGATCTGATGTCCACCCCGAACCCTTCGTAGCTTTTTCTCTCCGGCTGTGCTATTCTGAAAAAAAATATGACGAAGTCCCGGTTGCGCCGGCTTCTGCTGGGGCATCTTCGCCGGCAGACGCCGAAGGCGCGTCTAGCCAAGAGTCGGGCGATCGGGCGGCGTCTGAAACGCCTCCCCCTTTACCGGAAGGCCAAGCGTCTGTTGTGCTACGTGGCCTTCGACGGGGAGGTGGAGACCCGCCCGATTTTGTATCAAGCCCTGGCCGACGGCAAACGGGTGGCGGTCCCGGTGACCGACCCCCGGAGGAAAAGGATCGTCGCCGTTGAGATCACCGACCCGGATCGGGACCTGCGTGCGAAAGGCCCCTTCGGGATCCCGCAGCCGGCGGCGGGGCGCCGGATCCGTCCCTCGGAGCTGGACCTGATCCTGGTTCCGGGGATCGGGTTCGACAGGAAGGGGGGGCGCCTGGGCCGGGGCGGGGGATACTTCGACCGATTTTTGGAGAAGGCGCCGAAAAAGATCCCTCGGGTGGGGCTGGCCTTCCGGTTCCAGGTGGTGGAGAAACTCCCCTGGGAGCCGCACGATGAACCGGTTTCGCGGGTGATCACGGAATGAAAATATTAATCATCGGAGATATCGTCGGAGCGCCGGGCCGCAACGCGGTCAAGGCGCTGGCGCCGATCTTGAGGCAGCGGCACAAGATCGACTTTGTCATCGCCAACTGCGAGAACGTGGCCGGCGGCGCCGGGGTGACTCCCCGCACCGCCCAGGAGCTGCTGGAATCCGGCGTCGACATGCTGACCAGCGGCCAGCATATCTGGAAATTCCGGGAGATCGGCCCCTACATAGACCAGGAGCCCCGCCTTCTGAAACCGGCCAACTATCCGCCCGGCACCCCGGGGCTGGGGGCGTCGGTCTACTCGACGAGGAACGGGGCCAAGGTAGGGGTGATGAATCTTCTGGGCCGGGTCTTCATGGGGGTGGAGGAGCTGGACGATCCGTTCCGGGTCGGGACCCGCTGGGTCGAGGAGCTGCGCAGGCAGACGCCGGTCATCATCGTCGACATGCACGCCGAGGCCACCTCGGAGAAGGTGGTGATGGGCTGGTTCCTGGATGGGAAGGTCAGCGCCGTCGTCGGAACCCACACCCACATCCAGACGGCCGACGAGCGGATCCTGCCCAAGGGGACCGCCTATCTGACCGATCTCGGCATGACCGGCCCGTACGATTCGGTGATCGGCCGCAAGGTCGAGCCGGTCCTGGCGAAGTTTTTGACCGGCATGCCGAACCGTTACGAGGTGGCGGAAGGCAACGTGATTCTCTGCGGGGCGATCGTCGAGGTGGACGAGAAAACCGGAAAGGCCTTGAAGATCGAGCGGGTCCAGGAGAAGTTCGGTGAGTGAATCCGGCTCTAGACCCCGCGCCTCCCTCACCGTGAAAGACCTTCCCTCCACGGAGAGGCCCCGGGAGCGCCTGGCCGCCTTGGGGGCGGGGGCCCTCTCCCAGCAGGAGCTGCTGGCCTGCCTGTTGGGGCGCGGATTCTCCGGGGAATCGGTGATCACCACAGCCCAACGGCTGCTCAGCCGCTTCGGGGACCTGCACGGAATCGTCCAGGCCCCGCTGGAGGAGCTGGCCGCCATCCGTGGGATGGGGCTGGCCAAGGCCAGCGCCTTGAAGGCGGCCTGCGAGCTGAGCCGCCGGGTGGAGATTCCTCCCGCTCCCGCCACCGCTTCCATCGGTACCCCGGAGGCGGCGCTGCGCCAGGCCCGGCGCCATCTGGCCGGCCGGCGCAAGGAGCATTTCGTCACACTGCTGCTCGATTCCCGCCATCGGGTGATCCGGGTGGCGGAGGTTTCGGTCGGGTCCCTCGAGGCCAGCATCGTCCATCCGCGCGAGACGTTCCTGGAGGCGATCACCGCCGGGGCGGCGGCCGTCATCCTGGCCCACAACCATCCCTCCGGCGACCCGACCCCCAGCCGCGAGGATCTGGAGCTGACCCGCCGTCTCATCGAG
Organism: uncultured Planctomycetia bacterium; assembly: GCA_964603095.1. Classification (GTDB taxonomy): domain Bacteria; phylum Omnitrophota; class Gorgyraeia; order 1-14-0-20-64-10; family 1-14-0-20-64-10; genus CAZRTR01. The sequence goes on from CAZRTR010000031.1 coordinate 14,395, forward strand.
GCGGGGAAACTTCTCGGGATCCCGGTGCTGGACCATCTGATCATCGGGCGGGAAGGGGGCCTGAGCTTGAAGGCCAACGGCTTCCTGGAATTTTAGGTAGGGATGCGGACGCGCCACTATTCGTTAAAAAACCCCTTCGCCGATCCTTCGCCGGAGCTGGAAGCGCCGATGGAGGATTTCCCCCCGCCGGACCTTCAGCCCCGCCGGATCTACACCGTCACCGAGCTGACGGCGCAGATCCAGGGGCTGCTTGAGCAGGCCTTCGCCGCCGTCTGGGTGCAGGGAGAGGTTTCCCAGCCGACGATCTCCGCCAAGGGCCACATGTACTTCAGCTTAAAAGATTCCCAGGCCCTGATCAAGTGCGTGGTCTGGCGCGACGCCCGGGAGAGGGTCCGGTTCAACCTGGATCACGGCCTTCAGGTGATCTGCCTGGGACGGATCAGCGTCTATCCCCAGCGGGGGGATTACCAGCTTTACGTCGAGCAGATCGAACCGAAGGGGATCGGGGCCCTGCAGCTGGCCTTCGAGCAGATGAAGCAAAGGATGGAGAAGGAGGGGCTGTTCGACGAGCAGCGCAAGCGCCCCCTGCCGGCCTTCCCGGAAAGGGTCGGGATCGTCACCTCTCCGACCGGCGCCGCGATCCAGGACATCCTGAAGATCCTGCAGGGGAACGTCCAGGTTCTCCTGCGCCCAGTCCGCGTTCAGGGCAACGGCTCGGCCGAGGCGCTCGTCCAAGCGATCCAGGATCTGAACCGATTTGATGATCTGGACCTTCTGATCGTCGGGCGGGGCGGGGGCTCTCTCGAAGACCTGTGGGCCTTCAACGAGGAGACGGTGGCCCGTGCGATCGCCTCCTCCCGGATCCCGATCATCTCCGCCGTCGGGCACGAGAGGGATTTCACCATCGCCGATTTCGTGGCCGACCTCCGGGCCCCGACCCCGACCAAAGCGGCGGAGCTGGTGCTGGCCCAGCGCCGGGCGGCGCTCGACCGGCTGCTGGCGATTCTCGAGGATCCGGCCTTTTCCAAGCCGGAGGAATGGATCAAGGAGCTGGAGGAGCAGATCCAGGAGAAGGAGCAGGCGCTCCTCGAAGGTCTGGAGCATCCGCTCCTTTCCGCGGTCCATCGGCTCAAGATCCTCCAGGGGGAACTGATGGCCTGCTCTCCCCAGGCGGTGATCCTCCATCAAGCGGAGCGGCTCCATCGCCTGCAGCGGGCTCTGGAAACCGGGATTGTCCATCGGATCGATCAGCTCACTGCTCAGGTTCACGGCCTGGCCGGGCGGCTGAACGCCTTAAGCCCGTTGGCGGTCCTGGAGCGGGGCTACTCGATCACCTTCGACTCTCAAGGCAAGATCCTGAAGGAGGCCGGCGCCGTCCAGCCGGGGGACCTGATACAAACACGGCTTCACCGAGGCAAACTGAGCAGCCGCGTGGAAGAAATCCAAAAGGGGTCAGACCCCGCTGCGCTTACGACCGTGAGCCCATCGGGGTCTGACCCCATCAGGAGGTAACATGGCGACCAAAGCAGCGAAGGGAACGTTCGAACATTCGTTGGATCGGCTGGAGGCGATCGTCGAGGAGATGCAGGCGACCGAGCTGCCCCTCGAGACCCGTCTGAAGCGGTTCGAGGAGGGGGTGGCCCTCGTGCGGGAGTGCAAGAAGTCGCTCGAGTCGGCTGCCAAGAAGGTGGAGGTTCTGGTCAAATCGACCGGCGGCAAGCTGGAGACCCGCCTCTTCGACGAAGTCCGCCAGCGTCTGCGGGAGACCGCCTCCGGCGACTACGAAGCGGAACAAGAGAAGTCATGATGCTATGGGGTCACCGTTCGTGCTGAGCTTGTCGAAGCACGAGCAGGTGGACTAACCATGGTCCGAGTCCGATTTGCCCCGTCTCCGACCGGGTTCTTACACGTCGGTTCCGCCCGGACGGCCCTGTTCAACTGGCTCTTCGCCCGGCATCATGGGGGCCAGTTCCTCCTGAGGATCGAGGACACCGACCAGGTCCGCTCCAAGCCGGAGTTCCTGGAGGAGATCCTCGATTCCTTGCGCTGGCTGGGCCTGAGCTGGGACGGGGAGATTGAGTTCCAGAGCAAGCGACTCGCCGTCTACCGGGCCGCGGCGGAGAAGCTGTTGTCGGAAGGGACCGCCTACCGGGACGGCCAGGCGCTCGTCTACAAGGTGACGCCGGGCCAGGCGATCTCCTTCGACGACCTGATCCACGGAAAGATCCAGGTCAACACCCTGGAGGTCAAGGATCAGGTCCTGATCAAGAGCGACGGCACCCCCACCTACAACTTCGCCTGTGTCGTGGACGACTCCGAGTTCAAGATCAGCCACGTGATCCGTGGGGACGACCATATCTCCAACACCCCGAAGCAGCTCCTTCTCTACCAGGCGCTCAAGCTCGAGCCCCCCCAGTTCGTTCACATCCCCTTGATCCTTGGGTCGGACCGCTCCCGCCTCTCCAAGCGGCACGGAGCCACCAATTTGAACGAGTACCGGAAGATCGGGTATCTCCCTGAGGCGGTGGTCAACTTCCTGTCGCTTCTGGGCTGGTCTCCGGGGGAGGACCGGGAGATCCTCTCGATCGACCAGATCGTCCAGGAATTCGACCTGACCCGCGTCGGCAAGACCGGCGCCGTCTTCGACCTGACGAAGCTCTCCTGGATGAACAGCCAGTACCTGAAGGAGGCCTCCTTGGAGGTCCTGCTCCCCCTGGTGCAGGAGCATCTCAAGGAGCGGGGCTGGTGGACCAACCCTTCGACAGGCTCAGGGCAGGCTCTGGATCCAGTTTGGGTGGGGCGGGTGGTGGAGCTGTACAAGGAGCGGGTCGAGACGATCGAGGACTTCTGCCGCCAGGCGCAGGGGCTGTTTACCGAGGAGGTTCCTTTCGATCCGGAGGCGGTTCAGTTGCGCTTGAAGCAACCGAACACCGCGAGTCGCCTGGCCACCTTTGCCGACCGACTGGAGAAGCTTCCCGCATGGGATGTGGGCTCCATCGAGTCGGCCTGCCGCGCCTTAGCCGAGGAGCTCAAAGTCAAGGCGGCCGACCTGATTCATCCGGCCCGGGTGGCGGTCACCGGCCGCTCCGACGGGCCCTCCCTCTTCCACCTCCTGGAGGTGGCCGGCAAGGATCGGACCCTCAAGCGCCTTCGCCGCGCCGCAACTTCCCTCTGCACCCCCTAACCCTCTGTTTTTTCCTCTCCCCCCTTGACTTGGCCGGGGAGATGTGGTATACATTAATGTAGATGTATACAGGAGGTTAACCCCATGGTACGAAAGCAGATCTATATCGAAGATCGGCAGGAGGCCCTGCTCAAACGGCTCAGCCAGCGGCTCGGCGTTTCCGAGGCGGAGTTGATCCGTCGGGGGATCGACCAGTGTTCGCAGGTAGAGGTGACTCGTCAACAGAGCCTGAAGGCATGGGGGGAGTTCAAGCGATACATCCTGAAGTACAGGATGGCCAAACCTGGCGCGGCAGCTCCCAGAGCGTGGACGCGAGAAGAACTTTACGATCGGTGGGACCGGCATCATGCCAAGTAAGGTCTTCTTGGATGCGAACATCCTAGTTTATGCCGTCGATCCATCCCATTCCACCAAACAGAGGCGCTCGATCGATCTGCTGGGGTCGGTCTCCGACGTCGGAAGGGGATTGCTCAGTACGCAGGTCGTGGGAGAGTTCTTCCATGCGGTGACCCGGCGGATTCGTCATCCGATGTCTGTGGAAGATGCGGCCAGGAGGGTTCGGGAATTGTTGGAAGCCTGGCCTGTTGCTCTAGTGACGGAGATGGTCTTGGTGGAAGCTGTCAGAGGCGTGAAAGATTACCGGTTCTCTTATTGGGATGCCCAGATATGGGCGACGGCGTTGTTGAATCAAGCGCCGTTGGTTTTAAGCGAAGACTTCCAGGATGGGCTTGATGCAGAGGGGGTCCGTTTTCTAAACCCGTTCTCGGAGAAATTTGCGATTGAATCTATCCTAGGAACCCCCTAGAGTCCCCATGCCCTTCTGGGCAGGACATCGGCCGTGGAATCGCGGCAAGGCCAATCGCCAGAAGCGAACAGCTTGTCGAGCTGATCTGAGGTGAGGGCCATATTGAGCGGCGGCGGAGAGACTCGGCCTGTTGTGGATATCAGTCTGTATCAGAGGAAGCCGCCCGATTCATTGAGCTTGTCCGCTTCCGAAGCTATAATTCTTAAGAGCGGCCTCTTCTCAAAGATCTATTGCCCTGTGGTGTAATGGTAGCACAGCAGATTCTGGATCTGCTTGTCTAGGTTCGAGTCCTAGCGGGGCAGTTTCCCTGAAGCTTCTGAGGCGACCTTTAGGTCGCCCAGTTTAGAAAAATCCGGTGACGCGACGAACAGGAGCGTCACTGGACACCTGGGAGTGTTACAGGACAACTTGAAGTTTTTCGTGCACCGGAGGTGCACAGTTCCAGAAAAATCCCGAGCACTTCGCTGCGCTCAGTGTAAACTCAGCGAGGGGCCAACTCCATATGGATGGGCTCTCCTTGAGGAACCCCACCATCTCCCCGAACGCCGTCCGCCCCGCCTGCTTCGCTGTCTCCACATCCACGAACTCCCGGACGATCTCAAAGCCCTCCTTGGCGGCGTACTCCTTGAGCAGCTTCAACTGGGCGGGGATGGAGAAGCCCTCCTGTTCCTGCTCCTTACTCGACACTCGGGCGTAGAGAACAGCGGACCTCCTAACGAGATTGTTCATAAGGTTCTCTCTCAAATAGGTCACCAGTAGCCTTGCTGGTAGGGGTTTTAGGCTTTTTCCCATACTCCGACGCATTCGCTTCACCCTCCGAGAGTACCTCGACAAGCTCGGCGACCACTTGGAGTTGCTCCTCGTCCGCGCTGTCCAGGACGATCGGCTTGAAGTCGGTGTTCACGGGCTTGAGCGTGATGCGCTCGTGGCGCCAGGAGTCCCCTTGCGTCGCCTTCTCGCTCTCGTAGCGCTTCACAGTGTATCGCTGGCCGGTTTCTGGGTCGGAGGCATCGCGGAGCTGGACGAGCACCGTCTTGCCCTGCCGAGTCCCCTCAACCGGTGTAGCGAAGAGACAATACGATCCGTCGGGGATGGCGGGTTCCATCGACTTGCCAACTACCTGGGCGACGAACATTCCCGATCGCAGACGCCGCTTCGTCTTGACCTCGACCCATTCGACCCCGTCCTCCTCGACGCGCTGCGGGTGTCCGAAAGCACCCGCTGCGGCCTTGAGCGGGATGAGCGGAACGCAGGTGACGTAGCGCTCCTCGGGTTTGGGCTCGATGACCCGCGGATGGAACGGGATCACCCGAGCACCCGTCTTTTCCGCGGACCCAGTCTGGAACGCTCCCGGCCACCCGCCGTGCTTCTCGATGACCTCATCAATCTCCTGCATAAGGCGGATGGTCTCCTTGAGAGCGACGACGATCTTCTGGTAGTGCACGAGG
>CAZRTR010000032.1:0-19801 GCA_964603095.1 uncultured Planctomycetia bacterium
GGGACAGTCCCCTTCAGCGCTCCTCTCTAAGGGGGCCCCTTCGGGGACAGTCCCTAGGGGGACAGTCCCTAGGGGGACAGTCCCTAGGGGGACAGTCCCTAGGGGGATAGTCCCTTTAGCGGCTTCCTTACTTGCTTATGGGTTGGCGCTGGGGTCCAAAGAGATCGCGGTCACCCTCCCCGGTCTTCTCTTACTCATTGAATGGCGACTCAGACAGTTAACGATTGACGATCGACGATCGACGATCGACCCACGGGTACTCCGACTGGCTCCCTTCCTGCTTTTGACAGTGGGCTATCTCCTTTGGCGTAAGCATCTGATCGGAGCGGTCGGGGTGGTCTATCCGCTGCGTCCCTGGGCCGAGAATGTCCGGATGCAGTTGGAGGGAATCCTGACTTACCTCCGGCTTTTCTGTTGGCCGGTGAACCAGAGCATTGTGCATCCGCAGCCGACGGGAGAAGGGATTTGGCCCTGGGTCTCGTTGGGGATGCTGGCGGTTCTGGCTTGGGCCGGATGGAGGGGGCGAAAGCGGATGCCGGGTCTGACATTCGCTCTTGCGTGGGCGGCGGTCACCTTCCTGCCGATCGCGGTCGCTTCGTCGCTCAACCTGGTCGTGTCGGAGCACCACGCCTACCTGCCCACGCTGGGATTCGCCCTCGGCCTGCCGGCGATCCTTCAGGCCCTTGCAAATTTTCGATTTTCTATTTTCGATCTCCGATTTAAATCCGCAATCCGCAATCCGCAATCCGCAATCATCGTGGTGTGCTTTCTGTTACTGGGGGTGCTGTCTGTCGCGACGGTGCGGCGAAATCTCATCTGGGGGGACAACTTCACTCTTTGGAAAGAGGCGGTGGCCAAGGCGCCGAACAGTTGCATGTCCTGGAACAACCTCGGGCTGGAGTACGAAGGTCGGCAGGAACTGGAGGATGCGTTGGTCTGTTATCTGCGGGCGCTTCAGATGGCCAGGGGTCCGTACGAGGAGGCGACTGCCCGAACCAATCTGGGGAATTGGTATGTGGCGGTGAATCAACCGGAGCTTGCCCTGGAGGAATTCAGGCGCTGCATTCGACTGAATCCGTTCGAGGCGGCCGGAAACTACAACAACGTCGGGATGGCCCACTGCGTTCTGGGATCTTTGGAGAAGGCGGAGGAGACCTTCACCCGAGCCCTGGAGGCCGACCCTCGTCTGATACCGGCTTACCTCAACCTTGGCTCCCTTTGGTTCCGGCAAGGAAACCGGGCTCAAGGGGGTCTCCTTTTCGAGCGGGCGGCTCAGTTGGACCCGGATCACCCGACCGCCTGCCTGGTTTTGGGGAAGTTTTACATCTCCCAGGGCCAGTTTGACCGGGCATGGCCTGTTTTTCAGCGCCTGGTCACTTTGACTCCCCGCCGGCCGGAGGGGCACCTTTATGCGGCGATCAGCGGGCTGCGGATGGAGCCGCCCCGCAGGGAGGAGGCACACAAGAGCATGGCCCGGGCGGTCGCCCTGGGATGGGAGCAGGATCCGATCCTGCTGGCGGAGCTGGATCAATTAAGGGGCTTCGTAGCGGAATGAACTGTCCCCGAAAGAAGCGTTCTCTCGCGGTGCGAGGTTGGACACTGATCGAAGTGGTGTTGGTCCTGATCCTGGGGGCGGCGCTGGCCCTGGTTGCTGCACCCCGGTTTCTTGGATTCTCGGCTGCCCGGGCAGAGGGTGCGGGTCGGCAGCTTTTGGCCGACATTCGATACACGCAGCAGTTGGCGATGTCCCGAGGGGCAGGGTACGGCCTGGAGTTTGACACGGTCAATGAGCGGTATCGGGTCTTTCGGGTCTCCGACGGGGGCAACATCACCCACCCGGTCACCGGAGATACGGGGGTGGCGGGGCAGGATTGGACCACCGGGTTTGTCGTCAACTACAACACGGATCCGTATCTGAAGGGAGTCAATCTGGAGTCCCTCAGTCTCGATGGCGGAAACCAGCTTCGGTTCGATTCTCTGGGACAGCCGCGGAATTCTGCGGGGAATTTGTTATTAGCCGAAACCGGCGTCGTCTATATACGTTACCCCGCTTCTGGAGGGTGGCAGCGGCAAGTCGGCGTTACCCGAATGACCGGACGGACATTTCTTTCATGACTCAGCATCGATCGCAGGGGCTTACCCTGATCGAGCTGATCCTGGCGATGGTGATCCTGGCCGTGGCGGTTCCGATTATCCTCAATCTGATGGGCTCAGTCGCCAGGGGTTACGGCCAGGAAGAGAACTGGGTCCGGGCCGGCTCCCTGGCCAGATCGATGTTGGAGGAGATCCTCTCCAAGCGGTTCGATGAGCTTCTGGCTCCCGTGGGGGGGAACTGGAGTATCCTGGGACCGGATGGGGAAACCGCTCCTCCGACTTCCAACTACGACGATGTGGATGATTTCCACGGGTTCAATCAGGTCATGACAGGCAGCTTTGTGGGATTCACCCGCTCGGTCCAGGTGAGCTACCTGCAGGCCTCGGGGCTGACCTTAACCGAGGTCGCCGGTTCCCCTCACCCCCACCCGTATAAGCGGATCACGGTCACGGTCACCGGTCCGGCCGGGGCCAGTGTGACCCTGGTGGGATTGGCCACAACAGCCAACTCTCAGGGGGCAACGTGATCCGTTCGCCCAAGGCCGGCTTCTCCCTGATCGAGCTGGTGGTGGTGATCACGATCGTGGCGGCGCTGGGCTCAGCGGTTTCCATGCCTCTGGTGATGGGGGTTCGGCTCTGGAATCAGATCCGATTGCGGGAGGATGCCCTGGCCAGGGGGCGACTGGCCATGGAGCGGATGGTCCGGGAGATCAGTTGGATTTCGGGCGACATATGGGTCATCGAAGCGGGATCCACTCAGTTGCACTACGCGACAGCCCTTCCTGATTTTGGGGCGCGGATTTTCTCCTTCTTAGGAGAGAACCTCCGAATGACCAAGGGCGGCCTTAGGGAAACCCTGGCCACCGGTGTGAGCGGATTCTCCTTTACCTACACCAATAGGGATGGCGCTACCGTTGCGTCACCGACGACGACGTCCGGGGGAACGTTCCGCTTCACCAACATCTGGCGGATCCGGATTCAGTTCACGATCAGCTCAGGGAACCAGACGGTGACGCTTCAGGAGGAGGTGATCCCTCGCAACTTCCTGCGGAGCAACAAGTGACCCCGCCCCTCCATGGGTTTCTCCGGCGCAAGGGCAGAGTGTGTGATGACATACGTCTATGTTCTTCAGAGTAGCCGAGACGGGAAGTGGCTTTACGTCGGTGTGACATCCGATTTGCGCCGGAGAATGAAAGCCCATCTCGATGGGCTTTCACGGACGACCAGGCGGTATGGCCCAATGCGCTTGGTTTACTATGAGGCCTTTCAGGATGCGGAGGATGCGGAAGATCGGGAGGAGGTCTTGAAGCAGTTCGGGGGATCGTATCGGGAGTTATTGAGACGTATTCGAAGAAGCCGCCTGGTCGTCCTGACCCATGGAGGGGCGGGGTGACCCCGAAGACGTCATTGCGAGCCCCCCATTCGCTTCGCTCAGGGCAGGCTCCGGGGCGAAGCAATCTCATGAGATTGCTTCGGTCGCCCCTGCGGGGCTCCCTCGCAATGACGGAGGGATGTGCCGGGTTCGCGCTGCTGGCGGTTGTCTTCATCCTCCTGTCGCTGGGGATCTTGGGAACGATGCTGGTGGGGCTCTACTCCCCGGCGGTCAAGGGGACGGCGGAGGCGGTTTCTTCCTTAAAGGCGGCGGCCTTGGCTGATGCAGGGGTCCGGTGGGTGGTGCAGAATCAGTTCATCGGAGACACCAACTTCTTGGACAACGTCTCTCCGACCGATCCTCCGTTTGGGGCCAATTCGGTGACGCTGGGGGAAGGGCAGTTCTGGGTGCAGTATTCGCAGTATTACATAGCGACGCAGACCTCGATTAATATCACGGTAACGGCCCGGGTGCAGGGGATCGTGCGGGTGGTCAACTGCCGCCTGACCCTGGCACGGGCGACCCCGCTGCGGCGGGTGATCTATGCAGTGGGGAATGTGGATCTCCGACAGGGTCGGAACGATCCCTCGACCCCCACCGGGATCACCGGGGATATCACCTCTCAGGGGACTATTCAAAGACCAGCGACTTCACAACTCACCTTTACAGGGGTAGAGGGGGCCAATGCGCTGTACCGGTATCAAGGGATCGATCAGACGACGCTGGATGACCCGGCGAGTCGGGATCGGCTCCTGGACGCCGTCACCGTGACCTTTTATCCCGCGGGCCAGGACACCGACGGGTTGCCGCCGGATCAGAACCCGGACGGAAGCTACGGAAGCCCCAATGGAGCCGGCACCGGCTACATCTTCTGGTGCGGTCCCAATGTGAGCGTCGTTTGGATGCATGGCGGGGCCAGCGGGGGAGGCCAGATCCAGATCAACGGATCGCTGGTGGATGGGGTGGGGGGAGCCAACGTCCTGCTGCAGACGCAGAATGATCCGGTGGTGAACTGGACCTCCTTCGCCAAGGACATCACCGGCGACGGGAACCCGGATAAGATACCGGCTTTTGTGGTAGGGAGCCTTTACGTGAGTGACTCTTCGGCCTTTGCGCAGCCGGTCGTGCCTAACATAACCGTCACCGGGGCCGCCGTTGTTGGATCGGTTCTCTTTTGGGCTCCCGCCCGATTTACCCTGAATGGGGTCCTTCTCAGCCAGGGGAACATCGTCACCGCAGGCAGCGGCAACACGCTGCTCACGTTGGATGACGACCCGGTCTGGAGCGATCCCTTGGCCTCGATCCCCTGGCTGCCGACGTTGGTGTACGAGCTGGAGGAGTGGCGGGAGGAGGTCAGCTAACGGGCCACTTAAGGCGTCCATTCCCTGGGCATCTCCGGTACTTTGATCATCTTCCAAACCTGGGGCATCTGCTGTACGTTCATCGGTCGTGGCTCGTTGTAGGGGGGAAACTCGAGACGTTTCCCCCAACATACCCCCCTCCCCCAGAGGAAACGCATGACCTATCCGAGGGTGGTGTTATGGCAGACGTGGCGGTGGCGTTGGAATGATATAATGCCGATTCATGGCTGAGCGAGCGGGACCCCTCCTTCAGTTCGCCATGCAGTGGCAGGCGATCCGCTCGCTGCTGTCGAACCGGCGGGTTTGCCTCGGCGTCGACTTCGGAACCAGCCAGGTGAAGATGATCGCCCTTCAGCGCCGGGGGGGACGAACATTCCTGCAGGAGGGGTGGATGGCGCCGGTCCCCCGCGAGATCCGAACCGACGCCGCCCAGCGCCGCGAGTTTTACCGGCAATGCTTCCGGGACTACCTTCGGCAGAGCAAGATCCCCTTTCTATCGGAGGTGGCCCTGAACGTGAGCGGCCCGGAGGTGGCGGCCCTTACCGTCCTGGTCCCGAGGGGGACGGAGGGGGAGATCCAGCAGCATGTCGAAGCGGAGTTGGGGCGGGTGTTGGGCTATCCCCTGGAGCAGGCCACCTGGATCTACGGGATGCCGCCCGAACCGGCGCAGATCGAGGGGGAGAGGGTCGCGGCGATCGTCCTGGCCGCGCCCACTTCCTGGATTCAAGAGTTAAGCGACCTGTGCCGTTCCTTCCAACTGGTTCCCGCGGTGATGATGGGGTCCCCCTTCGCGATCAATCGTCTGGTGGTCGGCTCCCCCTCCTTTTCCCAACTTCCGGACGTGGCGGTTCTGGACCTGGGCTTCAGCGGCTCCCACCTCTTTTTCATCCGCCGCGGAGTCCTGGAATTCCTGCGGATGATTCCGGTCGGGACCGACCACCTGGTTCGGGGGCTGATGAGGACGATCGCCACCCCGCAAGGGGGGCATACGATCCTGGGCGCAGAGGCGGAGGAGATCCTCCGGACCTACGGGGTGGGGCTGGAGGAGCCGCCGAAACCGATGGCCGGGCTGGAGGCGGCGAAGGTGTACGGGATGCTCCGGTCGAACCTGGAGTATCTGTTTCTGGAGATCCAGCGGACGCTCCATTATTACTCTCAAACCTTCCAGCGGCCTATTCCCGAGCGGATACTGGCCGGCGGCGGAGGGGCCTGTGTCCCGCAGCTGATCGACTTTCTGAACGCCAACCTGGACGCCACGGCGGTGGAGCCGCTCGATCCGTTGGACTCTTTTTCACAGGGGCAGGGGCCTTCCGCCCTGGTGCGGGAGAAGATCGGGGCGGCGTCTCCCTTGTTCAGCTGCGCCATCGGGGCGGTGGGACTGGAACCGGCCCTTCCCCCAGCGGTCCTGGTTTTCCAGCGGGCCAGCTACCGGCTGGAATGGGTCCAGCTGGCGGTGCGCTGGATCGGATTGTTGGGGATGCTGGTGACGCTGGCGTTGACCGCCGGCTTCTGGGTTCAGACGCAGCGGTACCGCCAACTGACGCAGGAGAGCCAGGCCCGGATCGGTCAGTTGGAGGAGAGGGTCCTGGCGATCCAGGAGGTGGAGCGGCTCAAGAAGGAGATGGACCAGCAGGAAGCGTTGATCGCTCAGGTGGTGAGCCGCCAGCCCCTCTGGGAGGGGATGGTCAAGGAGCTCAGCCGCATCACGCCGGACGGGGTGCGGCTGATTTCTCTGACGACGATTCCGGATTCCCAGCCGCTGCGGTTGAGGATTCAGGGGGAGATTCTTCCCACCTATTCGTCGGTGGAGGTGTTATACTCCCTCTATCAGCTGACGCTGGAGAAGTCGGCGTTCTTCTCCGACATCCAGCTGGTGGAGATGCGCAAAGATGTTCACTCAGCGGTTCCGAGGGCGAGTTTCGAGGTGACGTGCCGCCTGGTCTACTGACCTTCTGGAATCAGAAGCGGCAGCTCCTGGCGCCGATCCTGATCTGGATCGGGTGGCTGGCCAGTTTCCTGTTCGGCTACCGGGACCAGTGGCGCCAATTTCAGCAGGCGAAGGACCAGCTTCCCGCCTTGAGCCAGAAGATGGAGTCGTACGGCGCCTGGATCGCCGCCGTCCCCAACCCGCCCAAGGCGCTGGAGGAGCTGCGGCATCGGCGTCAGAAATTGGCGGAGAAACGGGCCAACTCCGAGATGGTCCCTCACGCCCTCCAACAGTTGGCCCAGCTGGCCGCCGCCACCGGGATTGCCTTAGAGACGATCGGTCCTCGGGAGGAAACCGATCCGATTCGTCCCCTTCGACTCCCCCCGGGCGTGGGGAAGAAGATGATCGAGGTTCGGATGCGCTGCACCTACAAGGGCCTGGGGGAATTTCTCTCCCGTTTAAGAGAGCTTTCCACTCCGATGGCGGTGGACCAGTTGACCGTTCGCGCTACCCCGCAGCTTCCTCCGGATTCGGTGGTGGTGGAGATGCTGGTGGGGGCCTACGGGCTGGTCTAGAGGAGATGGCGGGAGGTGACTTCTCGGGAACGGATCGAGATGGGAGCCATCGCGGCTTGCGTGGCGCTTCTGCTGGTTCTGATCCCGTTGAACCTTTTCTCCTCCCGAAAGGCCAAAGAGAAACGACGGCAGTTGCTGGAGGAGGTGAATTCCGAACAGGCCCAGCCGTTGCCGGCGCCGACCTTATCCCCCCAAGGGCCGGCCATGGACGAGCAGACCCGGTCCGAACAGCAGGAGGTGTTGAAGCAGTCCTGGGGAGAGAATCCGTTCCGGCCGTTGGAGGTTCAGCCGGCTTCGGCCCAGTTGAATTGGATCCTGCGGGGGATCTCCGTTTCTCCGGGCAAGCCGCCGCTGGCGGTGATCAACGAATCGATCGTCCAGGAGGGGGATGTCGTGGATGACCATCGGGTCAAGAGGATCGAAGCGACCCGGGTGATCCTCCGGAAGGGGGAGCGGGAGCTGATCCTGGAGCTGCCGGAGGAGGAGGCGAGTGAAAAGGTCAAACCCCGTTCGCCCTGAGCTTGTCGAAGAGCGAACGAGACGAAACAAGGCCGTTCGTGCTTCGACTCTGCTCAGCACGAACGGATGGATGTGTTTACTCTATATTCTAGCGTCCTCCACTTGTCTCGGGGCGATTGATACGAGAGCCACAGAGTCATCCCCCACCGAGCCGCTCATCTCCATGGATTTCCGGCAGGCGGAGATCGGGGATGTGCTGCGGCTCCTGGCCAAGCAGTACGACCTGAACATCATCGTGGCGGAAGGAGTCAAGGGCCCGATCTCCGTCCGATTCAAAGAGGTTTCGGTCGATGAGGCGCTGGACGCGATCGTCACGGTCAACGGCTTCGCCTACAGCCGCCGCGGCCGGGTGATCCGGGTGACCGTTCCCGGGGCCGCGGAGAAGGAGACGCCGACCACTCAGGTCTTCCCGGTCAAGCACGCCAGCGCCGCCGGACTGGTCGAGCCGCTCAAGACCGCTCTCTCCACCGCCGGCTCAATCCAGGCGGATGAGCGCTCCAACGCCCTGGTGATCTCCGATATCCCCGCCTCCTTGGCCTCGGTCGGCCAGGTGTTGAAGATGCTGGACATCCCCACCCCGCAGGTCCTGATCGAGACGAAGATCATCGAGACGGTCTTAAGCGATGAGGAGCGGCTGGGGATCAACTGGAACCTGGCCGCCACGCTCCAGGGAGGGGCCCAGCCGACCACCTTCCCGTTTCCCCAGAGGGTTGCCCCGTTTGCCAAGCGGTTCCGCACCCAGGGCCAGACCGCCCAGGAGTCAACCACCACCACGACCGGCACCGGGGCGACGGCGACCGCCAGCCAGACCGGCTTCCCTTCAGGGGATGAGGGGCTGGGCTTCCCCTTTGCCGACAAGGGGCTGTTTACCTTTGGAACCCTCAGCTTCAACCAGTTCCAGGTGGTGCTGCAGGCGCTGCAGACCCGGGGGGAAACAAAGGCCCTGGCGGTCCCTTCCATCACCACGTTGGACAATCAGGAAGCGCAGATCGTCATCGGCTCCAATGTCCCGATCCCCACCTTCACCCAGAACAAGCAGACAGGGGATTTCCAGATCACCGGCTATTCGAACATGAAGACGGGGGTGGTCCTGCGCGTCACCCCTCACGTGAGCCAGGATCAGCGGATCCTGCTGGATGTCCATCCGCAGGTGAGCAACATCACCCGATTCGTGGGCGACCCGCGCGCCCAGGTTCCGGTCACCTCCACGCGGGAAGCCGATACGCGGGTGGAGCTCAAGGACGGGGAGACGGCGGTGATCGGGGGCCTGATCGATGAGAAGGAGGTGGAGTCCGGGCGGCAGGTTCCCCTTTTAGGGAAGATCCCTTACCTGGGGCGCCTGTTCCGCTTCAACGAGAAGACCAAGGGAAGGACCGATCTGCTCATCTTCATCACGGCCCGGATCCTGACCGACGAGCAGCGGGCCTATCGGACCTTGGAGGCGATCGGCAGCGTGGGCCGCCCGGAGCTGTTCGGGATGCCGTCGAAGCCGCTGAAGATCCGAGACAAAAGCCCGCTCGGCCCCTTGGCGCAGGAGTCGGATCGGAAGGAGGAGGGGCGGGGTGGACCGTAGCTGGATGGTCTGGGTTCCGCTGACGGCGATCAGCATCGGCGTCGGGCTGATTCAGACTCATTGGAGGTCCGGGCCACCACTCGGGGGTGGGGATTCGCAGACACGCGTCCACCGCCCCAGCGAGGCGGTGGCGCTCTCCCTCGCGCTCGCTCCTAGACAGAAAGAGAACAAAGGAGATTTGAAAAACCGTGCCACGCTCGCGCTGCGGGAAGGTCTGCTCACCCCACACCCCTCGGGTGGCCCGGTTTCTCCACCGCATAGATTCTTAAAGGGAGGGCCGATTCAGGCGAAGCGGCTTCGGATTCGGCAACTGGAGAGGGAGAACCGATCCCTCCGCCAGAAATGGGAAGCATTGTGGTCGGAGAGTGGTCGGAGGAATCACCAGATGGCGGATTTGACCGATACCGTTTCTCAGCTTCAGCGACGAGTGGAACAGTTGGAGCAGCGGGAAGGGCTTCCGGTCGAGCCGATCCTGGCCGCGGAGTGGGAGGTCCTGGGGGTTGCCTACCTTCAGATGGGGGACGCCGCCAAAGCGAGGGAGGCCCTGTATCGGGCTCTGGCCCTGAATCCGGAGGATCCGGCGCTGCACTACAACTGTGGTGTTCTGTGCGACGATTTCCTGAAACAGCCGATCCAGGCCCTGAGGCACTATCGGAAGTTCCTCGCCCTGGCTCCGGAGGATCCGGACGCCGCGAGGGTAAGAGAGTGGGTGAGGGAGTTGGAGGCGCGGTGATCCTGATTGTCGAATCTGACCTGAGCTTCTCCCGGCGCCTCCGGGAGTCGATCGAGCCGCTGGGGGTTCCCGTCCAGGTCGTTGCAGACGGGCTGGAGGCGATGCGCTTTTTAAGAAAATCGCACCCCCGCCTGATCCTGGTGGATCAATCGGCCCCCTGGGTGGATGGCTTTCGGGTCTGCCGCCTAACCAAGTTCCAGAAGAAGACGCAGGATATCCCGGTCATGATCTTGACCGCGGTCCTGGATCAGGATCACGTCCGACTGGCTCAGGAGGTCCGGGCGGACGGCTATCTGGAGAAGAAGGATTTTCAGACGGTGATCCGGCAGGTTCGTGAATTATGCTCGGGACGTTGATCAGCGACCTGTTGCTCTCCAGCGGGCTCCTCCATCCGAAGCAGGTCCAACAGGCCCAGGGAGTAATGAAGCAGAAGCTCTGCTCCTTGGAGGATGCGGTACTGGATCTGAAGTTGATCTCCAGCGTCGCCCTCTATGGGGCCGTCGCCGATCAGCTTCGGATCCCGTACGTGGAGTTGGACGACTATGAGCCGGACCCCAAGGCGAGGGAGCTGATCTCCGAGAAGGCGGCCCGGAGCCACCATGCCCTGCCCCTGTTCCGGATCGAGCGGTCATTGATCGTCGCCATGGCTGATCCGACCGATCTGGTGGCGATCGACACCCTCCGGCAGACCTGCGGCTACGCGATCGAGGCCTACCTCTCCTCGGAGCAGGAGGTCAACCGGGCGCTCGGTCGATGGTACGGGACTCAAGGAGAGACCCAGCAATTCCTGGAGGATCTGGTGAGCCAGCCGCCGTCGGCAGCCGGGGCCCCCGCGAAAGAGGGGGAGCCGTCGGTCTCCAAGCTGGTTGACCTGATCCTGACCCAGGCGGTCCGGGATCGGGCCAGCGACATCCACGTGGAGCCGGAAGAGGATCTGCTGCGGGTCCGTTTCCGGGTTGATGGGGCCTTGCGGGAGGTCCCCCCGCCGCCGAAGGTGATGGAGTCGGCGGTCGTTTCCCGGCTCAAGGTGCTGGGAAATCTGGACATCGCCGAGAACCGGATCCCGCAGGACGGCCACTTTCAGCTGAAGATCGACGAGCGCCGGGTCGATGTCCGAATCTCCACCCTGCCGACGGTGCACGGGGAGAATGTGGTCCTGCGGCTCCTGGACGCCGCCGAGGTCTCCATCGGCCTGGAACGGCTTGGGTTTCCACCCGAGGCGAAGCGCCGATTCGAGCAGACGATCCTGCGTCCCTACGGCATCATCCTCTGCGTGGGGCCGACCGGATCGGGCAAGACGACCACCCTCTACTCGGCCCTGTTGCGGATCAGCTCCGTCGACAAGAACATCGTGACGATCGAGGATCCGGTGGAGTACCGCCTGGGGCTGATCCGCCAGGTTCAGGTGAACAACAAGGCGGGGATCACCTTCGCCAACGGGCTTCGCTCGATCCTTCGGCAGGACCCGGACGTGATCATGGTGGGAGAGATCCGGGATCGGGAGACGGCGGAGATCGCGATCCAAGCGGCCCTGACCGGCCACCTGGTCTTCTCCACCCTGCACACCAACGACGCCGCCAGCACGGTCACCCGGCTTCTCCATATGGGGATCGAACCGTTCCTTGTTTCGGCCTCCGTCGCCTGCGTCGTTTCCCAGCGCCTCGTCCGGCTGATCTGCGAGTCGTGCAAGACCTGGGTCGATCCTGCCCCGCCCGTGGTCAAGCGGTGGAGACTAAACGGGAACCCCAAGTTGGCCAGGGGGGCCGGATGCGACCGCTGCAACCAGACCGGCTACAGCGGCCGGACGGCCGTCTTTGAATTGATGGTGATGGATGACGAGTTGCGGGAGATGGTCCTGACGAACCCCTCCGTGGTGGCCCTGCGGGAGGCGTCCCGTTCAAAAGGGATGCAGTTGTTGACGGATGCGGCGCTGGAGAAAGCCCTCCTGGGCTTGACGACGATCGAGGAGGTGGCCCGGGTCTCGGAACAGTGGGAGGAGTCCTCAGGGACCGAACCCGTGGTGAGCGAGCGGTAGCGAGTCGAACCATGGCTCCCC
The DNA here is from genome assembly GCA_964603095.1 of uncultured Planctomycetia bacterium. GTDB lineage: Bacteria > Omnitrophota > Gorgyraeia > 1-14-0-20-64-10 > 1-14-0-20-64-10 > CAZRTR01. The sequence goes on from CAZRTR010000032.1 coordinate 12,211, forward strand.
TGGCTAGGCCCACCACCTTCAAGGCGCCTGAGCGCCGCCAGCCGGTCTCTCCGATTCGAATCCCCCAGCGGGTTCTGGTCGGCTCCACCCGGCAATTGGCCGTTCTGATCAAGGCGGGGATCCCGCTGGTCCAGAGCATCAAGATCTTAAGCGAGCAGGTGGAACATGCCGGCCTGAGGGAGGCGTTCCGTCAGGTGCAGCGGGCGATCGAGGGGGGGAGCCGTTTCTCCGACGCCATCGGCCGTTACCCCAGCGTCTTTCCGGAGCTGTTCGTCAGCTCGATCGCGGCGGCGGAGGTCGGCGGGGCCCTGGATCAGGTCCTCAACCGACTGGCCACCACGTTGGAGAAGGACCATGAGATTCGGGTGGAGGTGAATACCGCCCTGCGCTACCCGAAGATGGTCGTCATCGCCATCGTGGCGGCGGCCATCTTCATGATGCTGTTTGTGGTTCCCCGGTTCTCCTCCATCTACTCCCGGTTCGGCGCGGCGCTGCCTCTGCCCACCCAGGTCCTGATCTGGGGGAGCCAGTTTCTGATCCATGGCTGGATGATCTACCTGCCGGCGGGGGCGGTGCTCTTTTTCTTTCTTCGCGGCGCCCTGGGCAGCCGCGGCGGCCGGTACCGCTGGGATCGGATCCAGCTGGCGATTCCGATCTTCGGGCCCCTGTCTCAGAAGATCGTCATGAGCCGGTTCGCCACGATGTTCTGCTTCCTCTATAGCAGCGGCGTCCATGTGGTCAAGGCCCTGGAGGTGACGGCCCGCACCGTCGGCAATGTGGCGGTGGGTCGTCAGATCGGAGGGGTGGCCGCCGGCGTTCGGGAGGGGAAGAGCTTGGCCGTTGGTCTGGAGAAGGCCCATTACTTTACCCCCCTGGTCCGCCATATGGTGGCGGTGGGGGAGGTCAGCGGAAACCTGCAGGAGGTGCTGGAATCTGTGGTAGCTTATTACGAGATCGAGGTCCGCCACACGATCAAGAATCTGACGGCCTTGATCGAGCCGATCCTGATCTTTGTCCTGGGGCTGGTGGTCTTGGGGCTGGCGCTGGCGATCTTTCTGCCGTTGTGGCAGATGACGCAGCTGTTCAAATAACCAACAATGAGTTCAGATCCGAAGACGATCCTGGTGGTGGATGACGACCAGGACACCTTAAACGTCATCCGGATGAAACTGGAGCCGCACCAGATCAAGGTCTGCACGTCCCAGGACGGGGCGGAGGCGCTGCGCCTGATTCGGGAGCGCAAGCCCGATCTGATCATCCTGGATGTGATGGTTCCCAAGGTGAGCGGCTTCAATTTGACTCGTCTCATCAAGTACGACACGAAATCGAAAGAGATCCCCTTGATCCTTCTGACGGCGCGGACGCGGGAGGTAGACCGGGAGCTTGGAATGGAGATGGGGGCCAATGTCTACATGACCAAACCGTTCGACCCGGAGAAATTGCTGAAGGAAGTCCAACGCCTGCTGGGCGCTTCCCCCTAGGTTTTGTCCCGCCAGATCCGATGAGCGACAGCATGCGTGACGCCTATCGGTATTGCCAGTGGATCACGGCCCACCATTACGAGAACTTTCCGGTCGGCTCCCGGCTGGTCCCTCGATCCCAACGCCCCCACGTGGCGGCGATCTATGCCTTCGCCCGGTCGGCGGACGATTTCTCCGACGAAGCCAAGTATCGGGGCCGCGGCCTGGAGCTGCTGGAGCAATGGCGGGCCGCCCTTTGGGCCTGCGCCGATGGAGAGTCCGTTCGTGCTGCCCGTCCCGGCTCGAAGGCTCCTCGGCGGGCCGGGGAGCCTGTCGAAGCACGAATGATGGCGCAGACAGGTCCGTTCGCCCTTCGGCGAGCTCAGGGCGAACGGGTAGGGCACCCGATCTTCGTCGCGCTGGCCGAGACGATCCGTCGGTGCGAGCTTCCGGTCCAACTGCTGGATGATCTGCTGACTGCCTTTCGGATGGACGTGGTGAAGAGCCGATACGCGGATTGGGAGGAGCTTTTGGACTACTGCCGTTGTTCGGCCAATCCGGTGGGTCGATTGGTGCTGGCGGTTTTCGGGATCCGGGATCCGGAGCTGGACCGGCTCTCCGACCGAATCTGCACCGGCCTGCAGTTGGCCAACCATTGGCAGGACCTTGCGATCGATTTCCTCCAGAAGGATCGGCTCTATATCCCCCAGAACTTGATGAGGGAATACCAGGTCCGTGAGACTGATCTGAGACAGTTGGGGATGATCCAACCGGTCACCCTGAGGTTCTCGAAGGGTGACCGGAATCCGTTCATCCTTCGACATGCTCAGGATGAACGGTTGAGCATCCTAGGCCGATTCCAAGCGCTGATGAAAGAGCTGGTGCGCAGGGCGAGGGAACAGTTCGATCAGGGGGCCCCGTTGATCGGTCGGGTTCCTGGCCGTCTTCGTCTGGAGCTAAGGATCACCCTTCTCGGAGGCCGGGCGATCCTGGAGCGGATCGAGGCGGCCGATTTCGATGTCTTTCGCCGCCGCCCAGTCCTGTCCACCGCGTCCAAATTGCAGCTTCTCGCCCATGCCTTTGTTTCGTGACGACGGCTTTCGCTACTGCGGGTGGGTGACCCGCAGCGCCCGCAGCCATTTCACCTTGGGGATCCGCCTTCTCCCCAGACCCCGTCGACAGGCGATGGAGGCGGTTTACGCCTTCTGTCGGGCCGTCGACGACGTCGTGGACCGAAACGGAACCGCCCCCTCCTCCGCCGTCCGGGAGGAGCTGGCTCGATGGCGGCGGGAGCTGAGGAGTTGCGTCGAAGGGTTTCCCACCCATCCGATCGGGGTGGGCCTGCAGCCGGTTCTGAAGCGGTACCCAATTCCGCCGGAGCATTTCGAGGAGATCCTCCGAGGGGTGGAGATGGATCTGACGATCCGGCGTTACGAGACGTTCGGGGAACTGAGGATCTACTGTCAACGGGTCGCCTCCGCTGTGGGGAGGATCAGCGTCCGGGTGTTCGGATGCGAGCATCCGGCGTCCGATCGGTACGCCGCCGCGTTGGGGGTGGCGCTGCAGCTGACCAACATCCTGCGGGATATCCGAAGCGACCTGGGGCGGGGCCGGGTCTACCTTCCGTTGGAGGATCTGCGCCGCTTTTCCCTTTGCGAAGAGGATCTGGCGCGTGGGGAGCGGTCGGAGTCGTTTGGGCGACTGATCGCCTTCCAGGCCGAGCGAGCCCGCTCCTTTTTCCGCCAGGCCCAGGACTGTTTGGAGGAAAGCGGGGAAAGGAGGAAGTTGCTCCCGGCCCGGGTGATGGGGGGAATCTACGCCCGGCTCCTGGAGCGGGTGGCGCGGCATCCGGTCGACCTGTTCAGTCGGCGAGTGAGTGTGCCCAGGGGGGAACAAATCCTCATCGCAGCTCGGTGCGCGGTCGGTTTAGCGTGATTTCACCGGTCATCGTCATAGGGGGTGGGTTCGCCGGCTTAAGCGCGGCCGTCCGACTGGCCGATTCGGGGGTGCGGGTTCTGCTCCTGGAAGCAAAGTCCTCCTTAGGAGGCAGGGCCCGTTCCTTCGTTGATCCGACCGCGCGAGAGGTGGTGGACAACGGTCAGCATCTGTTCTTGGGCGCCTATCAGGAGACGCTCCGTTTCCTGGATCGGCTGGGAACCCGGGATCGGCTCGTTTTTCAGAAACGATTGAGGGTTACCTTCGTCGAGCCGGGAGGAAGGACCCACCGCTTAAGCTGCCCCATGCTGCCGGCTCCCTGGCATCTTCTCGTGGGAATGGCGAACCTTTCCAGTCTGTCTCTTCGGGATAAGTGGAGTTTAAGGAGGATCGGCCATGCCCTGGCCAACGGAGGGACATCCTCCCCTGGATTGGACCGGCTGACGGTCGAGGAGTGGCTGACCCGTTGGAACCAGTCGGAGCGCAGCCGGCGTTGCTTTTGGTATCCGCTGGCGGTGGCCACACTCAACGAAGATCCTTCCCGGGCCTCGGCGGTGGGATTCGTCGCGGTGTTGCGGGTCCTTTGGACGCAGCCCTGGAGCCAGGCCCGGTTGGGGATGGCGGTGACGGGGCTGTCGGACCTGTACACCGAGCAAGCGAAGCGGATCATTGAACAAAAAGGGGGAGCGGTTTTCCTGAACAGGCCGGTGGCCGGCCTGGAGATCGAGGGGGATGGCGTCCAGGCGGTCCGGTTGGCCAATGGGGATGCGTTGACCGCCCAGCATGTGGTGTCGGCCCTGCCCCCCTCGATCCTCTGCCGGATTCTACCCGTTTCTTTCCTGGAGGGGGATCCGGTCTTTCGACATCTGAAGGGGTTTTCCACTTCGCCGATCGTCTCCATCAATCTTTGGCTGGACCGGCCCGTGACGACGCAGCCGTTCGTGGGGATGATCGGCGCCCGGATCCAGTGGCTCTTCAACAAGTCGGCGATCCTGGGCAGGGGAGCCAGCTACCTCTCCCTGATCGTCAGCGCCGCTTCCCCTTACGTCGACCAGCCGAACGAGAGGATCGTGGCCATCGCCTGGGAGGATCTGATCTCCTGTTTTCCGCGCCTGAAGGGGGTCAGGATGCTCCGGGCCCAGGTGGTCAGGGAACGGGAGGCCACCGTCTCCCTGACCCCTGAGACGGAGCCCCATCGGCCGGGGCCCAGGACGCCCTTGAAGAACCTTTTCCTTGCTGGGGATTGGACCGCCACCGGCTTGCCGGCCACCATCGAGTCGGCGGTGGTCAGCGGTCGGGCTTGCGCCGAAGCGATCCTTTCGTTACAATAAGATTCTACCCGATGACCCTTAATGCTTACCTGAAAGGGAGACAGACCCTCATCAACCGGGCTTTGGCCAGGGTTCTTCCTTCTTCCCAGCAGTACCCCGGCCGCATCCACGAGGCGATGCGTTACAGCGTCCTTGGGGTTGGCAAACGGATCCGTCCGATCCTGACCTTGGCCGCCTGCGAAGCAGCGGGGGGGAAGGTGGGATGGGCTCTGCCGAGCGCCTGCGCCTTGGAGCTGATCCACGCCTACTCCCTGGTTCACGATGATCTTCCGGCGATGGACAACGACGATTTCCGGCGGGGGAAACCCTCCTGCCATAAGCGGTTCGGAGAGGCGATCGGCGTGTTAACGGGGGATGCGCTGCTCACCTTGGCCTTTGAGCTGTTCACCGTGGGCAACCACGATCCGATCCTCCACCTGAAGGTGATCCGAGAGGCGGCCCGGGCGATCGGGACCGATGGGATGATCGGCGGCCAGGTGGTCGATATCGCCTTTGCTCAGCGGGCCGCACCTCCCAAGACGCTGGAGTACATCAACGCCCGAAAGACGGGAGCGCTGATCGCTGCTTCGGTGCGGGTGGGGGCATTGATGGGTGAGGCCCCTCCATCGGTTTATCGGGCGTTGAGCCGGTACGGGGGACGGGTAGGACTGGCCTTCCAACTGGTGGATGACCTGCTCGATTCGGATGGGGCGGTTCGGATCTATGGGCCGCATCGGGTTCGCCGGCGGGCGCAGCGGCTCACAGAGCAGGCGATCGGGGCGCTGGCTCCTCTAGGACGTAAGGGGGAGGTGCTGAAAGAGCTCGCCCGCTTCATCCTGACCCGGGAGTCTTGAGGAGGCAGGGGTGTTACTCGAGTCGATCAACGATCCCAAGGATCTGAGGGCCCTTCCTCCAGAGCAGCTGCCCCGCGTGGCGCAGGAGATCCGGCAGCTGATCATCGATAAGGTCTCCCAGACTGGCGGCCACTTCGGAGGCCCCTTGGGAGCGGTGGAGCTGGTCCTGGCCCTTCATTACGTCTTCAACACCCCGGAGGACAAGCTGGTCTGGGATGTTGGCTACCAGGCCTACGCTCACAAGATCCTGACCGGCCGTCGGGACCGGTTCGGGAGCTTACGCCAATGGAAAGGGTTAAGCGGTTTCCCCCATCGGGAGGAGAGCCCCTACGACCTGTTCACCATCGGCCATGGGGGAACCTCCATCTCCACCGCTTTAGGGTTGGCCCGGGCCAGGGACCTGGAAGGGAAATCGCACAAGGTGGTGGCGGTGATCGGGGACGGATCGCTGCCGGAGGGGATGGCTCTGGAGGGCCTGAACCACGCGGGCCACCTGCGCAGCGATCTGCTCGTCATCCTGAACGACAACAAGATGGCGATCGCCCCGAGTGTGGGGGCCTTCAGCGCCTGCTTTAACCGGGTCATCACCGATCCGTTGTACAACCGGGTCCGGCGGGAGGTGGAGAGGGTGATGTGCCGGGTGCCCCGGTTCGGCTTCCGGATCCTCCGGGCGGCCAAGCGGTTAGAGGAATCATTAAAAAATCTGCTTGTTCCAGGAATCGTCTTCGAGGAGCTGGGGTTTCGTTACTTCGGGCCGGTGGACGGGCATCATCTGGAGCAGCTGATCCAAACCCTCCGGCACTTACAGGCGCTTCCGGGCCCGAAGCTGCTCCACGTGGTGACGGTCAAGGGGAAGGGCTACTCCCCGGCGCAGAGTGATCCGTGGAAATACCACGGGGTCACCCCCTTCGATCCGGGCACGGGAGAGTTTATCACCAGGTCGGCTGCGGAGAGCTTTACCCAGCGGTTCGGAAAGAGGATGGTCCGGCTGGCCCAGGAGAATCCTGGGGTGGTGGCGATCACCGCGGCGATGCCGGATGGGACCGGCCTGGTGGAGTTCTCCAAGGAATTTCCCGATCGGTTTTACGATGTCGGGATGTGCGAGCAGCATGCCGTGGCCTTCGCCGCCGGCTTAGCCAAGGGGAAATTCAGGCCGGTGGCAGCGATCTACTCCACCTTTCTCCAGAGGGCCTACGACCAGACGATCCACGATGTCTGCATCCAGAATCTGCCGGTGGTCTTTGCGATCGACCGGGCCGGCTTAGTGGGGGAGGATGGGATCACCCACCACGGCGTCTTTGATATCGCGTTTCTCTCGACGCTGCCCCGGATGGTAGTGATGGCTCCGCGGGACCTGGAGGAGCTGGAGCAGATGCTGGAGTTTGCCCTGCGGTATCCGGGCCCGATCGCCATCCGGTATCCCCGAGGAGGGGTCTTGAGGTTCCATCCGGAGATGACCCTGCGGCTGCCGTTGGAACCGGCCCCGATCCAGTTGGGCAAGGCGGAGCGGATCACTCGGGGCAGCGAGGTGGCGATCGTGGCGTTGGGCAGCATGGTCTTGCCCTCCCTGGAGGCGGCCGCTGGGTTGGAGGATCAGGGGATCTCCACCACCGTTGTCAACGCTCGGTTCGCCAAGCCGCTGGACAAGAAGCTCCTCTCGGAGTTGGTCGCGGAGCATCGGGCGATCCTGACGGTGGAGGAGGGGTCCTTGACCGGTGGGTTCGGGACGGCGGTCCTGGAGCAGATGGAGTCGGTCCGGTCCAACGGGATGCGATTCCGTGTGATGGGGATTCCGGACCGATTCTTTGAGCACGGCAAGCGGGAGATCCTGCTGGAGCAGGCGGGGTTGACGACGCAGCATATCGTCTCAGCGGCCCAGGATGTCCTGGAGCGGAGTTCCATCGATGTCCGTTATTCTTGACCCCGCCCCCACTGTTCTTCAGGAGATCGACGCGGCGATCGCTCGAGCGACCGATTATCTCCTGAAGGTCCAGTCCCCCCAGGGGTACTGGGTGGGGGAGCTGGAGGCCGA
>CAZRTR010000033.1:0-18849 GCA_964603095.1 uncultured Planctomycetia bacterium
AAGAGCTTTTTCACAGGATCTTTAAGGTTTGTTCAGCGGTCAGAACACGAAACGGCAAGTCTGAACGCCGGCTGAGGAAATGGCGGTTCTCTGTGACGAGAAGATCCGCACCAACCCATTCCGCATAAGCCGCGATGAGGGCATCCGCAGGTTTCAGCCCCTTCCCCTCATATTTGACGCCCAACTCGAAAGGAACCTCGAAGTCTTCGTCAATCGAAACCATCAAAAGAAGGGAGCTGAGCAGATCGCGGAAGACTATGGGAGGAAGATGCCGCCGGACTTCATCTACGATAAGCCGCGGGATTCGAATCCGATGGGTGGGAAACCGCTCAATGAGAATGTCGAGCAAATGCTCGGAAGAAGAATTGCGGACAAGGCCTACGGCAAGAAGATACTCGTTGCTGTCAAGAACGAGCAGCAAGCTTGGCTTCCCAGAGCTCTTCCCGGGTTTTTCGGACCGCAGCGATCAAATCTTCCTGCCGATGCAGCTTCTTGGGCAAAGAACTCTCATTCAGACGCTGTCGAGCCCTCTGAAGATATTGGCGCGCTCTCTTTCGAGACTCTTCTTTTGTCATCTGCAATCACCACTTAAAACAAAACTATGTTGGTCAGGGACCTTCATCAAAAATGGCCTTGCTTCCCCGGCTCTCTTGGCGCCGGCCAGAGCCGCATCAATGCTCTTCCCATGGCCCAGGACTTTTTTCTCGTCATGGGTCAAAGCCACCCACTCCCCTTTGTAGGGCCTGAGCAGCTTCACCAGATTGATGGGAACTTGTTGGGTAGCCACAGCTTGATCTCCTTCAACCCATAGTATACCCCATCGTCCACCAGCTCCGTTCGTTTTTCTCGGGGATTCCTTCGGTTACTGCACCAGGAGGGAAGCGTCGCTGTTCGACTGACGATTCTTGGGCGAGATGATCTGAAGGTACCGCTCGGTGGCGGCATTGGCTTTCTGAAACCGCTCATAGACCTTCATCAGGCCCTCGACGCCGGACTGCGCCTTGGCCTTCGCAACAATTCTTGAATGAGTTTCTTTCAGGTTCTTCATGGGATTCCTCAAAAAACGGAGGGTTGACTGGGCAACCCTCCGGAGATTATAGACCCACCGTTGGCATCCAACGGCGGGGAACCTATCCCCTTCATAGTACAGCATGTCCTGAAGATCCCAAAGACCTTTTTGATACCCTGGCGACAAAGGAGGGACCAAATCATGCAACCTACGAAAGAATGGCCGCATCGGTATACCAAGGAACTCCTGGACGAAGCCAAAGAGGTGTTTGGGAGGTACGCCAAGAGAGAAGTAAGCTACGACGAAGCCGAGGAATGGTTCAGTAATCTGGTCAACTTCTACCTGGCGCTCCTTGAGGCCCACAAAGAGACCCAGGCGCAAAAGGCATCTCTCCAGCCCGATTCAGGTGGCGGAGGAACCCCGCCAAAGTAGTGTAATAGTGACCCCAACGGCCACCCGTAGGTTTGGAGGATTTCTATAGACATTGATCCAGGGCTTTAGCGTAGGCCTCGAAGGTCCGATCGTCGAACAGCACGAACCGGACCAACTGAATCTCCGGGTGGGCCTTTAAGAATTCCGCGACCGTCTTGAGCGCCACCGGGGCCGCCTCCTCCACGGGATAACCGTAGACGCCGGTGGAGATGGAGGGAAAGGCGATCGTCCGGATCTCGTGGCGTACCGCCAGTTCGAGACTGTCCCGATAGGCGGAGGAAAGGATCTGCGCATCCTTAGGGCTCCCGGAATAGACCGGCCCCACGGCGTGGATCACGTAGCGGGCCTTCAGGTTCCCCCCGCCGGTGATCACCGCCTCTCCGGTCGGACAGCCGGTGGGATAGTTGGCCTTCAGCTCCACCATGATCTGGGGGCCGCCGGCCCGATGGATCGCCCCATCGACCCCACCACCACCCGCTAAGCGGGAGTTGGCGGCGTTGCCGATCGCCTCCGTCTCCTGGCGTGTGATGTCCCCTTGGACCAGCTCCAGACGCCCCGCCCCAATCGTGATCGATGGGGTTTGGGCCTTCATCGTTTCCGCACCAGCAGAAGGCCGTCCCGGACGGTCAGGAGGACCGGCTCGACCCGGCGATCGGCCCGGACCTTCCGGGCGAAGGCCCTGAGGGCCTTGGTCTCTGTGTCGGCGTCCTTGCCGTTCAACACCGCCCCACTCCAGAACAGGTTATCCGCCACGATCAGACCGCCGCGGGAAATCCTCCCGAAGACGGCGTCGTAGTAGCGGGAGTAGTTCACCTTGTCGGCGTCGATGTAGACCAGGTCGAACGGCCCTTTTAAAGAGCGGATCAGCGCGAGCGCATCCCCGATCATGAGGGTGATTTTCCGCCCGTACGGGACCTGGGCGAAATATTTCCGCGCGATCGGCCGGATCGCCGGGTCCCGGTCCAGGGTGATGAGCCGACCCTCTTTAGGCAACGCCTCGGCGAAACAGAGGGCGCTGTAGCCGACAAAGGTCCCGATCTCCAGCACCTGTTTGGGCTGAATGAGCCGGGTAAGAAAAGCGAGCAGCCGCCCCTGCACCGGGCCGGAGATCTGCTGGGGAATCTCCTGGGTCCGGTGCGCCTCTTCTCGGAGCCGGCGCAGGACCTCCGGCTCCCGAGCGGAAACCTGCGCTGCGTACTCGTCGAACCTCTCCAGGCCGGGAATCATTCTTGGGGGGGAACCGTTAGAGGACATCCTCCAGCTTCTTCGTCAACTGCTCGATCTCAGCCAGGATCTTCTTCGGAACCAGATTGGCTGCGGACAACTCGGCTCTCATCGCCTTGAGGGTCCCAATCATCCGCCGCAGCGTCGCCTGGTGGCGGGCGGCCCGGGCCTTCTCCGGATCGGGGTTCGCCTCCTCCAGGATCGAGCGGATCTCCCGGCGGATCTCGGTCGGCTCCTTCCCCTTCTCCAGAGCGTAGGAGCGGACCCGCTGATAGTTGCCGGGGGCGACTTCCTGCCGGTTCTTCAGCAGCCGAAGCAGGTTCACCGTCTCCACGCTGGGCAGGGTCGCGGGGGAGGCCTCTTCGGTCAGCCGCTTCAAGACGGTCGGCTCCTCCTTCTCCAGGAAAAAGTAGGAATGGAGGAGCTTCTTGGCGGTGGAGGCCCGAACGCCGATCTCCTTGGCGCAGTAGGCCTCGAAGGTCAGATACCCCCACTCCCGGAACTTCTTCTCCCGATGGACGGAAAAAAGCATTCTCCCCAGCTCGATCCAGGAGCTCTTGAACCGCTTGGCCGCCTCCAGCGTCTGGTGCCGGAGGGTTCCCGGCTCCAAGACGGCCATCTTCTCCTCGATCCGCTGGATCGCCTTCGTCTCAAGCATTCGCGGCCACCGGTTTGCCGCCCAGGAACTCCAGGATCTCCTCCGGGTGCCCGTCCGGCTTCACCTTCCGGAAGACTTTCTCGATTCTGCCGTCTTTCCCGATGACAAAGGTGGTCCGCTCCACCCCCATGTACTCCTTGCCGTACATGCTCTTCTTGACCCAGACCCCGAACGCCTTGACTGCTTTCTTCTCCTCGTCGCTCAACAGGAGGAACGGCAGGTTGAACTTCTCGATGAACCGGTTGTGGGACTCCACCCCGTCGGGGCTGACACCCAACACCACCGCTCCCTTGGCTTGGATCGACTTGGTCTTGTCCCGGAACCCGCAGGCCTCCACCGTGCAGCCGGGGGTGTCATCCTTCGGATAGAAATAGAGGACCACCCTCTGTTTGCCCGAAAAATCTTTCAGCGCCACCCGCTTCCCATCGCTTGCCGGCAGATCAAACTCCGGCGCCTTGTCCCCCTCTTTGAGCTCTCCCATCGTCTCATCCTCCTTTAAACCAAAACGGTGTCAAGCACCTGAAGGTGCCAGACACCATTCTACTGCGCAGACAGCTCAAGAGCCAGACGGACCGCTTCCTCGGGCGTCTTGGCGATCCGGGGCGGGACGTTTAGCGGCTCGGCCCCCTCGGGCAGCTCGATCTTCCAGGAACCGAGGAGGATGAGCGGCTTGTGCAGCTTCAAGGCGAAGCCAATCTCGGAGAGAGTCCCTGCTCCGCCGCCGATGGCGATCAGGGCGTCGCTGGCCAGAACGACGATCAGGTTGCGCCCCTCCCCCAGCCCGGTCGGGATCGGGATCGAGATCCCCGAGTTGGCATCCTCCGCCTCGGCGCCGGGGAGGATCCCGACGGTCAATCCCCCGGCTTCGCTGGCCGCTTTGGCCGCGGCCGCCATCACCCCGGAGAGTCCCCCGCAGACCAGGATCTCCCCAGCCCTAGCAATCTCCCTTCCCACGGCTGCCGCCCAACCGTCCCACTTCGGATGGGGCCTCCCTGACCCGATCACCCCGATCCGGTTCTGCCGCTTCATTGAACCGCTCCCATCTCCTCCAGGAGCCGATCGGCATTCCAGACTCGAGCCCCAAAACCTAGGATGAGATCGCCGACCGCGCGATCTTGGGTCACGACCACCACCTGGGTTCGATCGGACGACTCGTAGACGAGCCGCTCGATCACGGTGTCGGCCGTCTGTTTGGGCGGCGCGTACCGGACCACCAGGGGGCCGCTTTCCCGACGGAGGAACCGCTCCGGCCCGTCGAAGACCACGATCACCTCCCAGTCCTTCCCGACCGCCGCCATCTCCAACCTCTGGAGGAAGGCCTCCCCGGCGCTCAAGTCGCCGCCGCGAATCAGCCGCAGCGCCCGAAGGGTGTTGTCGCCGTCGACGATCATCTTCACCACCGCTCCTCGGGAGGTCTGATGTGCCGGAAGGAGAAGTAGAGGGCAAGATCGTAGCCGATCTTCATCCCTCCGCCGACCAGGAGGGGGACGCCTAAAGAGACCGTCTTCATCGCCAGCCCGGCCAATCCCGGGCCGACAACCCAGGCGGCCAGCCGAACCAGATTCGTCACACCGGCGGCCAGGGTCCGTTCCCCCGGCGCCACCATCGCCATCACGTACGACTGCCGGGTCGGCACATCCATCTCCACCAGACACTCCCGCATCAGGTACAGGGCCGCCGCCGCCCAAGCGGTGGGGGCGAACGGAATGGCGATCAGGCACAGGTTGGACGGGGTGTGGGTGAAAACCATCGTCCGGATCAGTCCGATCCGCTTGGAGAGCCAGGCCGCCCCGAGATAAGAGAAGGCGTTGGCCACGTGGGCCGTGAAGAAAAGGGGCGCCAGGATCTGCTCCCCCATCCCGAACCGGCGGAAGAACCAGTAGGCGATCAAGGAGGCCGGGAGGAACCCGCCGGCCAAGCTGTCGAACCCGAACAGGAGGCACAATCGGGTGAGGATCCGCCGCGATTCCGGAGAAACCCGATGCCAGGGGGTCGGCCCATGGATCTCCACCCGCCGGCTCAGTCCCATATAAAGGAGAAGACAAACAATTCCCAGCCCCGCGTACAGGGCGAAGGTCCACTGGTAAGAAGGCAGCTCGCCGACTCCCAGACTTTCTCGGAAGAAGAAGGGCAAGCCGCCCAACAGGGAGCCCAGCGCCTGGCCCACATCCAGCATCACGTTGTACCAGGCCAGAAGGTGGGTCCGCTGGTGGTCCTTCCCCATCTGCGGCAGGATCGCCTGCTCCAGCGTGAACAGGGCCCCCCGCTCCCGCCCCATCCCGTTGACCATTCCGAAGAAGCAGGCGACGGCCAATCCGAGGAACCCGGGAGAAAAGGCCAGCCCCACGCCGCCGGCGGCGGTCAAGGCGCTTAGAGAGATCAGGGTTCGACGCCTTCCTAAGGAATCGGCCCGGAGCATGACGAAAAAGGTGCCGGCCGCCGAGCCGGCCAGCCCGACGGCGATCAGGATCCCGATCTGCCCGGCATGCAACCCTCCCGTCGCCAGGTAGATGGAAAACAGAACCCCCAGAAGCCCCACCCCGAGGGCCCGGAGGAAGGCGGCCGCGCAGATCAGGAGGTTGTCTTTTGACACGCTCGGGGGTTACTCGACCGGCTCAACCGCAACGATCTGGTAGGATCGGGCCCCGGCGGGAAGCGGAACGGTCACCTTCTCCTTCACCTTCCGGCCCAGGAAGGCCTTGCCGAGGGGAGAGGCGGCCGAGATCTTCCCGTTGGTCGGATCCGACTCATCCGGCCCGATCAGGATATATTTTTCCTGCCGGCCGGAGGAAAGATCTTTCACCGTCACCTGAGTGCCCAGGGTGGCCACTCCCTTTTCGTGCTGGAAGGGGTCGACCAGATTCACGTGGGAGAGCTTGAACTCCAGGTCGCCTATTCTTTCCAGCACCTGCTGGAGCCGCTCCTTGGCGGCATGGTACTCGGCGTTCTCCCGAAGGTCCCCATGCTCCCGGGCCTTCCCCACCTCCTCGGAGAGCCGGCGCTTCTGAGCTTTCAGCTCCTTCAGCTCCATTTCCAGCTTGGTCACCCCTGATTTGGTGAGATAGGTCGCGGCCATCGACTGAAGAAAGGCCCCTACACCGGAGCCGGCGCCCCGGCCCGATGGCCGGGGACGACGCTGCGGATCGTGACGGCGGGGGCGTATTCCCGTCCGGAAGGGTACGGCTCCATCGTGATGGTGTCCCACGGGCAGATCTTGGGGCACAGCCCGCATCCGATGCAGCGGTCCAGGTCGATCTCCACCAGCTTGAACAGCCCCGGCTTCTCCGCACCCGGAACCGGCTCGATCGAATCGACCGGGCAGACGGTGAGGCAGGCCTCGCAGCCGGTGCATCCGTTCTGATTCACCACCGCCACGACCCGTGGGTCCCGGGCCCGCGGCGGCTTATTCGGCATTCCCATCGACTTATTTTACCTCAAGCCGGTACCGGGCTGGCAAACGATGTAGGTCCTCCGGGCGGTCGATGTCGTACCAGGGGGGAAGCAGCGTAACCGACAAGCCGGTCGCCTTGGCCTTCTCCAAGGTGGCCTGAAGAACTTGGGAAGTGGACCAGGGGATATCCTGGAGCAACTCCGGATGGAGACGGGTGAGTCCGATCAGGTAATAGCCGCCGTCCTCGGTAGGCCCCAGCACCACCGGATCGGCTTCTTGCTGCAAGGTCTTTACCGCCCGGGCAAGATATTCTGAGGGAAGGTTTGGGTGGTCCGCTCCCAGCACGATCACCCCCTTGGCTCCGCGCGTAAAAGTCTCCTCAAAGGCATGGGAGATCCGGTTGCCGAAATCTCCGTCCCCCTGCGGGATAAAACGAAGGGGACAGTCCCCTTCGGGGACAGTCCCCGCCAAGAGCCCTCGAACCTGATCGATTCCATCGTCCGGTGCCACCGCGACGATCTCTTTCACCCCGCTCAGCCCCGCCACCAACTTCACCGTTCCCTGAAGGAGCTGCTTTGCCAGATCGGCCGCCTGCTCCGGAGTCAGCGGCGGAACCAGGCGGGTCTTGACCTGCCCCGGCACAGGCGCCTTGGCCAGGATGACAACAGAGACGGGGAGACGGGGAGACGGGGAGACGGGGCGGAAAGACAATGCCATTCGGGTATGGGTCAGGACCGTGCGGAGGAAGCCGTGGGTTTCCCAGCGGCGGGCGGAGGTTTTGAGAGGGCCTGGCAGCATCACCACTTTTCCGGCGCGCCAAAGGCGGCTGGAGAAGTCGACATCCTCCAGTGCCGGCCGCTGCGGAAATCCCCCCAGCGACTCAAAGATCGATCGTCGAACAAAGATCCCCTGATCCCCGTAGAAGTTCCGCTGCAGGAAGGGACGGATCCGGCCCCAGCCGTCGAGGAATCGATAGCCGATCCCCGCCGCGTCGATCCTCACCCGGAAGCTTCCTCCGACGACACTCGGATCGGCCAGCGCGCGAACAATCTGATCGCGCCAGGCGGCCGGCGGTTGGCTGTCGGCATGGAGGAACCAGAGGACCTGTCCGGTGGCCTGGGCAGCGCCGGCATTCATCTGAACGGCCCGGCCCCGTCCGCCCGAAATCACCCGTACCGGGAATCGCCGGGCCGCCTCCACCGTCGAATCGGTGGATCCCCCATCCACGATGATGACTTCATCCTCCCCATTCAGCAGCTGCGGGAGTAACCTCGGGAGGGCTGCTTCCTCATCGAGGGTGGGAATGACAATGGAAATCTTCACGCCGAAGAGGTCTTAGTCACCGGCGAGGCGATGCGTGATGGTCGTGCCCTCTCCAGGTTGTAGGTCACCACCTTGGCGATGCTCTTCTCGTCCTCGACGACCAGGATCTTCGGCTTCATGATGGGGTCAGTCCCCCGCTCCGTTCGGGATAAGCATTTCCATGATGACTCCGCAGCCGATCCGGCCGCCGGCGTTGCCCGTCGGCTGATTGAAGTCATCCGGTTTCTCGTGGAGAATCACCGCGCGGCCACCGACGTTGTGCGCTCCGCCGCTTAAGCTGACCTCCGGCAATGTCAGGGTCAGCGTGCCTGACCCATCTGGACCGATCTCGATGTTGCCCATGTCACCGGCATGGGCCTTCTGTTTCCCATCCTTGGGTAAAAAGCCGTGCGGCGTCCCATGAGGATTGAAATGTCCGCCGGCGGCCTTGCCCGCATCGCCGCAATCGCCAAACTCATGGATGTGAAACCCGTGCTTGCCGGGGGGAGCCCCCGTGATCCGCGCCGAAACCTGCAGCCCTTGCGGAGAATCCGAGAACAGCGCGCTTCCAGAAATCGCGGAACCTTCGGATGTCGGACGGATGATCGCTTCCCCCGTCTCCGCCCAAGCGTATGCAGTCCCCATGACTCCCATGATCCCCGCCAACACTATGACCCATCGATGTGCCATCTGTTCCTCCTCCAGAAAAGACGGACTGTTTATCCCAGACGATAGAGAGCTGCGGCCAGGCCCGCGGCGACCGGCAGCGTCACGAGCCAGGAGAGAACCACGTTGCGGATCACCTGGGCCCGCCCCTGCCCGGTAACAGCCCCCAACCCGAAAAGAGAACCGCAGGACACGTGAGTGGTGGAAACCGGCACACCCAGCCGGGAGGCAAAGGTGACCAGGAAGCTGGTGACGAGGTTCGCCGTGAAACCTTGCCCGTGGTTCATCCGGGTGATCCGCTCGGCCATGGTGCGGGCCACCCTCCGGGCGCTCAAGAAACCGCCCACAGCCATCGTCGCGCCCACCCCCAAGAGACTCGCCCGCGGATTGAGCGGAAGCGACTGAGCGGCGATCAGAAGGGCGACGATCTTTGGCGTGTCGTTCAACCCCCGGGCGAAGCTGACCATCCCAGCCGACGAATAATGGAGGCGGTCCAGCCATCTCTGACAGTCGATTCCAAAAAGCACGCCCTGGTATTCTTCCACGCAGTGATCCTGCTCCCCAACGGAAAGAACCCTTCCGGTCGAGGCCAGCACCAGGGCGCCGCCCGGCTGCACCAGAACGGCCTGGCGGGCGGGTCCCTCACACAGACACAGCCGTTTGGTCACGCCCAAGCGCTCCCGAATCCCCCGGAAAAGCGGGTACAGCGCCAGGGTGATCCCGAACGCGAGGAGGGGACTGACCAGCAAGGGGAGGAAAAAGGACCTGCCCAGCGCCGCAACGTTGAGCAAAGACCCAGCCGCCATCCAGCCGGCTCCGGCCAACGCCCCGGTCAAAGCATGCGTGGTGGAGATGGGGAACCCGGTCACGGTGGCCAGAGTCACGGTCGCCGCCGCGCCCAAACCCACCGCCAGCAGGAACGCCGGCTCGGCCGTCACAACCGCTGGAACCAACCCATTACCGCTGAACGTCTTCGCCAGCCCCTTGGAGACCCACAGAGCCGTGAGGGAACCGGCGAAGGTGGTCAGCGTGGCCCAGGCGAGTGCTCTTCGGTAATCGGCGGTCCGGGAGCCGAAGAGGGTCGCCACCCCCTTGAAGTTGTCGTTGGCCCCATTGGCATAGGCCAGAAAGAGAACCGCTAACAGCAGCCAGGCCCACACTCTGATTTCCCTCCACTCAAGACAGCCGACAGCTCCACCCGCTGCGTATCCGGCTCCAGCACGGTGAATGATCCCGCGTAGGGCGGATGAGAGAGGTTGGCGGCGGTGTCCGTGCAGACTTCCACAGCCACATTCCGGGGGAACAGATGGCCCTCCTCATCCATCGCCGCTTTCATGGGTCCCCGGTAAATCGCTTTTTGCCCGATGAACCGGCAACCCGCTGTTTTCTCGAACTTGTAGCCCTCGACGGTCACCGAATAGAAGTCGAATCCCTCGACTGTCTTCCAATACGCCTTCTTTAAGATGGAGAGCCCATAGAAGCCAGCCTCCTCCAGCCGCGCCAGGAACTCCTCCTCGGTCAGCGCCCCTACGATGCACTCCCCCCAAAGCTGCGGGTTGACCTTGAGATTCGCCGGAACCGGACGGTCGGAGACGATGTCGGCTATTACAGTCCTGCCGTGATCCTTGAGGATCCGCCAGATCTCGGCGAACACCTTCGGCTTGTCCGGGGAGAGATTGATCACACAGTTGGAGGTGACCAGATCGACCGACTTAGGACAGACCGGAACCTGCTCCAAAAATCCTTTCCGGAACTCCACGACGTCGAACCCCAGGTTGGCCGCCACGATGGGCCGGTTCCGATCGGCGATCTCCAGCATCGGGTCGGTCATGTCGATCCCGATCACCTTCCCCTGAGGTCCCACCATCCTGGCCGCGATGAAACAGTCGATGCCGGCCCCGGCTCCCAGGTCGACAAAAGTCTCTCCGGGCTTCAAATTCCCCAGCGTCACCGGCGAGCCACAGCCGTAGAACCGGTCGATCACCTCCTGAGGGATGTGGCGGATCATCGAATCGTCAAATTTCGCGGGGCAGCAGAGCTCCGCTTGCGGTGTCTCGGCTGCCTTCCCGTAGAATTCGCGCACCAGCTTGCGCGGTTTATCCACATCGAAGGCGAGCACGCAATTGGAATGAAGCGTCCGAATGTCGACTTCCCCTGTCACCGCGAGATCGTCGGTCGCACAGTGGATCGCCCCGTCCCCCATCGCGTGCAGAATTCTCGGAACATCGTAGCCGCTCCTCCGATTGACGGCCGCTTGGGCAGCGCGCGCCAGATCCCACATCGCATCCTGCATCATCGCCGTGTAGAGGGGGTAGTACGGGTCCGGCCCGGCCAGGATCTGCGCCAGCCCCACAGGGACTGTCCCCGCAGCAGCTCCAGGGACTGTCCCCGCCCCGCTACCAGCAGGCAGATCCAAAGGGGACTGTCCCTTTATAGGGGACTGTCCCTGCCCTCCCGGCTGGTTGAACCAGAAGGTGTGCTCCAGATCCCCCCCGCCGGTCAGGTACCGGAACGGGTCGTCGGCCAGATGCGGCTTGCACGCCACCGTCGCCTCCCGGAACGCCCGCGCCACGGGAGCATCCTGCCAAATCTCCCGGATCGACCGCCCGTTCTCAAGGGCGCCCAGCGCCAGGGGCCGGATGTCGGCCAGGGCCGCTGATGGGTAGACCGTCCCGTCGGAGTAGACGCAAAGCGAATCCCAGCAGGCGTTGCCCAGATCGTACTTGATCCCGGGACGGCTGTTCACCCGCTGCTTGATCGACTCGATGTTGTCGACGGCGATCCCCAGATCGCCGGCCGCCCGCTTGACCTGGCGGACCGCCTCGATCAGAGAAAAGGGGTCAGGCACTTTTTCTCCCGCGGACGGGGAGGGTGGAGAAAAAGTGCCTGACCCCGCCCGGCCGCGGCGATGGAGCCACATCAGGTGCTGGGTCTTGACCCCCAGCCGATGGGCCAATTGTGTAATCTCCGGAAGCTCATTGAGATTGGCCCCGGTCACCACGGTGGTGAGCGAAACCGAAAAGTTGAGCCCCACGAGGAACCGCAAACCCTCGACCGTCGCCTCGAAGGAGCCGTTGCCTCGGATCGAGTCGTTCGTTTCAGCAGAGGCGCCGTCGACGCTCACCTGGAACCGGAGCCGATCCCGATTCAAGGTCCGAATCTCCTGAGCCCGCTCCTCTTTCAGCAGCATCGCGTTGGTCAGAATGATCAGCTCGCGCTTCTTCTCTTCGGTGATCCTGCGAATCAAGGGGATGAGATCCTTGCGCATGAACGGCTCCCCGCCGGTCATGAAGAACCGGTCCACCCCCAGCTCCACCGCCTCGTCGACGAGCCGCTCCATCGTCTCGGTCGGAAGGCCCCAATCCTTCACCCAGGGCCCGGAGCCGACCAGGCAGTGGGTGCAGAACAGGTTGCAGATATTGTTGGTGTGAAGCCAAAGCTCCCGGAGCCGATCCGGTTTCGCGTAGGCGGCCCGGCCCTGGTAGGGGGAGGATTCTCTGGGACGGAGAGCTCCAAATCCGCTTCTCAAGAGGGATCGGACAAAATCATGCAGGTGAAGCCAGGCCTTGGCCGCCTCGAAGGAATGGGCGGCGGCGTATCGGCCGGTCATCTGGCCCATCGTTGATCCTTCCCCGATCCATTCCAGGATCTGAGCCCCGCGGGGATCGACCGCGATCCAGTGGGGCGACTCCGGATCGAGCAAGAGGTGAAGATCCTCTTTCTGCCAACGCACCGCCTTAGGGATAAAGACCCTCTGTCGCTCAGTCAGCTCCATGACGCTTTCCTTCCTTTTACCAGGTAAAACGGTTGAAGAAGGTCAGATACTTCGCGAGCCATCCGAGGCGGTCCGTCATGATGAGCCATCCGATTCCCAGCAGCAGCAAACCGCTGGCCACCTCCACGCCGCGCAGGCACCGCCGGAAACGGGCGGAGAAGCGCAGGAATCGCTCCACGCCCATGCTCGTCAGAAGAAAGGGGACACCCAACCCCATGGAGTAGACCGCCAGCAGAATCATCCCCTGGCCGACCGTCTCCTGGGTCGCCGCCAGCGCCAGGATCCCCGCCAGGATCGGGCCGATGCACGGCGTCCAGCCGAAGCCGAACGCCATCCCCACCACAACGGCGCCCACAGCGGTGATCGGCCTGGATTTCACCTCCAGTCTTTTCTCGTACTGGAGAAACGGGATCTTCAGGATTCCGATCAGGTGGAGTCCCAGGAGCACGATGACCGCTCCCGCGACCACCCGCAGGGCGGAGAGCCGCTGAAGGAGCAGCGCTCCCAGGGCTGTGGCGGAAGCGCCCAAGGCCACGAAGACGATCGTGAATCCCAGCACAAACCAGAGAGATCTCACAACCGCCCTCCGTGTCACGGTCCTATCAGGCCCGGCTTGGAGCTCCTTCAGCGAGGCACCTGAGATGAAGGAGATGTAGCCGGGGATGAGGGGCAGGACGCAGGGGGAGAGGAACGAGACCAGTCCCGCGATGGCGGCCGTCAGCAGATTCACCTGGTTCGTCATAGCAGATTGGACCGACGGAACAGGCGGCTGAAGAACCCTGGCCGTTCTTGTCGGCGAGTCTTCAGGAAGGCGGTCAGCCGCTGGGTCACCTCAGGGGGGATCTCCTCGCACTTCAGCTCCCGGGACAAATGGATGGTCTCCCGGTAGGTCTTCGGGAAAGCCAGGCAGTTCGGGCAGTCCTTGAGGTGCTCCTCCATGGCCTGCCGGGTTGCCGACTCCAGAAGGCCTTCGGCGTAGTCGTACAACAGCTTTCCAATGTCACGACACTTTAGCATCAGACTTCCCTGGGTTATCAGGCCTCAAGGCCGGTTGACCGGTTACAAGGTAATCCGCAAGTTCCTTCCTCAGGAAGAGCCGGGCACGGTGGAGGCGCGACTTGAGGGCCGGCAGCGACAGATCCAGAATCTGGCACGCCTCCTCGGCATCCTGATGGTCCCGCAGCATCCTCAGCCCCAAGCCGTAGATCTTGGCCTGGTAGAGCCGCAGGATCTCCTCCAAAGCCTTTTCATTCCCCTGCCGGAGCTGGCGCAGAAGCTCAACGTCCCCGCCTTCCGTCCCTCGGTCTCCATGCATGGCTTCCGTCAATTTAAGATGCCCTCTGCCCTTCAAAGGATTCACCTCTTCCCGCATCATACCACTCCCTGCACCGCCGGGTTCCCCCGCAAAAATTCCCCTTGACTCTCCAGTATGCTGGAGGGTGTATGCTTGGGGATGGAGGAGAGGAGTGGCTGCGCAGATTCTGATCGGGAGTTTAAGTCGGCAGACCGGTGTCCCCATCCGGACGATCCGGTTCTATGAGGAAGCCGGGCTTCTTCCCTCATCGGGAAGGCGCCCCTCCGGCTATCGGGTCTATACCGAACAGGATCTGGAGAAACTCCGCTTCATCCGGCAGGCCAAGCGGTTCGGACTGACCTTGAAGGAGATCCGCAGCATCATGCGCTGCAGCCGGCGAGGCCTTACGCCCTGCTGCGACTATGTCCGGCAGCTGTTCAGCCGGAAGATCGAGGAGTTTGAGGGGAAGATTGCCGAGCTCACTGCAACGCGGGACCGACTGAAGGAGCGGCTCCGCCAGTGGGTGAACCCGGCAACGGCAAAGCGGGGCGGCTACGCTGTCTGCCCCCAGATCGAGTCACCGAAGCCAACACAAACCAGAAGGAGGAAACCATGAACAAGTATGACGAAGCCAAGCGTGTAAGTCTCTGTCCCGCGTGCGGGGCGTGTCCGGAGGTTGTTCTGGACGTAACGCGTCAGGAGATCCGCATCGGCGAAGAGGGCAACCAGGTCACGCTGAACCGGGAGGCCTGGAACACCCTGGTGGAGAAGATCCAGTCCGGCGAGCTCAAGCGGATCTGAAGTGCCATGAAAGCGGCGAGACTGGGGATCTTCTCGGCTCTCACCGCCTCGGCCTGCTACCTGGGCCCGGCGGCCCTCGTGGCCGTCGGGCTCGGGGGGCTGGGTTTCGGAGCCCTCTTCACCCGTCTCTCGGGACTCTGGGTGGCCGTGGCAGTTGTGCTGCTTGCGTTCGGCTGGCGGCTGTATTTCGCCGAGGCGAGGCGTTGCAGGGCGACGCAGTGCCGGATGTCCGGCGGCAGGACGACCTTCGTCACCCTGTCTGTCGCATCGGTGGTCGTGGCGGGATTCGCCCTCATGCATCTGTGGCCACTGGTGGGTCAGGCCGCCTGCGCCATCTCCTGCCCGAGCCGGCCGTGAGCGAGGCCTGCTGCGAGCTCCATCCACCGACAACCTGCGGGCCGGCGAGGTGTCCATCCTGCGGGGCCTTGGGGAAATTGGTGAAGCGGATCACCCTGGGTGCGTTGCTCAAAGCGGAACACCGGCCGCGCATCCCGATCCAAGAGGAGTTCTGTTTCTGCCGGACCTCCAACTGCGACGTGGTCTATTTTCTCCCAGGCCAAGCACTCTTCCGGAAAGAGGATCTAGCAGTAAAGGTAGGACTCAAGGAGCCGGATGACCTCACGGCTCCGGTCTGCTACTGCTTTGGCTGGACACCCCGGAAGATCCGTTCTGAAATTCATCAAACGGGTCGCAGCACGGCCGTCGACCAGATCAAAGCGCAGGTCAAGGCGGGCAACTGCTACTGCGAGGTGACCAACCCCCAGGGCTCCTGTTGCCTGGGCAACGTCACGGCCGCTGTCCAGGGAGCAAAAAGGGGGTGATACTCTCATTGGTAAGAATGCGCCATCTCATCGGAATCTTGGCAGTCCTCCTTCTGGCAGGAGGGGCGCCGCGGGCATGGACCGAGGTGACCGAGGTGGAACTTCACATCGACGGGCTGTCCTGCCCGTTCTGCGTCTTCAATATCGAGAAGCCGCTCAAGAAGATCGGGGCCGCAGGCTCTCTTCAGACGAACTACAAAAAGGGGGTTGTCCGAATGGGAGTCAAGCGGGGGCAATCGGTGGATCTTGCCCAATTCCGACAGGCCGTGGCGGACACCGGTTTCAGCTTAAGGGCGATCCGTCTGACGGCGATCGGCACCGTTGCCCATTGGGAAGGCCACCTCGTGATGGAAGCCCGCGGAACCGGCCAGCGATTTCTCCTTTTCAAGGAAGAAGGGGGATCGGCCCTGACGCCGGAGCATACCATCGCGGATCCGGCCCTGGAACGTCGACTGGCTGTCTGGGAATCCAACGGGACCCTGGTGGAAGCTTCAGGAACCGTCCATGAGCATCAAGGACTGCCCCCGGCGCTTCGTCTGGGGTCCGGGTCGGTTGACCCTTTGGCTGGGCTCGTCTTCACCCGGTAGACCCAGTGGTAGGAGGTCAGCCAGAATCTGGTCTACCAGGTGAACACGGGCCATGACGATCTTCAGTTCGGAGATGCCCTCCGGCACGACACCGGTGTCTGGGTCAGGGTCTGGCCCAAGGAATCCCCGGAATGGACTGCGCCGCGAGCCCTCCACGCTGTCGTGGAACTCAACGGGGTCTGGCAGGCGAAGCATCGATCCGGAGGAACTCTCAAGGATTCTGGAGGCTACACCTTGTTTCTCTCCCCGGGCATCCAGTTCGTTACGTCCCGCTGGCTGTGGGAGGGATCTGCCCAGATTCCGGTCGCGGACTCCCCGAACGGGCAACGAGCTGGGGACCGACTGGACCGTCGTCGCCGGAGTTCGCACCACCTTCTGAGCCCGGCACCGGCAGTGGTGAATTAAAATCGCACGATCAGCTTGGTGCCCAGGACATGGTTGGTGCTCCAGTCCTTGCGAGCGCTCCTTTGGCTCTGCGCCATGTAGTAGAGGTCGATGCTGGAAGCGACTCCCTTCCATTCCTTGAGCGGAATCACAACCCCAAGATAGGTCCGCTGCTGGTTCCAAGCATCCGTGGGGTAATCGTAGAAGGAGTCGTTGGCCAGGTAAGGGGACACCTTGCGGCCGGCCCATTGTGTCGGATAGGCAATCTTGGGCATCAGCCGAATCTGGAACTCCTGCTCCGCGGCGCTTCCCTGGATGGTTCGCAGCGCCACCCGTCCGCGCAAGGATAGCTCCAGAGGCCCTACGACGGCCCTGGGAGTCACGTCCAGCTCGCCGGTCTGCTCATCACGTGGTTTACCGGAGGATTCGTTGCGGACGAAGAGATGGTTCAGCCCCAGGGTAAGATGCTTTGAGGGCTTGAAGCGCACCCCTTGCCGGTATTCGTGGTAGAAGAGGTCACTGGCGTCATCGCGGATGCGAACCTCCGGTAGAAAAAAGAGCTCCCATGCGTTCCCGACCCTTTTCTTCAGCTCAAGCGTCTCCCATACCTGGAAGTCATCCCCGGCCCATCCGGTCTGGGCTTGCCCGAAAAGAACCAGAATGGCGGACAGAGCGACCCACCCAAAGGGTCGCTTTCCACTCACCGAAGGAGGGGGAGCTGAATAAAGAGCAGGAGGAAGGCGAGGAGGAGGGTAGGAAGTGTTACGGCCAGGCCGGGACCGAGCCACTGGCTGAAGCGGACCGGGTGGTTCTCCTTCTCCAGCATCCCGATCGCCACGATGTTGGCGGTGGAGCCGATCATCGTGGCGTTGCCGCCGAAGGTTCCGCCGAACAGCAGCCCCCACCAGAGGGCGGAGATCGGAATCCCGGAAGCCCCCAGATCGGCGATGATCGGGATGAAAGTGGCCACGACCAGGATGTTGTCGAGGAAAGCGGTCAGGAGGGCAGAGATAAAGAGGATCAGCCCCAACAGGAGCGCGTCGCTGGAGCCGGCCATCGCCTTCAAGCCGTCGGCGATCCGGTCGGTGACCCCGACGTAGCGCAGCGTCCCCACCGAGGCGAACAACAGGAGAAAAAAAGCCAGTGTCCACCAGTCGACCCGTTTCTCCACCAGCTCGCGGGCCTTCTCCTGCTCAATCAGCAGAGCGATCCCGGCCATCAAGAACGGCACCCCCAAAAGCAGAGTGTTCTTCGGCAGATGGAGCAGGTGCTCCATCGAATGGTGCAGGATCAACCCCAGGATGGTGGCGCCAAAGAGAATGCCGGCGACCCGGAACTGCTTGTGGTTGTAGCGCTCCACCTCGATCGGCTCCCCACGGCTTCGGCGGATGGCGTCGGCCAGCTCCTTCAGGGGCCGCCGGAAGTAAAGGAGGCAGATCCCGATCGTCAGGAAGAGAGAGGCCAGCGAAATCGGTGTGGCCCACCGAAGGAAATCGGTGAAGCTCAGACCGGCCCGCAGGGCGATCAGAACCCCGATCGGATTGCCCACCACCGTGGCGCTGGATCCGATGTTGGTGGCCAGGACAATCATCACGATATAGGGGAATGGCTGCAGCTTGAATCGCCGGGCCAAATGCAGGGTGAGCGACGTCATGAACAAGATCGAGGTCACCTCATCCACAAGGGCCGCCGAGAGCATCGCCAAGGCCATCATCGCTGAGAAGAGCAGGTGCGGCATCCGGTCGATCGAGGCGAGGAGCCGCTCCAGCAGAACCTCGAAGAACTTGCGCTCCTCCAGGAACCCGATCACCAGCATCATGGCGATCAAGAACAGGATGATGTCGACATTGGCGAACTCAACCAGGTGAGGGATATCGATCACCTGGGTGACCAGCAGCAGGGTGATCCCGAGAAGAGCGAAGGCCAAGCGGAACTGCCAGTAGAACAGCGTTCCCAGGATGAAGCCGGCAAAGATCGTCACCGCCAAAATCTGCTTCGAGGTCAAGGCGGCCGCCCAGCAGCCGATCAGACAGGCGGCGAGCAGCCCGAAGAACCAGGGCAATTTCTTCAACTGGCGATCTCGTCGGCTAGGAGGATCACCCGGTTGTGGTGCACCTCCAGCAGCCCGGAACCGGTCGATTGAAGTGTCGTGGCGTGGCCCTGAAGATTGCGGAAAACCACCCGGCCGGGGGTCAACGAGGTGACCAGCGGCGCGTGGTTGGCCAGGACACCCAGGTAACCGAGCGCCCCCGGAGCAACCAGGGAGGCGACCGGCCCGGAAAAGACGGTCCGAGTGGGGGTCAGAATCTCCAGGTCAAAGGATTTCTCCGCCACCTATTTCGCTCCGACCGTTTCCGGTTTCTCATGCTCGGCCAGAACCTCGTCGATGGTGCCCCTCATGTAGCAATTCTGTTCCGGGACATGGTCCAGTTCCCCTTCGGCGATCATCTTGCAGCCCTTGACCGTGTCGGCCAGCTTCACGTATTTGCCGGCCCGGCCGGTGAA
>CAZRTR010000034.1:0-8171 GCA_964603095.1 uncultured Planctomycetia bacterium
CCACGCGCCGGAGTCGTGGCATTCCCCTTCCGCGGTCCGGACCCGGCTGGAACAGCTCAAAAGGGAGATCGACCGGGACTTCCATTTCTCCAAGGTCAAGGATTCCCTCCTCCGTGACAACCCCGCAGGCCAGGATCAACCCCAATGAATAGGGCGCCAGGTCTAAGACCTGGCACCCTAAACAGATGGGACGGATTCCTCCAGCCCTTCATCCAGTTCCTCTGCCTGGAGAGGGGGTTGTCATCCAACACGGTCTGCGCCTATCAGCGGGACCTGCTCCAATTTGGCCAGGGCTTTCCCTCCAAAGCGCCGGCGGCCGTCACCCGCGCGGAGATCCTGGATTACCTGATGGCGCTCAAGGACAAGGGACTCACCCCCTCTTCCGTGGCGAGGAAGCTGGTGGCGATCAAGGTCTTCTACCGATTTCTTCTGAGCCGGAATCTGGTCCCCACTGATCCGGCCGGCGTCATCGAATCTCCTCGTCTATGGAAAGGGCTGCCGGAGGTGTTGGATGTGGAGGAGGTCTCTCGGCTGCTCAACGCGGCCGGCCCTTCGATCCCTCGACGGAGCCAGCCCCGAGAGAAGCCGAGGGGCTCGGGACAGGCCCGGCTCAGGGCAGGGACGGATGGGAAGAAAGGGGTTCGGGACCGGGCGATCCTTGAGCTGCTCTATGCCACCGGCTTAAGGGTCTCCGAGGCCTCTTCTCTCAAGGTGGCCGATCTGAACGAGCAGGCCGGGTTTCTTCGGTGCATGGGCAAGGGGGGGAAGGAGCGGGTCGTCCCGGTCGGCCGGCACGCCCTGGAATGGATTCGGAAATATCGGACTCCGATCCGGGAAGGTCTGAACCCGAAACCAGAGGTCAGGCAGCTGTTCCTCAACCGATTTGGGCGGCCCCTCTCCCGCCAATCGATCTGGGGGCTCGTCAAGCAGTACGCGTTAAAGGCCGGGATCAAGAAGAAGATCGCCCCGCATACCCTGCGCCACTCCTTCGCCACCCACCTCCTCCAGGCCGGGGCCGATCTTCGGGTGGTCCAGGAGCTGCTGGGCCATGCCTCCATCACCACGACCCAGATCTACACCCACGTCGACCGGGCGCGCCTCAAGGCGATCCACGCCAAGTACCATCCCCGCGCTTAAAAGGTTGTGTTATACTAGGGGGTTTCCTGAGGACTTTTGCGCTCGTAGCTCAGCCCGGATAGAGCACTGGCCTCCGGAGCCAGGTGTCGCGCGTTCAAATCGCGCCGAGCGCGCTTAAAGCCATGATGATTGGGTTGCTGCAGCTGGACTTAAGGATCCCGGAGAGCCAGTCGTTGAAGGGCAAGCGCCAGATCCTGCTGGGACTGAAGACCCGCCTGAGGCAGAAGTTCAACGTCTCCATCTCGGAGACGGACCATCAGGACAAATGGCAGGCGGCCGGCCTGGCCGTGACCTGCGTGGGGAACGACCGGGCCGGGGTGAACCGGGTTTTAAGCTACCTGGTGGAGTCGGTGCGGCGGGAGCGGGACGTGGAGCTGGTTGATTACCAACTGGAGTTTTTTTGAGATGGCGACGCAACGGATCCATCGAGTCGAAGAGGCGATCAAGGAGGAGGTGGCCCAGATCCTTCAGCAGGAGCTGAAGGATCCGAGGATCGGGTTTGTGACGATCACTCGGGTGAAGGTGACGCCGGACTTGAGCCAGGCCACCGTCTTCTTCACCCTGCTGCAGGGGAAGGGGAGCTCTGCCGAGACGGAAGCCGGGTTGAAGAGCGCCGCCGGGTTCGTCCGGCGGCTCCTGGGGGAGCGGCTTCGGTTGCGGGTGACGCCGGAGGTGATCTTCCGGGCCGACACGGAGCTGGAGGAGACGTTCCGCATCACGAAGCTGCTGGATGATCTGAAGAAGGAGGGGTCGGCGGATGCGTAACGGGATGAGGGCTGTGATGGAGGCGATCCGTTCGAATCGCAGCTTCATCGTCTCCTCCCATGTCAACCCGGAGGGGGACGCCCTCGGTTCCGCCCTGGGGCTGGCCGCCCTGTTAAAGCGGCTGGGCAAGAGGGTGGTCCTGGCCACCGATGGAGGGATCCCGCCGGAATTGCGATTTTTGCCGAAGACGGCGCCGGTCATCTCCCGGCCCAACGGGAGGTTGTCGGCCGACGTCTCGATGATCGTCGATGTGGCCACCTTCTCCCGGGTGGGATCGATGGAGAAGTTGATCCGGCGGATTCCGCTGACGGTCAACATCGACCATCACGTCAGCAACCATCGGTTTGGGGATGTCAACTGGATCGATCCGAAGGCGGCCGCCGTGGGGGAGATGATCTATCGGCTGTACCGGGCCTTCGGTTTGAGGCCGAGGCGTGAGGAGGCCCTGTGCCTGTATGTCTCCCTCGTCACCGACACCGGCTCCTTCCGCTACATGAGCACCACCCCGGCGGTCCATCGGATCGCGGCGGAGCTGGTGGAGACGGGGATCTCGCCGTTGAAAGTGGCCCAGCACCTGTACGAGTCGCACACCCCGCAGGATCTGAAGTTCCTGGGGGAGGTGTTGCGCCGGCTCTCGCATACGCCGGATGGGAAGGTGGCCTGGCTGGAGGTCTCCAACCGGCTGATGAAGCGGTGCCGGATCTCTCCCGAGATGATCGATGAGCTGGTCAACTATCCCCGCTCCGTGAAATCGGCGGAGGTGGCCCTCGTCTTCCGGGAGTCGCCGGAGCCGGGAAAGATCCGGGTGAACCTCCGGTCCAAGGGGCGGATCAACGTCAACGAGATCGCCCGCGCCTTCGGCGGCGGCGGCCACATGGCGGCCAGCGGTTGCACCGTGGAAGGCACCCTCTCCCAGGCCCGCGATAAGGTGCTTCGAGTGGTCCGAGCTGCCCTCCGGCCCCGTTCGTCCTGAGCTTGTCGAAGGACGAACGACGGCAACCAACTTCGTTCATGGTTCGACAGACTCACCATGAACGGCGCTAAGCCAGGGATGAACGGGATTCTCCTTATCGACAAACCGGCCGGCATCACCTCCCACGACGTGGTGGACGAGGTCCGCCGCCGTTTGCGGACGCGGCGGGTCGGCCACGGCGGGACCCTGGACCCGGGCGCCACCGGACTTCTGATCCTTCTCGTGGGGGAGGCGACCCGCAAAGCCAGCTCCCTCCTGGAAACCGACAAAAGCTATCGAGCCACCCTGCGGCTGGGGGTGACCACCGATACTCAGGACGCGCAGGGGCGCGTCCTGGAAACCCAGGAGGTCGGCCCGATTCCCCGGGAGCAGATCGAGGGGATTTGCGCTCAGTTCCGGGGTGAAATCGAGCAGGAGATCCCGGCCTACTCCGCGGTTCGAATCGACGGCATCCGCTCCTACGCCCTCGCTCGGGCCGGCAGGGCGATCCCCCGACGGACTCGGCGGGTGCAGGTTCATGAGCTGAAGGTGCTGGAGGTCCGGCTGCCGGAGGTGGAACTTTTCGTTACCTGCTCGAAGGGAACCTACATCCGGGCCCTCTGCGCCGATATTGGAAAGGCGCTCGGAGTGGGGGGACACCTGACCCGTTTGCGTCGAACCCGGGTCGGCTCCTTTTCGATCGAGCAGGCGGTGAGGATGGATGCGGTACAACCAGAGAACATCCTCCCCCTCGCAATGACTCTGAATCGATGATTGTTCTCCATCGTATTCCGCAACGCCCGCTCAAACTCCGGAATCCGGTGGCGGCCATCGGGATCTTCGACGGCGTTCACCGGGGACATCAGGCGATTCTCGCCGAGGCGGTGGCCCGGGCCCGGCGGGTGAGAGGCACACCGGTGGCGGTCACCTTTGATCCCCACCCGCTGGTGGTCCTGGCGCCGGAGAAGGTTCCGCCGATGCTCCTCTCCCTCGAGCAGCGCCTGCGGGGGTTTCAGCGGTGCGGGATCCGGGTGACGCTGGTGATCCCGTTCACGAGGGCCTTCTCCCGCTGGTCCGCGCGGGAATTTGTGGAGAGGATCCTGGTCCGGCGCCTTCGGGTGATCGACCTGGTGGTGGGCCACGACTTCGGCTTCGGACGGGGCAGATCCGGGACGGTCGAAACCTTGGAAACTCTTGGGGCCCGATTCGGATTCATGGTCCATCCGGTCGGACCCGTGATGCAGGGGGGAGGGCGAATCTCCTCCCGTCGGATCCGGGATCAGATCCGCCAGGGGGAGCTGGCCCAGGCCGCACGGGGGTTGAGCAGGCCGGTCACCGTGGTGGGGAGGGTGGTCCGGGGATCCGGTCGGGGTGAGGAGCTTGGTTTCCCGACGGCCAATCTGAAGATGGAGTATGGGGTCCTTCCGCCGGTGGGGGTCTACGCGGTCTGGGCGAAAGTTGGGGAGCGTCTCTACAAGGGAATGGCCAACATCGGCTTGCGCCCCACTTTTATTAAAAAGGTGCCAGGTCTAAGACCTGGCACCTTTTTAGAGCCGCTTTTGGAGGTGCACCTGTTCGGTTGCCGCCGCCCTCTCTACGGCCGGCGGATGACGGTGGCCTTCCTGAAGTTCCTCCGGCCGGAGCGAAGGTTCCTTTCGCCGGAGGCGCTTGTCCGGCAGATGGGGCGGGACGCCCACCGAGCCCGTCGGCTTTTCCCTTTACAGCCCAGGATCGTCATGTTATAGTAACCACAATGGCTGTCTTAAAAGAAGAAAAAGAGAAGCTGATCCACAACTTCCAGAAGCATGGAACCGATACCGGCTCCGCGCAGGTCCAGATTGCCCTCTTAACCGAGCGGATCAATCTCCTGACCGGGCACTTCAAGGTCCATCGGAAGGATCACCATTCCCGCCGGGGCCTGCTCAAGCTGGTGAGCCAGCGTCGGAAGCTGTTGGACTACCTCAAGGGGATCGATCGAGGAGAATACCAGAAGGTCATCGATCGCCTTAATCTCCGAAAATAGAGACAGCGTCAACGGATAGACGCTTAAAACATCAAAGCTCCCCAATAGGAGGATCGTTGTGACGAATTCAACCGTGCGCCGTGTCCAGATGCGATACGGCAAAGAAGAGATGATCTTGGAAACCGGCCGGCTGGCGAGACAAGCCGACGCCGCCGTGACGGTCCAGTACGGAGGGACCGTGGTGTTGGTTTCGGTGGTGATTGCCAAGGAGCCGAAGGAGGGGAGAGATTTCCTCCCCTTGACCGTGGAGTACCAGGAGAAGACCTACGCCGCCGGGAAGATCCCCGGCGGATTTTTTAAACGGGAGGGGCGTCCCTCGGAGAAAGAGATCCTGACCGCCCGGCTGGTGGATCGCCCGATCCGTCCCCTTTTCCCGGAAGGGTTCCGGAACGAGATCCAGGTGATCTCCCTGGTCCTCTCCCACGATGGGGTGAACGACCCGGACATCCTGGCGGTGCTGGGAGCATCCGCCGCGTTGGGGCTTTCTCCCACCTCCCCGGTGGAGCACCTGCTCGGCGTCTGCCGGGTGGGGCGGGTCAACGGGCAGTTTGTCCTCAACCCGACCTACGCCGAGATCGAACAGGGGGACATGGACGTCGTCATTGTCTCCACGAAGGATGGGGTGATCATGGTGGAGGCGAGAGCGAAGGAGGTTCCGGAGGATCTGATCGTCGAGGCGATCCGGTTCGGAGAACGGGAGGGACGGGCCAGCGTGGGACTGCAGGAGGAGCTGATCTCCTCCTGCGGGGTCAAGAAGACACCGCTTAAAGCCCAGCCGCTGAACACGGAGCTGGTCGAGCGGGTCCGCCGGATCGCGGAGGGCCGCCTGGGGGAGATCCTCCGGGCGCAAACCCAGAAGGAGCAGGCCGGTGAGGAGATGGGGGCGCTGGTCAAGGAGCTTCTCGAGCAGCTTCAGAACCCGGAGGGGACCTTGACCGAGCCGGAGGTGAAGGAGGCGCTGGAGCAGGTGGAGCGCTCGATCGTTCGGCGCGCGATCCTGGAAGAGAGAAAGCGGATGGACGGCCGAGACCTGACCACGGTTCGGCCGATCAGCTGCGAGGTGGGGGTGCTTCCCCGCACGCACGGATCGGGGCTGTTCAATCGGGGGCAGACCCAGAGCTTGGCCTCCGTCACGCTGGGCACCTCCTCGGATGAGCAGACGATCGACGCGTTGCAGGGAAAGACGTACAAATCGTTCATGCTCCATTACAGCTTCCCCCCCTTCTCCGTCGGGGAGATCCGCCCGGTGCGGGGACCGGGACGCCGGGAGATCGGGCACGGGGCGCTGGCGGAGCGGGCCCTGCGGGGGGTGATGCCGACGAAGGAGCAATTCCCCTACACCGTGCGGGTCGTCTCCGAGATTTTGGAGTCGAACGGCTCCTCCTCGATGGCCACGGTCTGCGGCGGGACGTTGGCGCTGATGGATGCCGGGGTTCCGGTCAAGGCGCCGGTGGCCGGGATCGCCATGGGGCTGGTGCGGGAAGGCCAGCGGCACGCGATCCTGACCGACATCATCGGGATGGAGGATCATCTAGGGGATATGGACTTCAAGGTGGCCGGAACCGCCAACGGGATCACGGCGCTTCAGCTGGACTTGAAGCTGACCGGGGTTCCGGTGGCGATCCTGGCCGAGGCGATCGCCCAATCCAAGCCGGCCCGGGCGCTCGTGATGGAGAAGATCCTTTCCGCCATCTCCGCCCCTCGGGCGGAGCTTTCTCCTTTCGCCCCAAGGATCACGCTGCTGAAGATCAACCCGGAGAAGATCGGAGAGCTGATCGGGCCGGGCGGGAAGATGATCCGGAAGATCACCCAGGAGTCGGGCGCCACGATCGAGGTGGAGGACGATGGGACGGTGACGGTCGCCTCCGCCGACGCCGCCGCGGCTCAGAAGGCGATCGACTTCATCCGGGGATTGACGGAAGAGGCGGAGATCGGCCGGGTTTATCAGGGGGTGGTCAGGAGAATCACCAACTTCGGCGCCTTCTGCGAAATCGCCCCGGGCAAGGAGGGATTATGCCACGTCTCGGAGCTTTCGGATCAATTCGTGCCGAAGGTGGAGGATGTGGTGAAGCTGGGAGACACCTTGGCCGTCAAGGTGGTGGAGATCGACTCGATGGGGCGGATCAATCTCTCCCACAAGCAGGCCCTGCTTCCTCCGGGAACGCCGCCGGTTCCTCCGGCCAGAAGCCGGGGGCCGGAGCGGGGAGGTCGTCCGGAGGGGGACTCGGGTCGGCGGCACGCCGGGCCTCCGCGCCATGATCGTCCCATGGGGCCCGGCGGGCCGGGAAGGGATCATCGTCGGGGAGGGGAGCAGCGCGCGGGAGCGCCGGGCGGGCAGTTCCGACGGGAGGGCTTCCGGGACCGAGGAGAGAGGTTCGGCGGGCAGAGACAGCCCCGTCCCCCGCATCGGATGGAGGAGCCCCCTCGCAGAGAAGAGCCGCCTAAATACACCGATGTCGGGTTCGAGGAGCGGTAAGAAAGCTTTTCTCCCGTTAAGCCCCGAGCGCCGCAACGAGCTGTGGGGCATCCTCCTTGTCGCTGCCAGTCTGCTCCTGACCATGAGCCTGATCTCCTACACCCCGGAGGATCTGGGCTTCTTCACCCACCGTCCCGGACCCCAAGTCCGGAATCTCTGCGGGGCGGTCGGCGCCGCGGTGGCGGGGTTCGTCACCTCCGCCGTCGGGTTGACCGGCTATCTCATCGCCGGGTTGGGGTTCCTCTGGGCGTTCGCCCGCTTCAACGGCAAGCCCCCCCAAAGACCCTGGGTGAAAGGGATCAGCACCCTCTTCTTCTGTGTCGCGGTCAGCGCCCTGCTTTCGCTGCTCTGGATTCCGGCTCCGGAGCAACGGGTGAGCCGGGGCGGGGTGGTGGGGCTGCTGGTGGGAGACCGGATGACCCACTACTTCGGGTGGTGGGGGGCGGTGGTGATTCTGCTGACCGTGGGGATGCTCTGCTTCCTCCTGGTGACGGAGCTGGCTTTTCTCCCGATGGTGGAGTGGATCGGCCGTGGGATACGGCGGCAGGGTAGTCGGATTCTTGAGAGGATGCAGGGGCTCACCGTTCCGGCCTCGGTTCGGGTCCATGTCCAGCGAAACCCAAGGTTCCCCGCGAAGCCGGAGCCGGTGAAGGGGGCGGTTCCGGAGAAGGAGCCGCCGCGGAAGGAACCGCAGCCGCCGGAGATTCGGATCATCGAGCCGCCCAAGAAAGTGAAAGCCGCACTCCCTCCCATCCGGGAGATGGAGGCGCCTCCGGTCCCGGTCGGGGAGTTCAAGCTTCCTTCGCTGGATCTTCTTG
>CAZRTR010000034.1:8181-18822 GCA_964603095.1 uncultured Planctomycetia bacterium
TCCCGCTCGCGCATGCTGAGGCGGAGCACCGCGGAGCCGCCGGCGGCCACCCCGCTGGGTCGGCAGGGGAAAGAGTCGCTCCAGCAAAACGCCAGGATCCTGGAGGAGGCGCTGCGCGATTTCGGGATCGAGGCGAAGGTGGCCCAGGTGGAGATGGGCCCGGTAATCACCCGGTACGAAGTGGAGCCGGCCCCTGGGGTCAAGGTCCAGAAGATCACCACCCTCTCCGACGATCTGGCCCTGATCCTGAAGGCCCCGTCGGTCCGGATCATCGCCCCGATCCCGGGGAAGGCCCGAGTCGGGATCGAGGCGCCCAACGCATGCTCCACCCTGGTGGGTCTCAGGGAGGTGCTGGAATCGGAGGAGTTTCGTGACTCCCGTTCCAAGCTGACGATCGCCCTGGGCAAGGACGCGGCCGGCCAGCCCCTCGTCTCCGATCTGGGAGAGATGCCGCACCTTCTGATCGCCGGCACCACCGGCTCCGGAAAGACGGTCTGCATGAACGCCCTGATCACCTCGATCCTTTTCAACGCCACCCCGGAGCAGGTCCGATTCATCATGGTGGATCCGAAGATGGTGGAGCTGGCCCCCTTCAACGGGCTGCCCCATTTGATCCTGCCCGTCCTGACCGACCCCAAGCAAGTGCCGCTGGCGCTGGCCTGGGTGGTTCAGGAGATGGAGACCCGCTACCGCCTGTTCGCCAAGCTGGGGGTGCGTAACATCGACGCCTATCACGAGAAGAAGGAACAGGGCCAGTTGCCGGCGCAGGAGATTCCGGAGCATCTGCCGTACCTGGTGGTCATCATCGACGAACTGGCGGATCTCATGATCGTGGCGCAGCAGGAGATCGAGAGGACGATCGCCCGGTTGGCTCACCTGTCCCGGGCGGTGGGGATCCACATGGTGCTGGCGACCCAGCGGCCCTCGGTCGACGTGCTGACCGGCGTCATCAAGGCCAACTTCCCGGCCCGGGTTTCTTTCCAGGTCGCCTCCAAGGTCGACTCCCGCACGGTGCTGGACACGATGGGGGCGGAGAAGCTGCTGGGCAAGGGGGACCTGCTGTTCATGCATCCCGGCTCCTCCAAGCTGATCCGGGCGCAGGGAACTTATGTCACCGACCGGGAGATCGAGCGGGTGGTCCAGTTCCTGAAACAGCAGCGGCCCGCCGTCTACGACCCCTCCATCTTGGAGGAGCAGGCCCAGAAGACTGTGGAGGCGGCCGAGATGATCAAGGACCCCCTCTACCCGGAGGCGGTCAGGATTATCGTCGAGACCGGCCAGGCCTCGGTGTCCCTTCTGCAGCGCCGGATGCGCCTGGGGTATGGCCGGGCGGCCCGGATCCTGGATCGGATGGAGCAAGAAGGGATCGTCGGTCCCATCCGCGGAGCCAAACCGAGGGAAGTTTACCTGAAAGAGGTCCCTGAAGTGAGCGAGGTGGTGAGGTGAGCTTATCGATTGGAGGGCGTCTCAAGTCGGCGCGGGAGGTGAAGGGTCTTTCTTTGGACGAGGTGGCCAAGTTCACCAAGATCCAGCGCCGGATCCTGGAATCGGTCGAGCAAGACCGTCCGGAGGATCTGCTGGATCCGGCCTACGTCAGGATCTTCCTCAAGAAGTACGCCAACTTCTTAGGGTTGGACGGATCGGTCCTGCTTCAGGAGTACGTCGCGCTGCGCGGGCCGATTCCGGAGACCTCTCTCACCCCGCAGACCGAAGCGACGAGGCATCATCCTTCTCGACATTCCTGGCGGCAGATGGTGGCGCCGGTCTCGGTGAGTGTGGCGGCCCTGGTGGGGCTCTCCTTCCTCGGTTATCTGGCGATCGACCTGTACGGCACCCTTTCGGATGGGAAAGGAAAAGGTTCGAGCCGGCGCGCCGCGACCACCACCCGAAAGAAGGCGCAGCGTGCCGCTGTGGCGGCGAAACCGTCCGAGGAATCGAGGCCCGCTTCCCCCACCTCTTCGGCTTCTAAGTTCCTCGTTCCTCGTTCGCAGCCGCTGAAGCTGTCGGTCCGCACCAAGGCGGATGTCTGGATGCAGGTCAAGGCCGACGGCGGGGTGATCTTCCAGAATGTTCTCTCGAAGGGGGCGCAGGAGAGCTGGACCGCCAAGGATGAGCTGGAGCTCTGGACCGGCAACGCCAGCGCGATGGAACTTGCCTTGAACGGGAAGCCGTTGGAGGGTGTTGGCCGGGGCGTCAAGAAGGGGATCCGGATCACGCACCAGGGGCTCTTCGTCCCGGAATGAAGGTTCACGTACTGAGCTTAGGGTGCGCCCGGGCCCTCGTCGATTCGGAAGGGTTGGCCGGGATCCTGAAGTCGGCCGGCCACTCGATCACCGATCATCTGAACGGGGCGGAGTGCGTGGTGGTCAACACCTGTTCCTTCATCCGGGAGGCGGAGGAGGAGTCGATCTCCACGATCCTGGGAGTGGCCGATTTAAAGCGCAAAGGGAAGATCCGCCGACTCTACGTGACCGGCTGCCTTCCACAGAAGCGTCGGGCGGAGCGGGGAGATCTCCTGAGCCACTTGCCGGAGGTGGACGGCTTCCTTGGGCCCGGCGACCTCCCGCGGCTTCCGGAGCTGATTCAAAAGCAGGGACAGTCCCCTTCGGAGCGCATCTCAGAGAATGCCGAGGCGGGGACAGTCCCTGGGACAGTCCCCGCCCGTTTTTTTGTCGCCTCTCCGGTTCCGACGCTCCTGTTCGAATCGACCACCCCGCGCCATCGGCTGACCCCCAAGCATTACGCGTATCTCAAGATCTCCGAGGGGTGCGATCACGCCTGCACCTTCTGCTCCATCCCCCAGTTCCGAGGGGCGCACCGCTCCCGAACGATCGAGGATCTGGTGAGCCAGACGGAGCAGTTGGCCGCCGAAGGGGTGGTGGAGCTGAACTTGATCGGGCAGGACACCTCCTTCTACGGGGCCGATCTTTACGGTGAACCCCGCCTTCCGGAGTTGCTGGAACATCTGGCGCGGGTCCAAGGGATCCGCTGGATCCGGATCCTGTACGCTCACCCGGCCCACGTCACGGAGGATCTGATTCGGGCGATCCGGGATTTGTCCCCGGTCGTCAAATACATCGATATTCCCCTGCAGCATATCAGCGACAATCTTTTGGCTGCGATGCGCCGCGAGACCGACGGGGCCCATATCCGCCGCTTGATCGACCGGTTCCGGCAGGAGATCCCTGGAGTGGCCCTGCGAACCACTTTCATCGTCGGATTTCCAGGCGAAACGGAAACCCACGTCCAGGAGCTGGCCCGGTTCCTGGATCAGGCCCGCTTCGAGCGGGTCGGGATCTTTCTCTACTCGCCGGAGCCGAAGACCCCGGCCGAGAGGATGTCACCCCAAGTCCCTGAAGAGATCAAGCTGGATCGCCGGGACCGCCTGATGCGGATCCAGCAAGGGATCTCCGAGGAGATCACCCGCCGCTGGTTGAACCGGGAGGTGGAGGTGCTCGTCGAAGAGCCCGACTCCGACCCGAACGTTTACTTAGGGCGCACCACCGCCGACGCCCCGGAGGTGGACGGCCAGGTCTTCCTCCGGTCCTCCCGCCCCTTGAAGCCCGGCGAATTCGTGAAGGCGAAGGTCACCGACACCACCGAGTACGATTTAGTGGCCGAGGCGGGGTGAACCTCCCTAATCAGCTCACCCTCCTTCGGATCGCCTTAAGTTTCCTTCTGATCGTATTCCTCCTGACCCCCGGGTTCGCCGCGAAGATGGCGGCGATCGGCGTCTTCACGGTCGCTTCCTTGACCGACCTGTGGGACGGGCGCCTGGCCCGCTCCAAGAATCTGGTGACCGACTTCGGGATCCTGATGGACCCGATCGCCGACAAGATCCTGGTCCTCTCGGCGTTCCTCGCCTTCGTCCAGCTCAACGTGGTGCCGGCCTGGATGGTGGTCCTGATCGCCACCCGGGAGTTCCTGGTGACCGGCATTCGGCTCTTCGCGTTGGGCAAGGGAAAGGTTCTCCCGGCTGAGGCGGCCGGCAAGCACAAGACCGTCTCCCAGATCGTGGCGATTTCGCTCATCCTCATTTACCTGGCGGCGCGGGAGCGGGTCCTCTCCCCCTTCGGGAAGAGCGACTGGATCCTCTGGGGTGAGATCGGGATCGGGTGGCTGATGCTGCTCACTGTGATCCTGACGATGACCAGCGGCATCTCCTTCCTCTGGAAGCACCGGCGTCTGATCCTGAGTCTGTGAAAAGGGGTCAGGCACCTTTTCTCACGTCTTGGTTGGCATGAAGACTGTCGCTACGGTTCTTGGGGTGGGCTACATCCCCCGGATTCCGGGGACGGCCGGGTCGGCCGTGGGGTTGGGGATCGCTTGGGCCTTAAGCGCCGATCCGATCCGGCAGGTCATCGGCTGTCTCGCGGCGATCGGCTTAGGCCTCTGGTCCGCCGGGCCGACCGCGAAATCACTGGGTAGCCGAGATCCGCACGCCATCGTGATCGACGAGGTGGCCGGCATGATGGTGGGGGTGCTGCTCCTTCCGGCCACCTGGGCGGTTTACCTGACCGGTTTTCTCCTTTTCCGTTTCCTCGACGTGGTCAAACCCCTGGGGATCCGCAAGCTGGAGCGTCTCCCCGGAAGCTGGGGGATCCTCCTGGACGACCTGGCGGCGGGCCTGGCGACGAACTTCCTCCTTCGAATAGGGCTTGCAATCTTCGGTTAAGCGTATCACAATAAGCGCATGCGCTCCCCGACCCGGTTGATCGTCCGGTTCCTTCTTCTGACCTTTGTCATCTCCCCCGATTCCGCCCTTGCCCTGCGGTATCTCTCCCCGGAAGAAGGTCCCCAACGCTCCGGCCTGGAGGAGGCCCTCACCGCCGGCCTGGAGGAGCAGGACCAGGCCTTCCGCGACGCGGTCGAGCTGGCCCGCCAGCCGTAAACCTTCCCTTGAAAGGGGAGGGCTCATCTGCTATACTTTCAGGTAGGAGGAAAATCCGCCATGACGATCCATGTGGGGGCCAAGCACCAGGTGACGTTGCCGAGGGAGATCATGAAGAGGGCCCGGCTGTCTGCCGGGGATCCGCTGGAGGTGATCTACGAAGAGGATGCGATCATCCTGCGTCCGCAGGTCCACATTCCACGGGACCAGGCCTACTTTTGGACTAAGGAATGGCAAAAAGGTGAGCGAGAAGCTGACGAGGACATTAAGGCGGGACGCATGTACGGGCCATTTCGCAGCGTTAAGGAGATGAAGAGGTTTTTTAAGAAGCTTGAGCGATGAGACTGTTTCCTACAAAGCAGTTTCATCGCTACTATAGTCGTCTTCCCACTGGGATTCAGGATCAAGTCGACCAAAAACTTCAGCTTCTGCTTTCCAACTCCCGGCACCCTTCGCTTCAGGTCAAGAAAATGGGGGGCACCAAGGGGATCTGGGAGCTTCGAGTGACCCAGGGCTACCGGGTGACCTTTCAGATCGAAGGGGATCTGTACATCCTGCGCAAGGTCGGAACCCACGCCATACTCCGCAATCCCTAGCCCAGAGGGATTTCAGCCAGCGGGGTGTAGGTGGGGCCGTGGGGGGAGAGGGTCGATTGGATCAGGAGGATTCGATCGATCGAGGCAGGAGCGCTTCCCCGGAATTCGGCCACCTGGAGCTTCTTGATGAGCCACGCCAGACGATCCTTGGAGCGGACCCGGCCGATCGTCAGATGAACGGAGAAGGGCCTCTCCTCGGCAGCGAATCCTAAGTCGACGCAAGTCCTCTCGACTCCCAAGGCCAACTTCTCCAGCTCCTCCTTTCCCTGGTTCACCCCGACCCAGATCACTCGAGGGTAGGTAGTCTTGGGGAAGGCGCCGATCCCTTCCAGGGAAATGGTGAATGGGCTTGAACCCAGCCGGACGCTCTCCTTCGACAAGCTCAGGACGAGCGGCTCAACCTGGCTTTCCTCGATGTCGCCGAGGAATTTGAGGGTCAGGTGCAAATTCTCCGGCTTGACCCAGCCGACGTCGGCGCCGGAGGCCCGAAGCTCCGATTGAAGAGCAGCCAGATCCTGGCGCAGGGAATCCGGAATGTCAACGGCGATGAAAGCCCGGATCATGGAGGTACTGACGGAGCAGGTTGAGGGCCGACTGGGTCGCCTTCAGTTTGACGGTGGAGCGGTCGCCGGAGAAGGTCTGGCGGTAGGTCTTGGCTCCCCGTGGAGTGGCCAGAGCGATGAAGACCAGCCCCACCGGTTTCTTGGGACTCCCGCCGGTCGGGCCGGCGATGCCGGTGATCCCGATTCCCAGATCGGATCCGGTCAGGCGCTGGACACCCAACGCCATCGCCTGAGCCGCCGGCGCCGATACCGCCCCATGCTTCCTTAATAGGGGGGCCGGTACCCCCAGCGGAGAAACCTTGAGGTCATTGGTGTAAGCGACCAGCCCTCCCAAAAAATAGTCGGAGGAGCCGGGGATCTCGGTGATCCGGTGCCCCAGAAGGCCCCCGGTGATCGACTCGGCGACACTGAGCGTCAATCTCCGTTTGCGGAGAAGCTGTCCGACAGTCCCTTCCAGCGTCTCTGCGTCCGTTCCGAAGATCAGGGGGCCCAGCCGGCGGCGGATCTTCCTTTCCACCCGGGCGATCCGCCGATCGGCGGCCCATCCGCTCTGTCCCTTGGCGGTGATCCGCAAGTCCACCTGGCCCGGGTGGGCGTAGATTCCGACGGTGACACGTCCTTCCAGGGCCAGCAGGTCCCGGACCTTCGCGTCCACCTCCGATTCGGTCACGCCGGCCATCCTCAGCGTCTTGGAGCGGATCACGGTTTTTCCGGTGTGGCGTTTCAGCCGAGGGATCAGATGTTTCTCCACCATCGGGATCAGCTCCTGCGGCGGCCCCGGCAGCGCCACGAGGAGGCGGGAGCGTTTGAAACGGTGAAACGGTGAAACGGCGAAACGGTGATCGAATCCTTTTTCCCCCTCTCCCATTCTCCCATTCTCCGATTCAGACGAATCGACCTTCACCATGAAGCCGGGGGCGGTGCCGACCGAGTTGGGCAGGACGATCGCCCCCTCTGGGACCATCGCCTGGCGCCGGTTCGTCTTCGGCATCCGGACCCCGATGCGGCGGAACCGGTTCTGGATCTGGGTCAGGATCGGCCGGTTCAAGCGCAGCCCCCTCCCGGTGACCGATGCGATCGTCTGAAGGGTGATGTCGTCCACCGTGGGGCCAAGCCCCCCGCAGGTGATCACCAGATCGGCCCGGCCCAGGGCGGTCCGGAGCGCCTCGGCCAGGCGCGGGGGGTTGTCCCCCACCGTCACCTGGCGGTAGCAGCCGACGCCTAAGCCGGCCAGGACCCTCCCTAGATAGGCGGTGTCGGAGTTGACGACGAACCCCAGGAGCAGCTCGGTGCCGACGGCGATGATCTCGGCGTTCATGAGCCCATATTATAGCATATCCCCGGTTGGCATTCTTGTGAAAAATATTTATGTAATTGACAAACTCCGTGTCGGGCAATAAACTGTAAGCGGTAACTTGCCAACCCAAGAGGAGGGAGATATAATGGCTGCTTTGAGTACGGAGGAGACGATGAATCGCACAACCGCCAAGTCAAGAGAGGTAAAGGAAGTCAAAGAGGTGAAGGAGGCCAAGGCCCTTTCGGTTCAGGAGCAGCGGGAGGAGAAGGCCAAGGCGTTGGAGCTTGCCCTAGCGCAGATCGAGCGGCAGTTCGGCAAGGGGGCGATCATGAAGCTGGGAGGGGATGCCCATCTGGATGTCCCGGCCCTGCCGACCGGGTCGATCGCCCTGGATCTGGCGTTGGGGGTGGGGGGGATTCCCCGGGGAAGGGTGGTGGAGATCTTCGGGCCGGAGTCGTCGGGCAAGACGACGCTGACCCTCTCGATCATCGCTCAGACGCAGCGGGGGGGAGGGATCGCCGCCTTCATCGACGCGGAGCATGCCTTCGATCCGACCTATGCCCGGAAGATCGGGGTCAACAACGATGAGCTGCTGATCAGTCAACCGGACACGGGGGAGCAGGCGCTGGAGATCGCCGAGATGCTGATCCGCTCCAACGCCATTGATCTGATCGTGGTCGACTCGGTGGCGGCCCTGGTGCCGAAGGCGGAGATCGAGGGACAGATGGGGGACGCCTACGTGGGGCTTCAGGCGCGCCTCATGTCGCAGGCGATGCGCAAGCTCACCGGGGCCCTCTCCAGGTCGAAGACGGCGCTGGTCTTCATCAACCAGCTCCGAGAGAAGATCGGGGTGATGTTCGGCAACCCGGAGACCACTCCGGGGGGAAGGGCACTGAAGTTCTACTCCTCGGCTCGGCTGGACATCCGCCGGATCGAACATATCAAACGGGGGGAGGAGGTGGTCGGCTCCCACGTCCGGGTCCGGGTGGTGAAGAACAAGGTGGCCCCTCCGTTCCGCCAGGCGGAGTTCGACATCCTGTGGGAGGAGGGGATCTCCCGGTCGGGGGACCTGATCGACGTGGGGGCCCAGACGGGGCTGTTGCAGAAGAGCGGCACCTGGCTGACCTACGGGGAGGTCAAACTGGGCCAGGGCCGGGAGAACGCCCGCGCCTTCCTGAAAGAGAACCCCAAGCTCTTTTCGGAGCTGGAGTCCAAACTTCGGGAGAAGGTCAGCTCCGCGACCCCTGCGGCGGTTCAAACCGGGGTCTGACCCCTAGGGGTCAGACCCCTTCGGGTTTTTCCAGAGCCGGTTTCGGCGCCCCGCTTGCCGAAGCCGGCTCTTGGCTCCAGTGCTGAGGAGGTGAACAGGTGGTGAACTGGAAGTGGTCAATCGTCAATCGTCAATTGTCAATCGTTGCCCTTTTGATTGCTTTGGAGGTTTTAGCTTTGCGATGGACGATGGACGATCGACGATCGACGGTCTTTGCGGCGCAGGTGCCGGAGGCCAATCCGGCCAAGCAGTTGGAGGGGGCTTTCATCGAGGTGGCCGGGAGGGTGGGGCCGGCGGTGGTCTCGATCTCCACCGAGGTGACGGAGAAGGGGCGGGCGCGCCGCTACTCCTTCGGCGGCGGGTCCCCCTTTGGTTTCGAGGATGACATCTTCGACCGGTTCTTCCAGGACTTCTTCGGGGAGATGCCGCAGCAGGAGTTCCGCCAGCGGGGGCTGGGGACCGGCGTGATCATCGACGAAGAGGGATATATCCTGACCAACGAGCATGTGATCCATGGAGCCGATAAGGTGACGGTGACCCTGCCGGACGGCCGGGAGCTGAAGGCCCAGGTCAAGGGGACCGACATCCGTTCCGACCTGGCGGTTTTGAAGATCGAAGCGAAGAGTCTCCCCGCGGCGGAGCTGGGGGATTCCGACACGGTGAAGATCGGGCAGTGGGCGATCGCCATCGGAAACCCGTTCGGGTTCGCCGTCGGGGGCTCGGAGCCGACGGTGACGGTGGGGGTGGTCTCGGCGCTGAACCGATCGCTTCGGCTGGGCCGGTCGGAGCGGGATTACTCGAACCTGATCCAGACCGACGCCGCCATCAATCCCGGCAACAGCGGCGGCCCTTTGGTGAATCTGGAGGGCCAGGTGATCGGGATCAACGTGGCGATCTTCTCCACCACCGGCGGGTACCAGGGGGTCGGCTTCGCCATCCCCAGCAATACGGCCAAGGCGATCCTGGGGGACCTGATCCAGGGGAAGAAGATCCTGTATGGCTGGCTGGGGATCAACGTGCAGGATGTGACGGACGAGCTGGCCAAGCATTTCGGGTTGGAGTCGAAGGAGGGGGTGATCATCGCCCAGGTCCTGCCCGGTTCCCCGGCGGAAGAAGCGGGCCTGAAGGACGGGGATGTGATCACCCATTACGAGGGAGGACCGCTCAAGGATGTTCGGGAGCTGCTCAAACGGGTGTCCAAGAGCCGCGTAGGGAAGAAGGTGACCCTTGGGATTGTCCGGGAAGGCCGCTCGATGTCGGTCCAGGTGGCGGTGGGGGAGAGGCCGGAGGCGCTCGAGGCCTGGGAGCAACGGGGGGAGGAGACCTGGCGTGGATTGGAGGTTAGCGCCATCACCCCGGAGCTGGCGCAGCGGTACCGGCTGGAGTCTAGCCGTGGGGTGGTGGTGACCCATGTGGAGCCCAACTCCGCCGCCGATGAGGCCGGCTTACGGGTGGGGGATCTGATCCTGGAGATCAACCGGCGCCCTGTCGGCTCGGTCGACGATTTCAACACGCTCTCCAAATCAGCCAAGGGAGACGTCCTGGTCAAGACG
Organism: uncultured Planctomycetia bacterium; assembly: GCA_964603095.1. Classification (GTDB taxonomy): domain Bacteria; phylum Omnitrophota; class Gorgyraeia; order 1-14-0-20-64-10; family 1-14-0-20-64-10; genus CAZRTR01. The sequence goes on from CAZRTR010000034.1 coordinate 18,352, forward strand.
ACCCGCGGCTACGCTGTCCTTCGGGGCGGAGGATGAGGGATCGGGGGGATTCCGTTCCCCCTGAGCCGGCCGTCATCCTTCGACAGGCTCAGGACGAGCGGCCGAGTCGAAGGGCGAAGGACGCAGCTTTGCGGCTGCTCAAGGTTCGGCCCCGTTCCGAGGCGGAGCTGCGACAGCGGCTGGCGCGCAAGGGGTTCACCCCGGCCACGGTCGAGTACATCGTCGAGGAGTTCAAGCGCAAAGGGCTTCTGGACGATGCGAAGGTGGCCCGTTTTTTCGCCGCCCAGACCTTGACGATGAAGTCGGTCGGCCGCCGAGGACTTAGCGCCGCGCTGAGGTCCAAGGGGATCCCTTCCGATCTGGCGGCCCAGGCGGCGGCGGAGGCGACCGCCGGGGTGGATGAGCTGGAGACGGCCCGCCAGGCGGCCATCCAACGGATGTCGGCCCTGAAAGGACTTCAACGATCGGCGG
>CAZRTR010000035.1:0-18256 GCA_964603095.1 uncultured Planctomycetia bacterium
TCGCTCATCCTAAAATTGAGCCCCTGCACCTCGTACTCCGGTTTCCCGTAGTTGCGATAGGAGCGGGCGAATTCGGTGAGCCGCTCATGACGAGTCACCAGCATCCCTCCCTCCCCCGTGGAGATGGTCTTGGTGGCGTAGAAAGAATAGACTCCGGCATCCCCCCACTGGCCCGGTCTGCGACCGTTCCAGTCGGCCCCATGGGCGTGTGCGCAGTCCTCGAGCAGAAAGATCCCCTGCTCCCGGCAGAAGGTGGCGATCAAATCCACCTCAAAGGCGATGTGGCCTCCGATGTGGACGAGCCAGACCGCCTTGGGGCGGTGCCGCTTGGCCTTGGCCACAAAATCCTCGTACGACATGCACAGGTCCAAGCGGTTGCAGTCCACAAACTCCACCCGCCCCCCGGCCTTCAGCACCGACAGGGGGGTCCCGATGTAAGTGTTGGAGGGACACAGAACCACCTGATCCTTGACGTTGATGAACTCGAGAGCCGCCATCGCCGCGCCCGACCAGCTGGCCGTCGCCACGGCGTGCAGCCCATTCCATTGAGACCAAAGTTCCTCAAACCGGGTCGTGAAAGGCCCTTCCGCCCAGCGGTGAGTCTTTAAAACCTGATCCCACATCTCATGCAGGCGAGGGATATCCCGGGGATCAAAACCAATCGTAAAGGGGAGCAGCCCCTCTCTTTTTTCCAGCAGCTTCATGCGGCTCCCTCCTGAAGGGCCGCCTCTGTCGCCCTCCCCCTTCTCTTCAGGATCTCCTCCGCCCGGTCGGCCAGCCGGCGGGGAGAGAAACCGGGCAGCGCCGCCCGGATCCGATCGATCGAGCATGCCGTGTCAAATTCCGCCGGATCGTCCAGCCCCTCCTGAACGATCCGCAGCGGGAGCCCCTGCCCTTGGGCCACCTGTTGGATTTTCTCGGCAACCTGTCGAACCGTCAGAGAAGCGCCGCCGGTCAGGTTATACAGCTCCTTGCCCTTCCGAGGATTCTTCAGGAGCAGCTCCAGGCATTCACAGACATCCTCCACATGGATTGGATCGATCCTGCGGTCTCCGGATCCCCGGATCCGGATCGGCTGGCCCTCCGCCGCGGATCGGAGGAAACGGCTGACCACGTCCGGATCCCGGTCGTTATTTTCAAGGCCGTACACGTGACCCAGCCGCAGGATCGTCGAATCGATCGGCTCGCTTTGAATCAGCCCCTCCGCCAGGGCCTTGGTCATGCCGTACACGTCACAGGGACGAATCTCATCCTCTTCCCGATTGGGAAGCTCCGACCGGTCTCGGCGGCCATACACCGCATAGGTGGAGCAAAAGAAGAACCGTTGGACCCCCGCCTCGCGGGCCGCGGAAAGAAGCTGCGCCGTGGCCGTGACATTGACCGCGATCGCCTTGCGAACGTCTTGAGCGCACGCCCGCCTGCCCTTGATCCCGGCCAGGTGGATTACCACCTCCGCTCCCTCGAGAGATGCTCGGAGAGAATCGGGGTCCAGACATTCCATCCTTCCCTCGAGGGTCATCAGGTCGGCCCAGGGACGGAGCCGTTGCACCAGATGCCTGCCGATAAAGCCGGTCCCTCCTGTGACCCCGATCCTCATCCCTTCGAGAACCTCCCTCGTACAAACTCCATCACCTCCCGTTCTCGAAGGGTCGGCTTCTTCTCAGGGGAGCCCAGGAGCTGTTCCACTCGACGGATCATCTGGACCATCTGCCGAAGTTCGGCCGGATCGGCCGACAGGAGTTGATCCGTCCCAGGTAAGGATTTGTCGAGGGTGAAGTGCTTCTCGATGACCGTTGCCCCCAGAGCAGCGGCCACCACCGGAGCCGCGATCCCCACCGTATGATCGGAGTAACCGACCTCCCGATGGGGGAAGGCCTCCTGAAGGGCTCGGATGGCGAGGAGGTTCGCCTCGCCATCGGCGACCGGATAGGAGGTGACGCAATGAAGGATCACCACTCGGGGGACTGATCTGAGATGGTCCAATGCCTGCGCAATCTCCTCCAGGGTAGCCAGGCCGGTGGAGAGGAAGACCGTTTCGGCAAAACGAGCAATGGTGTCCAGGAGTGGGAAATTGAGAAGCTCGGACGAGGCGATCTTGATCTCGCGCAGTCCCATCTTCTCACAGAGGAACCGGGCCCGATTGAGGGAGAAGGGGGTGCTCAAGAACCCCACCCCGTTTTCCTCGGCCAGTCGCTTGAATTCGAAATGGGCCTCATCCGAAAGCTGTACCCTCTCGAACCATTCCTTCTCCGGATCTGTGGGATGCACCTCGGAGGCGAGGAAGGATTGGAACTTGACCCTATCGACGCCGGCCCGGGCTGCCTCGACCACCATCCTTCGGGCCAGGTCCATGTCACCGATGTGGTTCTCCCCGATCTCAGCGATGATCGTGGTTCGGCCTTTCTCAGGTCGGTGATCCGTCCCGCTCATCCCATCCCCCGCAACGCCAGGGCCTCCGCCAGAATCTCCGTCACCCGCTCCGTCCCCCGACCGTCAATGAGCTCCCTACCGGACCGGCTGAGCTCAAGACGGCGACCGGGATCCGCCAGGAGGGACAGGACCTGCTCGGCGAGGAAGTCCGGCTCGATCCGCTGTCCCAAGCCGAGGTTCAACGCCGCCCCCTTTTCTTCGAGGGCCTTGGCCGTTTCCAGCTGATGATCCACCTCACAGACAATGAGAGCGGGTGTCCCTGTGCAGGCGACTTCCAAAGCGGTCAGTCCCCCTCCCGTCAGGGCCAGATCATGCTGGCACATCACCTCAGACATGTTGGGGATGTTCTTTAACAGGGTGGTGCGGTGCCGGCTGATTCGGGCCGTCTGCCGGATTCTCTCTTCATCCAGGAATGCGGGGCCAATGACCACCGTGATCTCAAAGGAACGCGGCATCCTTTCCAAACCTTCCATGACCCGCACGGTCAGATGAAAGGGATCGTCTCCCCCCAGGGCGATCAGGAGGTTCGAGGGGTCCTTCCGGATCTGTCGAACTCGGCGATGGACGTCGGAAAAGGAAGGGTCGAGCAGCGCATAGGAGGGCCCCAGGTATTTTCTCATGGCACCGTTGCCCGGGTAACGGTGCCAGGCCTCCACCACGGTTCCATTGATCAGCAGATCGGCCGAGATCTCCTGGTTTCCCCACTCATCGATGACGACGCGAAGCGCCCCCGCGGAGGCCAAACCCTCGAGGGCCCCCGGCTCCGATCGCCGCAGATCGGTCAGGACCGCGTCGCCGGCGATCGACACCGGCAGCGGATGGACCGGAAAACCAGCCCTTCGGATCTGTTCCAAGCTCACCCGGTCGGCCCTGGTCACGAACTCCGCTTCGACCCCCCCGCGGGATCGGAGCATCCGAGCCAGGGTCACGCACCTCATGACGTGCCCCATACCGATCGTCTCATTGCCATCCACACGGATCAGCAACCTTCTGTCAGACAAAGATGGTCTCCAGGCGTTCGGCCCAATCCGGCTGAATCAGCCGCCGGCAGGAGGGCCCGAACAGGAGCAGGGTCTCCAAGGCCGAGATCTGCGGAACGAAACCGGGATGAAGCTGTGGATAGATCGGGTGGCGGAACTCCTGGAACTCCACCCGGACCCCGGCCCTGTGGAAGTCCTCCAGATCCAGGTAGTCCCTGCCGCTCACCCCTGAAACATAGGTGGTGGCCCCCACGGCCAGGCAGAGATCCCGGATCCGCTGAGATCCCCGGCTCTTCGTTTGCAGCGTGGAGCTGAGCAAAACCTCCTGGGTCAACCCGAACCATTTGAGCATCCAGAGAAGAATGGGAAGGTTCAGGTGAATCAGCCGCTCCGATGCCCCTTCCAGGAGACGGCTCCACTCCGGGAAGATCTCATCGAAATAGGGGGCGTGATGGTAGACGTGCCGGAGGGTTTGGTTGATCCTACGCCACCAGGGGGGGTGAGCGTCCCCAGCGATCCGAATCTCATGGATCGGTGTGGAAAGGGGATGACTCTTCACCGGAACGGTGATCCAGCAGGCCCCTTCCCGAGTCCGGATCCGGTTTCGGTTTTGAAAGTAATTCTTTCGGAACTGGACATCATCCAGAAGGATCAGCCGATCGGCCTGGGCCACCTTGTGGAAGAAGCCCAGCCAGGGGGCAAACTCCGGTTGGTGAATCGTGACCCGCATCTATCGCCTCTCCCTGAGCAGGGCAAAGGCCTCAGCGGCGAAACGCCCGCACTGGGACCCTCGGGAACGGGCCCAGGCCCTGAGCATTGGGTCCGACCGAGGGTGTGGGAAGGGACGGCTTTCCCGTTCGTAGGCGGCCATCGCCGCGCATTTGCGGTCCAGCTGCTTTTCGATATCCACAAAGACCGCCGGCAGGAAAGGGGTCGCTGTTTGCGGAAAGACCTGCTCCGTCCCGGAGGGAATCTCGTAGGCCAATACCTGGCGGGTCCAAGGGGCGCCGATGGGCCTTAAGGCGATGTTGGCGGCGTGGGCCGCCGTTCGATGGTCCTGGTGCAGGTCACCCGCGTGGCAGGTATAGACGATCTCCGGCCGGATCTCCGCGACCAGCCGCTCCAGCGCCTCCAGCAGGTCGGTGAAATGGTCCGCGAGGCGCTCATCGGGCAGATCGAAAAAGCGCAGATCGGTGTAACCCAGGATCTCCCTGGCCCGGCGGGCATTTTCCTTTTCCTCTCCAATCACCTTGGAATCATAGGCATGCCCATACGCCCGGTTGCAGAGAAAGGCGATGTGAACCTCATCCCTCTCTTCAATGTGGCGGGCGACGGTTCCGCCGCAACCGAGAACTTCGTCGTCCATATGGGGGGACAGGACAAGAACCTGAGCCATGACCTTCGATTCACGCTCCTTTTAAGGGCGCAGCGAGGCGTCCACCCTGTTCCAGGACAACTGCTGCTGCTCCTCCCGGGACCGGACCCAGTCGATGGTTCGCCTCAGCCCTTCTGGAAAAGGGGTGGAGGCCCTCCATCCCAGCTCCTGCGCCGCCCGGTCACTGCCGACCCGCTTTCCGGAAAAGTCACCCGGCCGCGCCGGGATGGAACGGATCTCGACATCCCCGATCAGGTCCTTGACCGTCTGCGCGATCTGGCGGATGGAGATCGTCTCGAAGCCGTCCAGGTTATAGATTCGGTTGGCAGCGGCCGGCTTCAATCCCAACACCACTCCCTCTGCCAGATCCTCCACGTAGACGAACTGGCGGAACTGCTCTCCGTCCCCCTGGAGCGTCAGCGGCTCCTGCCGAAGGGCCTTGCCGACAAAGATCGGGATCACCCCTCCGTCTCGGGCGCGGGGCCCGTAGGGAATCCCAAAGCGAAGGATGGTGTATTCCAAGTCGTACAGGGCCCCGTAGGAACGACAGTAGAACTCCGAGGCGATCTTCGTCGCCGTATACAAGTGAGAGGGGGGCGGGATGGGAGTTTCCTCGTCCACCTTCGATTCCGGACAGTCGCTGTAGACCCAGGTGGTGCTCCCATAGATCACCCGCTTGACCCGACATCGGCGCGCCGCCTCCAAGACGCAGAGGGTCCCTCGGGTGTTCACCGTCTCGGCGTAGGAGGGATCCTCAAAGACATCCTTCACATCGGCGATCGCCGCAAGATGGATGATGGCGTGGGTGCCGGGCAGGGCGATCCGCAACGCCTCCACATCCAGGATACTGCCGATGAAATGCTCCACATCCTTGTGGTAGAGGGAACGATGATGATCGAAGATGAGGGGCTCCACCCCATGGGCGATCAACCGGTCCACCACATGGGAACCGATGAACCCCGCCCCACCGGTGACCAAGACTCTCATGACAGACTCCCCTCAACGGCAACCGTCGCCGCCACCGGTGGACTCTCCGATTGGAGCCGCCAGAGGCGCGCGTAAATCCCTCCCCGGCCCAGCAGCTCCTCATGGGTTCCCGACTCGGCCGCCGCTCCCTGATCCAGGACCAGGATCCGGTCCGCATGGACGATGGTGGAGAGCCGGTGGGCGATCACAAGAATGGTGCGATGCCGCCGCTGCTCCTCCAAGACCGACTGGATGAGCCGCTCCGACTCGCTGTCCAGCGCGTTGGTCGCTTCATCCAGGATCAGGATCTCCGGCTTGCGCAGCAGCGCCCGGGCCAGAGCGATCCGCTGGCGCTGCCCGCCGGACAGGCGGTATCCCCGATCCCCCACCACCGTGTCGACCCCTTGAGCCAGCTGCTGAACAAAGCCGTGGGCGTGGGCCGCCCGGGCCGCCGCCTCGATTTCTTCCGCAGAGGCGTTGGATTGGCCAAAGGCGATGTTCTCGCGGATCGAGGCATGGAAGAGGAACGTCTCCTGATCCACGATCCCAAGCCGCTGTCGCCAAGAGGTTGGGTCAATCATTCTCAAATCCACCCCATCGACCAGGATCGATCCCGCCGTCGGACGGTACAGGCACAGCAGAAGGTTGACGACGCTCGACTTCCCCGATCCGGAGGCCCCCACCAGGGCGGTAAAGCTTCCTCGGAGAATCGAGAAGGAGAGCCCTTTCAAGGCGGGCGGCTCCTCCGGTCGATACTGCAGGTCGAGATCTTGAAATTCGATCCTCTCCCGAAGACCGAGGAAGGGTTGGAGCGTCTGCTGGGCAGAGGGCTCCTCCTCCTTTTCCCGAAGGAGCTCCGTAATCCTGCCCACTGCAGGCAGACATCCCACCCATCCTGCCCAGCTGCTGTGGATCGCCCCCAGACGGGGGGTGATCCGGTACAGGGCCAACAGGAGCGCCATGAGGGCGGGCAGATTCGATCCCTCCCCCCCTCCGATCCATCGGTGGCCGGCGATCAGAAAACCGGCCACCCCCAGAACCGTCAGCACGTCCATGATCGGCTCCACCGCGACGGTCCAGACCCGGGCCTTGCGGCGCCCCTCGATCCCCTCCCGGACCGACTCCTCCACCTGCCGGGCCGCCTCCGGCTGCCAGGCGAAGGTATGGATCAGGCGGATCGCCTGGAGGAACTCGGTGCTCCGCTGGGTCAACAGAACCGTGGCGTTCATCAGCCGTTGGGCATGACGGCTCACCCTTCCGATGATCCCCCGCAGGATTCGGGAGACGATCCCATAGATGACCAGCGCCGCCAGGGTCATCGGCCAGGAGATCCAGAGCAGCAGGATCCCGTAGGCCAGAACCATCAATCCGTTTCGAAGCAGCTGATTGGCATAGACCAGGAGATTGCACAGCTGGTTGGACTGGTTCAGATAATCGGTCAGATCCCCCAACCGGTAGCGGCTGACCCGAGCAAACGGCAGACGAAGGATGTGGGAAAAAAGGCGGCTGTACGCCGCCGCCTGCACCCGGGATTCCATGAAGGCGATGAAAGCCGTGGCTCCAAACTGGAGCCCCGATTTCAGAATCTGAGCCGTCACGGCAGCCATGACGGTTGCCAAGAAAAACAGCTCCGGGCCCCACCGCTGGAACAGTTGGCTCAGTCCTTGCCCGGCAGGTCCCAGCAAGGGTGGGAGCGCCAGCTCCCCTGGTCTTCCCAGCGCTTGAAGAGCCAGAATCAGCAGCGCCAGGGTGCTTCCCTCGAAGAGGGCCGCCGCCAGATTGGCAATGAGACAGGCAAGGGCCCACGGCCAGTAGGGACGAAGAAAATCCCGCAGAATTCGAACCGCCGCCTTATTTGTGAAGGTGTCTGCGCGAGCCATCCAAATCTCTGTCTTGTAGGAGGTTAGGTGCCCTTAATAAAATGCCATGCCAAGAGAGAACTGTCAAGGTTCTTCTCCCAAAGGGATCACCCGGGTTATGGAGATGAGGTGCTCCCGATTCAACCGTTCTATCTCGGAGGAGGTCAGGTGCCTACCCTGGGCCTCCAACTCGAAGGACTGGAAGTAGCGGGACTGGGGCACATAGCGAACGGAGAATTCATCGCCGATCAGAACCTGATCGACCTGAACACCGTTTCTCAATCGGAAATCGTCTTGAATCGTGACGGCCTGATCGGAAAAAGAAACGGTCCGTTCAAACCAGACCGGTGTCCGTCGGACACCCACCATCAACAAACGCCGAATCCATGCCTTGATCCGAGTGGCCAGAAGCGGATGCCAACCCAAGACGATCAGCCCCAGTCGGAAGAGAATCATGGTCCATGGGTTAAAGGTCTTCATCACCACCCGGTGGCCATGACCGGCCACTCTCATCCGATCGGCCTCGACCGCAATCCGATATTCCGGGTCGTTCCATTGAGAGGTGACGGCCCTGCCGTTTTTAAGCCGTCCGATCCAGCCGGAATCGTTCAGGACCAACCTCCTGTTCTCAACGTCGAACGCCTTCAAGACGCCCCCCCGTTTTAGGTTCAACACCGTATACGAGCGGCCCTTCTTTCGGATCAGGATCCCGGCGCCGGGAAAGAAACTCTTAAAATCCTCCCCTTCCCACGGGAGCGGAGGCAGCCGATCCGGTCTGTCTTGATAGGCCAGATACGCCTCCAGGTGCTCCGCCACCCGGTAGAGGGCATAATGGTCTTCTTGAGCAGCCGGAGGAACCAGCTTCCCTTCGCTTAGATGCCTTAAGCCCTCCTGGGCCATCCTCGCCGCCAGGGGGTTCTTCCGACTCCAAAACTCATACCCAAAGGGGTAGAAATGGCTGGTCTGACGGCTTCCCACGGTTCCTCCGAAGAAGCCGTCGGGATAGAGAAAAAAGCTGGTGAACTCGATCCCCCTGCGGATGATCTCCTCGATCCGCCCCTCCGGCCGGTGGCGGTAAAGCCGGCTCAAGAAACTGACCGTGCCGGACAGGTAACCGATATCCGCGCCGTCGTACTCCAATGACCAACCTTCCGGATCGCAGATCTTCTGAAACTCCACCCATTTCTTCTCAAACCCCTGGAGGAGGGATGGGTCCTGGGTGATCAGGAACGATTCATAGATGGCCAACAGGGCCAGGGCATGGTGGTTTGCCAAGACAAACTCTTCATGGTAGTCGGCCAGAAACCGACCGGCCCTGCGCACCGCGCCGATGAACTCCTTCCGGTTCTTCTCGGGGAAGACCTCCTGGAGCGCGAGGTAACTGTCCGCCATCGCATGAAGAAGATAACCGGTGGGCCCCGCCCATCCCCGCTCGTTCGGATACCACTCATCAAAGGATCCGTCCCTGTGTTGAAGGCGCATCCAATATCGGATCCCCGCCAAGCTCCACTCGAGTATCTTCGGATTCCGATGATAGGGGGTGCCTCCGAAAGGGTGTTTCCAGACCAGGGCCAGGATCTGCGCCCCCATCTGAGAGATCGCGGAGGGGAAATCCGCGGTGCGGTGGAGCCAATGCGACCGGTGAAAAGATCCGTACGTTTTAGAGAAGAGGCCCCGGTCCTGAAGGGATAAAACCCGGGGGATCTGCGAGAGGGAGACCTCTAGATAGACATCCCTATGCATGAACCATGGCTGGTTGGCGAACCTCATAGGTCAGGTTCGGAATCTCCGGAAGCGGTATGGAGGTGGTCTTAATGGCGTCCAGATCAAAATCGAGCCAGCCGTTCAAGCGACTCTGTTTGTGCGTGGCGATCCCATCCACGATGATGATGTAAAAGGCCTTCAACAGGTCGACCAGATGGTGCCAGTTTCTCAGCCGCTTCAGCTGCTGCCAGACCGCCTTGGGACGGAAATAGAATTGGTAGAAACAACGGGTGTAGAATCTCATCAGCTCCTCATCGGTCAGGTGTTTCATTCTCAAAACGGGCGAACCCTGGCCGTACAACTCGTACCGTTCGTGTTTGAGCAGCCCTTCGGCCTTGGCCTGCCGATAGAGCTCCGTGCCGGGATACGGGGTCATGATGCTCGGCTGGAAGAAATCGACCCCCAGGTCGATCGCGAATTGCAAGCTCTCCCTCAAAGTCTCCCGGGTCTCATCGACGTGGCCGATGATGAAAGCGCCACGGACCTCGATCCCGTACCGGTGGGCCGTTTTGACGGCCTCAAAGTACAGCTCCTCCTTGATCGGTTTTTTGATGATCTCCCGCAGGGTCTTGCTCCCCGACTCAATCCCCAGCAGCACGTGGTGGCACCCCGCCCTCGATAGAAGCTGAGCCATCCGGTTGCTGAACATATCGCCGCGGACGTAGCAGACGAATTTCATCTGGATCTTTTGTTCAACGATCTGCTCGCAAAAGGCCCGGACCCTCTTGACGTCCGCGGTGAAGGTGTCGTCGTAAAAGGTAAACTGTCGGATGCCGTACTCGTACCGGAGCTTCTTCATCAGCTCGATCATCTTCTCCACGGAACGCCCCCGCAGCGTCGTCTTGGCGGAGTTGCAGAAGGTGCATTTCCCGGGACAGCCCCGCGTCATCAGCACATTGATGGCCGGCAGATCCCGGTACGTTCCGATCGCCGGGAAATAGTGGTCGAAGTTGATCAGATGGTAGGCCGGGAACGGGTATTTATCCAGGTTCATTTCCACGGGCCGCGCCGGGTTGTGCGCCACCCGGCCGTCTTCCGTCCGATAGGAGAGGCCCAAGATCTCAGGGTAAGGGACGCCCTTCATGAGCTCCAGCATGATCTCCTCCCCATCCCCCCGCCCCACCGCGTCGATGAAGGGATTTTGCAGCATCTGCTCCGGGTGGGCCTCCGCGTGAACCCCCCCGACATAGACCTTGGCGTCGAGGATCTCCTCCTTGCAGATGGCCGCGATGTAATGGGCAGGAACGAAATGGCTGCTTAAAACGGTGACGCCGACCACCCGGGGCTTTAACGAACGGACGATGGCCCGGAAACCCTCCGGGGTGATCTGCTCGGCGTGAAGATCCACCACATGAACTTCATAACCGTGGGATTCCAGATAGGAGGCGATGGAAAGGACCCCCAGGGGGGGAAGCATCCGCTGCAGTTTCCCGCGGCTGGAGGCCTCTGTCACCCAGATCGGATAGACCAACAGGCAATCGGCCCGATCTTTTTTCGGAATCCGCCGGATGACCGTGCGCTTAAATCTCTTTCCCATTCCTTCGAAAGCCCTTAGCTATTATAAACGCCCAAGCCATAAAAAATCGTTTTTTCTTTAGACGCTGAAGGATCTCTTCACGGAGGCGCGGCCAGGGCTTCTGGACCTCCATCCGGAGAAACGAGGGTTGAAGACCCTTCAGGCGGCTAAGATAAGCCTGATAAGGGAAGCCGTGAAACCGCAAACCGGAGGAAATGGTGGCTACCCGCCTTGGATTTTGACCGATCTCCTCCACCGACAGAAATCGACCCTGCTCGTCTTTGAAAAGAATTTCATTGGAGAGGTCGAACGGCGCCACCTTTTCCGGCAGACGGACCAGGGCCAGATCCAACGTCCAGACCGATTCCGGAATCCGAAGCCCCACCGCGGTGGATGGAAACCCGCTGTAGCTGGCCAGCAGGGCGAAAACCTCCGTTTTCTGGTCGCTCGCTCCATACCCTCGGATCACCACATTCCAGAGGTGATCATCCACCACGGGGAATCCCGGCGGAATGGGTCGGATCCGCTCGGAAACCCAGGCGAAGATCCTCTGGAGCTTCTCCTCATCCGACGGGGCCCCTTGGGTGATCTCCCGGGCCAGGCGCCGCGTCTGAAGGTGTCGATCGAGGAACTGGATTCCCTTCTCAACCAAGGGGAGCCGCTTCCTATAAACCTGATAATCGATCCCCACCGATGTGGTGGCGGGCCAGCAGGCCATCCCCACCGCCGCTGCGGTTCCCAGAAGGAGCCCTACGCCCCATCCCCATTTTCCTGGAACCTTCACCCCGCCCCTCCGGTTCCATGGTCCCGTCCAGCATCGTCTGGTAGCGGAGGATCAGCGAGGGCGGAGCCACTGTGCCGAAGGCACAGGCGCCGTCGAGGTCTTTCGTCTTGTCGCGCCAGACGACGGCGCTGGAACCGGAGGGGCGGGGTCATGCCGGCGAAGGGACCGGCTCAACGCTCCGACCCGATCGAGAACCGGCCTGCTGCCGGAGCCAGATCTCGAAGGTCAGGAGGGTCCAGATCCGGTGGGAATAGTCGGCCTTTCGGCCGATGTGATCCGACACCAGTTGGCGGACAACCTTCCCCTCCACGTACTGCCGTAGCCGGGCCTGGGGGGAGAGAAGATGATCCTGAATGAAGCTGCCCAGCCCCCCACGGAACCAGGTTTCCAGGGGAACGCCGAAGCCCATCTTCGGTCTCCGGAGGATGGCCCTGGGCAACTCCGCGGCGAAGGCCTCTCGCAGAAGCACCTTGGTTCGGCCCCATCTCAGCTTCATCTCATCGGGAAGGGAGAAGACGTATTCGACCAACTCCCGGTCCAGAAAGGGGGACCGGGCCTCCAGGGCATGGGCCATGGAGCACCGATCCATCTTCACCAGAAGGTCATCCAGAAGGTAGGTTTTCAGATTCAGGTAAAGCAGCTGCGTCAATGGAGAAGCCCCCGTGCATCGCTCAAGCACCGGATGAAGCCAAGCGGAGAGCTCCGCCTCCGTATTCCGGACCATCCCCTGCCCCAGCAGCCGAAGGAGATCCTCGTAAAAGACTCCAACCCAACGGCTGTATCGCTCGATGAACGGCAGGTGGCTGGCGGCGCTGAAGCGCTTGAGCCGTCGCAAGGGGCCCCGGTATCCCCCCCACTCCGGCAACCGGGAAAGAAACCGATCCCCCCACCGGCGCCAGATCAGGGGGATCCGCTCCGAAAGCAACGTCCCGTAAAACCGGTCGTACCCGGCGAACAGCTCATCCCCCCCATCCCCAGTTAAGGCGACGGTGACATGATCCCGAGTCAAACGGCAAAGGAGGTAGGTGGGTATCGCCGAGGAATCGGCGAACGGCCCGTCGTGGTGCCAGACCAGCTTCTCCACCAGATCGACCGAGGTCGGCTCCACCACCAGCTCTTGATGGGTGGTCCCGAACCGCCGGGAGATGAGGCGGGCGTAGGGGGTTTCGTCAAAACGGCGATCACCCGAGAACCCGATGCTGAAGGTGCGGATCGGTTCCTTTCGAAAACGGCTCATCGCCGCCACCACGATCGAGGAGTCCAGGCCTCCGCTCAGGAAGGCCCCGAGCGGCACATCGGAGATCAACCGGCGCTCGACGGCCTTGAAAATCAGCTCCCGAAGCCGCTGGCGCGCTTGAGACCAGGAAGGAGGCGCAGAGAGACGCGGTTCGTCTCTCGGGAGTGACAATTCCCAGTAGGCCTCCGTTTCAAGGCGGCCGTCGGGGTGAACCTTCATCCAATGGGCCGGGGCAAGTTTCAGGACATTCCGATAGAAGGTCCGAGGGGTGGGAACATACCCGAAATGAAAGAAGGGGGGAAGAACCTCGGTATCCATCGGCATCGGAATCTCCGGATGGGCATGGAGCGCCTTCGTCTCGGAGGCGAAGGCGAACCGCTGGGGGGTTGAGACGGTGAACAGCGGTTTCTTCCCCATCCGATCCCTGGCCAAGAAAAGGAGATTCCTCCGCCCATCCCAGATGGCGAACGCGAACATCCCCTCCAAGCGCTGGACGCATCGGTCTCCCTCGGTCTGGTAAAGACGCAGGATCACCTCCGTATCCGAGGAGGTCCGGAACCGAACACCGCGAGATTCCAGTTCGTCGCGCAGCTGCCGAAAATTGTAGATCTCGCCGTTGAAGACGAGAACAACCGAGCCATCCTCATTCTCCATCGGCTGGGCCGCCTGCTCCGACAGATCGATGATTTTCAGCCGGGTGTGCCCAAGCCCTACCCCCATGGTCCCGGCCTTCAGGATTCGGGTCCCCCGCCCCTCCGGTCCCCGGTGGCTCAAGGAACCGACCATGGCGTCCAGGATGCGGGGGTCGACCGGACGCCCTGAGAACTCCATCCAACCCACGATTCCGCACATCGCTGAGGGTCTCCCTAGGACCTGCTGACCTGTCGGAGAATCTCCAACAGCCGAGGGGCCTGAACCTTGGCCGAGTACCGCTCCTCCACCGTCCTGCGTCCCTCCATGGAAAACCGCCTCCGCAGCGATAAGTCCGAGGCCAAGATCCGGATCCTCTCCCCCCATTCCTCCTCGGTGCGAGCCAGGAACCCGTTCTTGCCGTCCTGGATGATCTCCGTGTTGATGCCGACCGGCGAGGCGATCGTCGGCACGCCGACCGCCATATACTGGAGGATCTTCAGGCCGCATTTGCCGCGCGCCCAGGGATCGTCCGGCAACGGCATGACCCCGATGTCGAACGACTGCAGCTCCCTGACCTCAGTGGCCGGATCCCACGGCTGGCTCTCCAGACCCACCCCGGGCAAGTGGAACGGCTCACCTCCGATCACCTTCAGGCGGAATCGAAGGGATTTCGTCAGGGTCTGGAGAACCGGGCCGATCGTCTTGAGATGCTTCAGGGTCGTCAAACTGCCGCTCCATCCGATGACGGGAGAGCCGGCGATCTCGACGGCCGGCTTGGGTTGATAGACCTCCGTGTCGATCGTGGTGGGGATGACGGAGACGTTCGGGGTGTGGCGGGAGGCGTACTCCTGAAGGGTGCGGTTGCCGACGATGACGTGGTTGCTCCATCGGCAGATCGACTCGGTCTTGCGAGGGCTCTTGAGCCAGCGGAACCAGCGGTTGGCTTCGCTCGTGTCCAGGAGAAAGATGGCGTCGTCGAAATCGTAGAGGATCGGGATCCTTTGGCGGGTCAGGAAACGCTCCAGAAACGGCGGACCCACCGGGAGCATCTCCCGGTAGAGGTAGATGACGTCCCACCCGTCCCGGGTCGACGGGACCTCCCGAAGGCGGCGGAAGGCGCTGCGGGTCAATTCGACCAGCTTCCGTGCCAGGTGACTCCGGGTATGGTAGATCCTTTTGAGCTCCACCGATTCGAACGGGACGAACTGGAAATGAACTCCGACGCCCGCCAGATGCCGGGCCCACTGCTCAACTCGGAAGCGTTGCCCCGGAACCGTGTCGTACAGATAGGGAACGAAGGCCAGGACGTTCACCCCGCCCCTCCCTCCTCGAGGACCGGCAGGAAGCGATCCCGATACCGGGGGTGAATAAACAGGTAGTTATCCTCTTCGATCTCCGAGAGGGTTACCGGAACCAGCCGGTGGCGGCCTTCCCTTTCCATGTACCGGTACAGGCGATATCCTCGGTCCAGAAAGAAGCCGACCAGCTCCGGAAGCCGGATCCCGAATCCCTCCAGGAACCAGGGGTTGATCTCGCACAGGACCGTGGGGCAGTGCCGGGTGATCGTCCTCTCAGCTCCCTTGAAAGCGAACAGCTCCGCCCCTTCAATGTCACACTTGACGAATGAGAGACGGGACAACTCCGGAAGGAAGTCATCCAGGCGGACCACATCGCACCAGATCACCTCCGTCTTGGGGTAGGGGAAATGGAGATCCTTCCCTCCCCTCTCATTGTTCCGCTTCACCATATGCGTGAGCCCGGCCGAAGGAGCCCCGGAGCCCTGAATCGGCAACGTGAAGGCCACCTGGCCTGTCTGATCGCTGCACCCCTTGGGAACCAGCTCCACGTTCTGAAACCGAAGGATCTTCCCCACCTGGTGGAATGTCCCGCAGACGAAGGGGACCGGCTCAAAGGCAAACACCTTTCCTTCCGGTCCCACCGCTCTGGACAGCGGATAGGCGTAGAAGCCGTAGTTGGCGCCGATGTCCAACACGGTCTCCCCGGGAAGGACGGCAACGGGGATCAACTGCTGTTCCGGCTCCGCCCCGCTTCCGACAAAGATGTCCCAGGCCTTGGCCAGCGACTGGACGGTCTGGTACCCTTTCCCGTTCAAGACCGGGTAAAGAATCCGTTTCAGAATACGTCGAGGAACCGAATTGGCCGGCATGGGAAATCTCCTGTCACCCCTTTAAGAGACGAAGGGAGGAGCGACTTCGCTGTCCTTCCGGGTTTCCAGGGCGCAAACGCTCCGAAGGACGTCCTCGCTCTTGAAGGTGGCGTGAGGCAGCCCCAGATGGCAGTCCGACAACCGACCCTCGACCGGGCGCCCCTGTCGAAGATCCTCCGACAGGCGCTGGATTCTCGATCGGTTGACGAACGGAACACGGGCCGCCTCCAGGTGCTGTTCGACCATCGGCACCAGACCGTCGTTCCGGGTCTCCTGGAGGATATGAAAGAGACTCTGGAGGTAATCCTCATTGGGTCCCAGAGGGAACTCGATCCGGTCCTTCATCCCCCGGAACCCTTTCTCCGTCGGGGTAAAATCGAAATAGCGGGCCTTTTTAAGCTCCAGTTTCTTCTCCAACCCGATCCGTTCCACCCAACGACGCAGGCGCGCCTCTTGGGTTTTGAAAAGGGGGACCCTCTTGAGCCGGTCCTTCCAGCTTGTTCGGCTCCGGCCGCTCCAAAGGGCCAGAGTCACCGTCAGACCCGAGGGGTACATCGGCAAATGCGGTTCAAAGGCATCGACAAAGGCAACGTCATGGCGGGGATGCAGCTTGCGCTCCGTCACCTCCATGGCGTACAGCTCCCTTTCCGGATCCAGCTCCTCCGGTTCGGTGAAGAGCCAGTGCTCGTAGCCCGGGCCGGAGATCGTTGCCGTCGACAGCAGAAGGGTGCCGTGATGGTGGATCGCCTTGGTCGAGACATCCGTTTCCCTCCCCGGCAGGGGGATCCAGCAGTTGGCCACGAGGTGGTAGTCCGGGTTCAGCTCGACGTTGATCCCCACTACCGGATAATGCTTCGAATTCAAGACCTGCGGGTTGGCCAGGTACGACCGGAGAATCCCCGTGATGAACAGACGGTCCGTGGAGATATCCTCCAGCAGCCGCCGGGCGCGCTGGTGGGCCTGGTGTTTGGAAGAAGCGGCTTTGAAGACCCGCGTCAATTCCCCGACGTAACGGCCGATTCGCTCGGTCTCTTCGGTTCGGCTCATCGAGGGACGGCCTCCGCCTCCAGCAATCGCCTGTGGCACAGAAGGATGCACATGAACAATAGCATATATCCGTAAGTCGGAAAAGACAACCAAAGGTAGATCAGATGATGGTCCTGGCCCCAGAGCGGATGGGGGGGCAACTTCCTCAAGAGGCCTCCCGGGATCGCCATGGCGCTGAGACAATAGCCCACGACGAAAAGAGCCTTCTCTTTCAAACGGAACGCCCCCCACCGGCGAAGCAGCAACAGCCCAGTGAAGACAAAGGCCGGAAGCAGCAGGATCCCGTAGTGGACCGCGATCGTGTGGCCGAGGATGACGATCATGACCATGCTCAGCGAAATCTCCAGGAGGTAACAGTCCCATTTCGGCTCCCGCTGCGGCATCGTCCATCTCCTTCGAATGACCCAGAGATAGACGGCTCCCAGGATGCCTTTCAGGAGATTCGCGATTCCCGCCGAAAGGACCGGACGGGAAATCGTTCCCCATCCTGCCAGATGGGACCGGAGGAAGGAGTCCGGGAGAGCGGGCGCCGCAAACCATCGATCAATCATGGCGCCGAGAGACTGCCACTCCAGGCGAGTGACCCGCCAGTTCCAACAGTTCGTCTGATCGAAGAGGACTCGGAAGGGGAACAGCACCGTATAGCTCCAGAAGGTGTCCCACCCAAGGGCGAAGACGATGACCAGAAGGATGGCCGCCTCCGCAGCCAAGGCCCCCAGGAGAACGCGGTATTCCCTTTTGAGGATAAACAAACCGACCAATATGCCGGGAAGAAACTTCAGATTCGTCGCCAAGGCCAGAAGAGCTCCTGCCCAGAAATCCTTTCTCCTCCGGAAGGCCAGAACGCTCAGGCAGATCAGGAACAGCTCCATCCCCTCCACTTTGTATTTGGAAAGGGTTTCCAGAAAAGGTTGGAAGTTCACCGTCAGGATGAAGGCGACCAGAACCTCCCGCGAGGAGGGGGTGGACCGATCGGAAGAGGCCTTCGCCATCCCATAGATCGCCAGAGGGAAGAGAAGAAACTGCAGACCGTAGAGCAAAGAGGAAACGGCCCTGAAGGGCAGCTGGGTGAGGGGTAAAAAGAGCAGGTAATAGAAGGAGGGGTAGTAGACGTATCCCTCCTTCCATCCGGTCTGGCCGAAATCGCCCGTCCGTCCCCACGCGCTCACCCTCTCATAGATCATCCGAACGTCCCCGCTGGCGACCGGGTACCGGACCGGATTGTAGCGCATCACGGAAACGCCCAGATGGAAGAGGCTGTAGAAGAGCAGAACCCCCAGAATCAGTCGCTGCCACGGGGCCCACGCCCTCTGGTCCGTTGGGTTAGGGGGGGGCTGGGGATCGATTCTCATCGGCGAGGAGCCGGCGACGGCACAGCAGGATGCAGAAGAACAGAAACATGTACCCATAAAACGGAAGGCCGAGCCACAGGTACATCAGGGAATGTTCCTGTCCCCATACCGGATGAGCCGGAAGCATCTTCAGCAGGCCTCCGGGG
>CAZRTR010000036.1:0-18251 GCA_964603095.1 uncultured Planctomycetia bacterium
CTTCTAAACAGCCTGCCGGCCACCGCATCTCACACCCCCCAACACAGTTTCACATATTCCGCGCCCCCCTGTGCTTGCCCACGGGCCCACGGCCCTTTCACCGCCACCAGAATCCCCTCCTGGGGCAGCTCCTCCGCCCCCGGCATCCGGATCGTCTCTCCATTCGGGGCATGGAGCAGGCCTTCCCTCAACTCCAGCACGGGACTCTGCTCCAACGCCACCGCCAGCCTCTCCTCCAGGCCGGAGAGGAGGCCGAGGGCGGGAAGTTGGGCCAGGAGATCTCTCAACGCCATGATGCGGGTGGGAATCTCCCTTTTCTCCTTGTTGAGGGAGGTGACCTGGAGCACCATCTTCTTCTGGGGTGATCCGCTTCGACGTTTGGAAAAAGGGAGATCCTCGAACCGAACGTTCAACCCAAAGTAGCCCTCCTCCAGCCGTTGCTTCAAATCAGTCCATTGAAGATCCTCTCGGCCGGACCAGAGGTTGCCCTTCTTCTGCGTCCGATCCTCAAGACGAAGTCGCCCTCCAGTCGCCTGGCTGATCGGTTCCTGGGCTCTCCCTTTCCGGCGAGCCAATTCAATAATCTGCTCCACCACCTCCTTGGAAAGCTGCTGCCACTGGCCGCGCAGATCTCCCAACTCCTGTCGGCTCTGATCATTCCGCGGCCTTTCCTCTTGAGATTCCCCCAGCGCAGGCGAAGCACCACTCGATAATTGGGGTTGTTTCTTGATCGCCGCTTCGATGGCGGCATACGCTTCTTCAAAAGCTTCCGGGGAAGTATCAACCGGCCTGTGATCCTGGTAAGGAGCCAGCGCCCGCTGGATTCTCTCCATGAGAGATTGCCGGAATCTCCGAGCAACAATGCCCGATTCCCGATCCCAGTACCTGCTGCTTCGGAACTGATCCAGATGCCTCGGATCAACGTCGGTATTGGCCGGGATCTTCCCTCCCTCTCGAGCGCCGATCATGAGAATGACCCGGGCCAGACGGGGAAGAACCTCCGGCGTCGTCTCTCCTTTCTCGTACCGCCGGAACCGCTCCGGCGGCCGCTTCAGAATCTGCCGGATCTCTCCGATCCTGGTGGGAGGCAACAGGTCGGTACGGGCCCTCTCCCAGGAGAAGGGGGCCATAAGAAAGTTCCGGAGGGTCTCCTCCTCACGCGCCGAGAGAAAATCCAAGGCCCGATACCGTCGACTGGAACCGACCCTCCTCTTTCCCCCAAGCACCCGGCCCATCTCCTCCCATAGGACCCTCATCTCCCGCCCCTGCTGCGCCCCCTCCTCCAGCCCGGCGGAAAGTTGCCGGGCCAGCTCCGACACAGCGGAATCTTCCTGGGATTCCCGCAGCGCCAGGTAAGGAGAGGGCAGAAGGAAGGTAAGACAGAGGAAAAAGGACAACGCTCGGGGAGTCATGCCCTTTAGTCTACCTGACAAGGAGGGGAACTTTCAAGAAATAAGAACTGGATTTTTCTACTTTAACGGTAGGGGACGCTGTTTAGAAATCTGCTCCAGGACGCGGGACTTCAACTCTCCGGCGAGGCGGCGGTGCTCCCGAGGCAGGAAGGGACTTAAGTCCCGCTGGAGTCGGCCGCTGTCGATTCGTTGGATGGCCGATAGGAGATCCTTCGGGTCGGCGCTGCGCTTGTAGAAGGCCATCTTGGCCCGGATCAGGGGCCACTCCAGCGCGATCCCCTTGGTCTGGAGAAACCAGAGATCAAACAGGTCCCTCCCTTTGCCCCAGATCAGCAACGCCCGAACCTTCTCAGCCAGGATCTCCGGCCAGTCCAGATGTTGAACCCAGGGGTACGGAATCGGGTAGACCGTCTCCAGTAAGGAGGTTCGGGGACGCCGGGGACGTTCCCTCAGGGAACATTGCAAGCGAACAACCAGGGGATACTTGAGGGTGGCCGGAGCGTAGCGAAGCCGCCCTGCCACCGCCGCTCGACCGGCCTGACGCTCGCCCAGGGACACCTCCGGCACTTCCTGTCGCACGGAAAGAATCACTCTTTCCAACAGCCCTGTCACCTCCCGCGCGCTCTGTGTCACGGTGAAATCCAGATCCTCTGAGAAGCGGAAGGATTGGCCCAAAAGCCGAATCGCGGTTCCTCCTTTGAAATACCAGTGGGCCCCATCGGGGACGCGGGACAGTTTTTCCAGGAAAAGGACCTGGAGATACTCCCGCACAACCGACAGCGGATCGATTTGGAAGCGGCGGCCCAAGTCGGAGATTTGCTCTCGGGTCAGCATCCGGCTATCCCTTGAGCCACTGGCGGTAGGCCCTCTGGAAGGATGGACTCGGCACGGAAGCAGCCCACGCATCCATCTGCCTCCGATTGAGACGCTTCCATTCCAAATCACTGAGCCGCTCCAGGCGATCCCCAGGACTGGAGAGGTAGAGCCAGTCGAAGAACGCCTTCTCCGGAGTCGCCACCAGAAACGTCCCGTTGCGCTCAAAGCCAAACCACAAGCGGAGGGTTAAATGCCGATACGTAAACTGCTGATCCCCCGCGCGCAGCTGGCAGGGCCTTCCAGTCGTAACGGACGTAATCGTTCGAGGCGTTTGGAGGAGCAATCCATGAAGGTTCAACGCCGACTCCAAGGAGATGTACGACGGTCTCCGGAGAAAGTTGGCGAGCCGGAATGGATCAACGGCGGCGCCCGCCAGGACAAAGAGTCCTTTCCCAACGCGCTTTAATATCCCCCGAACGACCAGGCGATGCAACGCGGTATGTAAAGACCCGGCATTCTTGGCGCCAAACAACAAGCGCAGGTCGTTGGCGGTAAAGACCTCTGTGCCGGCGGTTTGGAGCCGCTGCAGGCAGGTAATGGTATCCATTGTATTATCCTATACAGAATTGTACAGGATAAATCAACGAATGTCAAGGGGGGGGGCTTCGGATCCGCTAGCGGTAGGAACGGGGGATCGAGGGGGAGAGCCCCGCTAAGATCTCGTAGGGGATCGTGCGGGCGTGCGTGGCCAGCTCCTGAGCGGTGATCGCTTCAGACCCCTGGCGGCCAATCAGGACCACCTCATCCCCCACCTGGACGCCGGGGATGTCGGTCACATCCGTCATCAGATCCTCCATCGTGATCCGGCCGATCACCGAGGCCCGGCGGCCGCGGATCAAGACCTGCGCCCGGTTGGACAGGGCCCGGACGTAGCCGTGGGCGTAGCCGACCGGGAGGGTGGCCACCTTGGTGGGACGAGCCGGGGCCCAGGTTCCCCCATAGCTGACCGCCTGACCCACCGGAACCGTTTTCAAGAATCGGACTCGGCTCTTTAAGGTGAGCGCCGGTTGAAGCTCAAACGGCAACCCACCCTCCTTCATCGGAGAGGCGCCGTAAAGGAGCAGCCCGGTCCGGACCAGGTCCCAATGGGAGTTGGAGAATTTCAGAAGACCCACCGAGTTGGCCGCGTGCTTGACACCCATCGGCAGCCGGGCCCGGGAGAGGCGCTGAATCACTTGGCTAAAGCGAGCAAGCTGCTCCTCCGTCTCCTGGGCATTCTGGCCGGCCATGCTCAGGTGGGTCATCACCCCTTCCATCTTCAATCCCGGGAACTGAACCAGACGCCGGGCCAACGCCACCGCCCCCTCATGCCAGACCCCGTACCGCCCCATCCCGGTGTCGACCTTGAGATGGACAAAAGCCGGCCGCTCCAGGTCGCTGGTGGCCTGGCTCAAGGCGTCGGCCGCGTCGGAATCGCCGATCGCCTGAACCAGGTTGTGCCGGACCACCAACGCCGCTTCCTCCGGAAGCAGCTGGCCCAGGACCAGAACCGGCCCGGAGATCCCCTGTTGGCGGAGAGCCACCCCTTCCACGACGCTGGCCACCGCCAGAAGATCGACCCCTCCCTCTACCAAGGCCTGCGCCACCGGCACCAGGCCATGCCCGTAGGCGTTGGCCTTGACGACGCCCAGGATCTTCACCCGAGAGCCGACGAACCGGCGGATGGCCCTCAGGTTGCGCTGGATCGCCGCCAGCTCCACCTCGATCCAGACGGGGTGAGAAAGTTCCGTTCGTGGTTCGACAGGCTCACCACGGACGGCATCGGAGAACCGTTCGCCCTGAGCTTGTCGAAGGGCGAATTCGGGGTGTCTCCTCTTGGTCATATTCAGCGGTTTCTTACCATCCCGTTATGTCGCTCTCCTTGGAATAGAGATATTCTGGCACAAGGGAGTGGGGGTCGTCCACCCTGGCCTTTGGCCAGCGGGCGGCGGCGATCCGGCAGAGGTTCTGAGCCTCCGGAATCCAAGCGGACGGCGGAGCCAGCTCCACCCGCCCATCCCCCATCGAGGTGATCAGCGGCTGATGGCGGCGGATCCCGTCCCCGATGAGAATCCCCTTCTTGGGAAGATCCCGGAGCAGCTCCTCAGGAACCATCAGCCGATCCTGGGTGAGCCGTTTCAACGTTCCGTCCTTCTCGCAGGAGAAACGGGCGGTGTAAACCTTCCCCTTCCGGGCATCCACGAAGACGAGAACCTCTCCGGAACCGCCCCGGACGTTCTGCGCCAGGACCTCGAGGGAAGAGACCGGAAGCGCCGGCTTCTTGAGCGCCCAGGCCATCGTCTTGACGGTGGCGACTCCCACCCGCAACCCGGTAAAGGAGCCGGGCCCGATCGACAGGGCGAAACCGTCCAGATCGCTCAACTCCCATCCGGCCTGGGTGAGACCTTTCTGAATCAGATCGGTCAGAAGGGCGGAGGGTTGCCCCATCCCCTGGGCCTGAAGGGCGGCCAGGATCTTCTCCCCTTCACAGACCGCCACCGAGAACTCCGAGGAAGAGGTCTCCACCCCGAGCATCCTCACCATTTTCGCCTCTCGTAACGAGCTCCACGCGGGGCGAGGGTGATCTTCCGAGTTTTAGGGTCGACCACCTCAAACCGGATCTCCAGAAACTGCGCCGGCAGAATCCCCGGAATCCGGTTCGCCCATTCGATCACCGTGATCCCCTTTCTCTCGTAATACTCCTCCAGTCCGATGGAAACCGCCTCCGGAAGGTGCTCCAGGCGGAACAGGTCGGCGTGGTACAAGGGAATCCGTCCCTGGTACTCCCGCACCAACACGAAGGAGGGGCTAGCGACAGACCCCGGCGGCACCTTCAACCCGCGCGCGATCCCTTGAACGAAGGTGGTCTTCCCCGCCCCGATCGGGCCGACCAGGGCCACCACATCCTTTCGGCGCAACTTCTGCGCCAGCTTAGCTCCCAACTTCCGGGTCTGTTCTGGAGAACGACAGATAAGTTCCATTTTTCCTTTTCACTTTTACCTTTTAACTTTCCTAGAAGTGCCGGAACCCTTCCAGGGAGGGTGGAACCTCGATCCCTGGAGCAGCCGTAACGCTGATGACCCGCCCACGCCCTTTTCGGCGGGGAACGATCCGCCCGATCAAGGTGAGCTTGCAGCGCAGATTCCTCTTTGCCCAGCGCAGAAGCCGGCCGACCTGCCTCGGTGGAACCGCCATCAGAAGCTCGAAATCCTCCCCGTCGGTCAAGGCCTGCGCCAGGGTAACGCCGCTGCGGCGAGGAACGCGAGCGCCGTCGATCTCCGCCCCGACCCGGCTCGCCTCACACAGCCGGATCAGGTCCGGCCCCAACCCGTCGGAAAGATCGATCATCGCGTGGAGCTTGGCTCGGGCCGTCAGAAGCCGCGCCTCCGGGAGCCGCGGGGTGAAGGTCAGGTGCCGGCCGGAACGGAGCGAGCCGCCCAAGCGACCGGTCACCAGAAGCCGATCCCCCACCCTCGCCCCGGACCGGTAAGCCACTCGGTTGCGCTCCACCTCCCCCAGGATCGCCACATCGATCACGATCTTCTCCGAGCGGTCGGTGTCTCCTCCCACCAGGTTGACTCCGAATCGCCCCGCGCAGCGGCGAAACCCCCGATAGATTCCATCGACGAACGAGACCGGCAGATTCCTCGGCAACCCCAGCGAGACGACCGCGTGCCGGGGAAGGCCCCCCATTGCGGCGATGTCGCTCAGATTGACCGCCAGCGCCTTCCAGCCGATCTTCGCCGCCGCCATACTCCGCCGGAAATGAACCCCCTCCACCAGCATGTCGGAAGCCAGCAGGAGGAATTTCCCGGACGGCCCGGCCAACACCGCGCAGTCATCCCCGATCCCCCGGATCACGCCCCGATCCGTCCGGATCCCCCGCGCGATCCTCTCGATCAGCCCCTTTTCGCCCAACTGGGAAACGGTTTTCACCCCTGCACCGTGACCGATTTGACGAGGGAGGCCAGGAACAGCATCCCGGAGTTATGGAAGACATGGATCGCGACCGGAGCGATGAGCGACCCGGTCCGCTCGTAGACCCAGCCGAACAGCAGCCCCAGGAAGAAGATCGGGAAGAAGACGATCGCGTTGCCGTGAAGCCCGGCGAACAACAACGCGCTTAATCCCAACCCCCGCACCACCCCGATCCGAGTCCGAAGCCACCCGTAGAGGAGCCCTCGGAAGAACAGCTCCTCCGCGACCGGGCCGATCACGGTGATCAGGACCAGCATCCAGCTTAAGACCGGCGCCCGGGACTCGGTCATGTAGAAGGTGAAGACGGCCTGGGGGGTCGGCTCGACGGAAAGCCGCTCAAGGACCATCGCTACCCCAAGGACGATCAGCCCAAGCAACGGAAGGGCGGTGACGTAGCTCGCCACAGCGAACCGGACGCTCTGCCTCCACTTGCCGTTGACGAAGCCGGATCGAACCGGCCCGCCAGCCCGAAACAGCAGATACCCCGCCCCGACCATCGTCACGATATCCAGGAACAGGGTGTTCCCCAAGGCCAGCAGGTGTCGGTCCAGCCCGCCGGGGCGAGTGATCCGGAACAGCAGCCCCTGAATCAACAGGGCCGCTTGCGCAAGGAGGAAGATCGCCAGAACCAGCCGAAGAATCTGCCGTAACCCCCAGCCCGGCGGCGGAGGAGATCCCAGGGGCTGGATGATCGGCTGTCCGTTAAAGAACCGGATGAGGGCCCGAACCAGCCCCAAGGCGCCTGCGAGCATCAACAGGAAGAGGCCGAAGGAGGCAATCTGGAACTGCCGATACAGCCCGGGGTGGGCCTGAATCTTCCTCTCCAAGGCGGCCCGGTCCAACATCGACGCCGATCGGAGACGTTCCTTCGCCTCCCTCTCCTGTTGGGCCCAGGTGGAGCCGAGGCGTCGCGTCGGCTGCTCAGCCGCCGGGCGGCTCCTCTTCACCGAAAGCGTGAGCGCCGTCCAGACTCCGGTCGTGACCAGCAGCGCCGCCAGGAGGATGATTTCAAGTGAAGAAGGACGAAACCGCACGACTCCTTTTAACCCACTTCGTCGTAGGTGCGGACCCGATAGTCGACCCGAAGCTCCTCCACCGCCACCCGGCGGCATTGCTCCAGGTCGACCCCCGGCATCGCCACCACCGTCGCCACCACCTTGAGTCCTGCGTTGCGGCATTCCCGGATGAACTGTTTGATCGAATCGTACGTGGGAAGTCCGAAGACCGGCCGGCAGATCTCTAGGTACTGTTCGGCCGTCGGGGTGTTCAAGCTCACCGACACCTCATCGACGACCCCTTTGAGCTCCGGGGCCACCGACCGGCGATGGATCAGGTTCCCATGGCCGTTGGTGTTGAGCCGGATCCACTGGACCCCTTTTTCTTTAAGCCGCCGCCCCACCTCCAGCAGGGCCTGCATCCGGATGATCGGCTCCCCGTAGCCGCAGAAGACGATCTCCCGGTAAGGACGGGGATCCCCTGCCGCCTCCAGAATCTCCTCCACCGTCGGGTCGCGCGGGATGCGAAGGTGATGGCCCTTGACGATCGGGGCGGTCCCCTGGCCCGCCCAGAAATCCTCGGTGCTGAGGGAGCAGAAGAGGCACCGGTCGGTGCAGGCGTTGGTGATGTTGAGATACAGGGAGTTTCGGATCGCGTAGGCGATCCTTCCCGGCGGCGGAGGGGATCCGATGCCGAACAAGGAAAAGGTGTTGACCGAGGTGACCCGGGCCACATCCTCGGGGGAGAGATCCTTTAAGCCCGCCCAGGTCCGGACCAGCTCCGCCATGTAAACCGGCTCGTTCCTCTTTCCCCGATAGCATTGCGGGGCCAGAAAGGGAGAATCGGTCTCCAGCAGGACCCGGTCGAACGGAACTTGCTTGGCCACGGCCCGGAGCGGCTCCGCCTTGGAGAAGGTCAGGTTCCCCGCAAAGGAGAGATACAGACCCAGGTTGAGCGCCTCATTCGCCACCTCCTGGTCCCCGGCGAAACAATGGAGCAGCCCCCGAATCGGGGGTTTCAGCGTTTCCCGAAGGATGGAAAACAGATCGGAGTAAGCGTCCCCAGCGCCCCGATCAGGGACAGTCCCCTTCGGGGACAGTCCCTGTCGGCAGTGCAGGATCACCGGCTTGGACAACTCGTGGGCCAGCCGGAGCATCCTCTGCAGCACTTCCCGCTGAAGAGCCCGGGGGCTCAAGTCCCGGTAATAATCCAGGCCGATCTCCCCCACGGCGACCACCTTGGGGTCGATCGCCAGGGAAGCCAGTTCCTGAAGTCCCTCCTCGGTCAGCTCCTTCGCGTCGTGGGGATGAACGCCGACGGCGGCATAAACCTCCGGATATTCACGCGCCAGCTCGACGACCCGCCGGTTGGAGGCAAAATCAGTGGCTGGATCCAGTAAAAGCCGGACCCCGGCCCCCCTGGCCCGGGCGATCACCTCCTCCCGGTCGGCGTCAAACTCAGGCCTATGCAGATGGCAATGGGTATCGACGAGATTCATAGGATGACTCGGGCCTTTCGCACCCGCTCCACGATCGGTGGGATCTTCTCAAGCGCCTCTTCGATTTCCGTTTCCGTCGTCTTCCAACCCAGGGAGAATCGGATCGAGCTCTCGATCCGCTCCGGAGGCAATCCCATCGCCGCCAGGACATGGGACGGCTCCGTCGATCCAGAGGAACAGGCCGAGCCGGTGGAGACGCAGATCCCCTCCAGGTCAAAAGCCATCAGCAGCGTCTCCCCGTGGGCCCCAAGGAAGCTGATGTTCAAGGTTCCCGGCAGCCGTTCTTCCGCCGAGCCGTTGACCTCGATCTCCGGGACCCTTTCCCGGAAACCCTGCTCCAGCCGATCCCGGAATCGCTCGATCCGACGAACAGTGCCGTCCTGAACCTCCCTCAGCCCGACCTCCACCGCCGCCCCCATGCCGACGATCCCCGGCACTCCCTCGGTTCCGGCCCGCAGATTCCTCTCATGGGGCCCGCCGTAAAGGAGGGGGCTGAGGCGGATCCCCTGCCGCAGGTAAAGAGCCCCCACCCCTTTAGGCCCTCCCAGCTTGTGGGCGGAGATCGACAGCAGATCCGCCCCCGCCTCCCGGACATCCAGGGGCAGTTTCCCGAACGACTGGACCGCATCGGTATGGAAGAAGACTCCGTGCCTTCGGGCAATCCGGCCGATCTCCTGGATCGGCTGGACGACTCCCACCTCATTGTTGGCCTGCATCACCGAAAGCAGAACCGTCCGTGGGATAATCGCCCTCTCCACCTCGGCCGGATCGACTCTCCCTCGGCTGTCGACCGGCAGGATCGTGACCCGCCACCCTTCCCGGCCCAGCGCTTCAGCCGGATGAAGAACCGCGTGGTGCTCCACCGAGGAGACGATCAGATGATCCCCCTTTTCCCGATAGGCCCGGCAGATGCCGGCCAGCCCCAGATTGTCCGCCTCCGTTCCCCCCGAGGTAAAGATCAGTTGTCCCTCCGGATCCCCCAAGCCCAAAAGGATCCGGGCCCGGACCGATTCGATATGCTCCCTCGTCTGGCGCCCAAGGGTGTGCAAACTGGAAGGATTCCCAAATACCTCCTCCAGGAAAGGAGCCATCTTCTCCCGAACCTCCGGACGGATAGGGCTGGTGGCGTTGTAATCAAGGTAAACCATGGAGCTTATAGTATACTATTGTTCTATGGGGATCTTCTCGATCGAGATCCTTCTCGTCGGAATCGCGGCGGCGAGTCTCTTGAGCGTCGGTCTGGTCGCCCGAAACCTCCACGTCAGGGCCCAATCCCGCGACCGGGAGCTGGAGCAGCTTAAGGCCCAGGTCCTGGAGTGGAACCGCCGGCTGGAGGAGCGGGTCGCTGAGCGGACCAAGACCCTTGAGGGGCTGCACAACCAGCTCCAGGAGACTTACCTGGAGACGGTCACCGCCCTGATCGAGGCGGTCAGCGCCAAGGATACTCATCTCTTCGGCCACGCCCACAATGTGGCCACCTACGCCAAGGTGATCGCCAAGGAGATGGCGTTTCCGAAGGAACGGCTCCACCGGCTCGCTCAGGGCTGCGAGCTTCACGACCTGGGCAAGATCGCCATCCCCGACGCCATCTTGATGAAGCCGGGCCCCCTCACCCCGGAGGAGTACGAGATCGTCAAGCAGCACCCCCGCTGGGGGGCCCGGATCCTGGAGCCGCTCACCTTCATGAAGGACATCACCGACATGGTGCTCCAGGAGCACGAGCGGTGGGACGGCTCCGGCTATCCCCAGGGGCTCAAAGGGGAGCAGATCCGGCTGGAGGCCCGAATTATTTCCGTGGCCGATGCCCTCGACGCGATGACGGCGGAGCGCCCTTACCGGAAGCGAATCCCCTTACCGGAGGCGGCGGAGGAGATCAAGCGAAACGCCGGCACCCAGTTCGATCCGAAGGTGGTGGAGCATGCCTTAAAGGCGATCCGGGAAGGGAAGCTCACCGTCGTCAACCACCGACACCCGGTGACTCTTCTTAAGACGAAAGGGGTCTGACCCCTTGGGGTCAGACCCCATCGGATTTGGGAAAGAGGGGCTTCTCCTTCACGATTCCCTGGCCCCCCGGAATCGGTTTTTGCAACGCGTCAGGGATCCGCTCCTTCTCTAATGGGCTCTTAAATCCGAGCTGCCTCCAGATCGACTCGGCGTTGGAAGGAAGGAAGGGCCACAGGAGCAGCGCTACCGCCTTGACCAGATCGGCCAGCCGGCAGAGGAACTGTTCCAACTCCTGCCGTTTCCCTTCCCGAGCCAATGTCCAGGGGGCGCTCACCTCCACCAACTGATTCGCTTTGGTGATCAGCCCCCACAGCGACTTGAGGGCTTCATCCGGGGCGAAGTTGTTCAGCCCCGTTTCGATCCCTGAAGAAGCGGCGGTCACCCACTGCGCCTCCTGAGAAGTCACCTTCCCTTGAGGGATCTTCCCTCCGGTGTGCTTCTCCAGCATCGCCAAGGTCCGGTAGACCAGGTTCCCCAGATCGTTGGCCAGATCGCTGTTGATCCTTTTCACCAGGCCCTCTTCCGAGAAGACCCCGTCATCGCCGAAGGGAACCTCCCGCAGGAGGAAGTAGCGGAACGGATCCAGGCCGTACGTCTCCACCACCGCTTCCGGCTCCACGATGTTCCCCTTCGATTTGGACATCTTCTCCCCCTTCACCAGCCACCAGCCGTGGGCGAAGATCGTCTTCGGGGGTTCCACGCCGGCGGCGTGTAGGATGATCGGCCAGTAGACGGCGTGGTGCCTGAGGATGTCCTTGCCGACCAAGTGAATGGCGCCGGTCTCCTGCCAAAGTTCATGGAACCGCTTTCCGTCCGGCCAGCCCAAGGCCGTCACGTAGTTCAGCAGCGCGTCGAACCAGACGTAGGTGGTGTGGGCAGGGCTGAACGGAACCTCGATCCCCCAGGGGACCCGCTCCTTCGGCCGGGTGACGCACAGGGGGGGGAGCTCCTTCTCCAACATCCCCAACACTTCGTTCCGTCGGGTGGAGGGAAGGATGAACGGCTCGTGGCTCTCGATGTGCCCTTTAAGCCACTGTCGGTGCTCCTCCAGCGGGAGGAAATAATCCTCCTCCTCCACCTGAGAAACCGGCCGCTGGCAGTTGGGGCAGATCGGTTTGGTTGAATCCACCTCGCTCAACCCCCAGTTCGTCTCGCAGGGGACGCAGTACCAGAACCGGTAGGTTCCCAGTTGAAGCTTCGGGCGCAGCCGCTCCAGCACCTGCTGCACGATCCGGACATGGTCCGGGTCGGTCGTCCGGATGAAATGATCGTAGGAGATCCCTAGCGTTTTCCAGAGGTTCCGGAAGATCTCGGAGTTCCGGTCGGCGAAATCGATCGGGGAGACCCCTTCCTTCGCCGCCGCTAAAGCGATCTTCTCCCCATGCTCGTCGGTCCCGGTCAAGAGGAAGACCTCCTCTCCCCGCTGGCGGCGCCAACGGGCGAGCGTGTCGGCCACGATCGTCGTGTAGGCGTGCCCGATGTGCGGCCGGGCGTTCACATAGTACAGCGGCGTGGTCAGATAAAACCGACTCGAAGTCATGGACGCAGGAACACCAGAAAGGTGTTGTAAGACTTAGGCGACCTTGCGGGAAACCTTTTCCGGGTGAGCGATCTGGAAATCAAGTGAATCGAGGGAACCGGAAGGCAGGACCTTGGAGACATCGAGGATCTCCACTCCGATGATATGCCCTCTGCGATCGAAGTCTAGCACAACCCCTTCCCGGACTTCCTCGCTGGCATGATATTTGGAGTTGCTAAAGCGGATATACATGGCATCGACCCGCTCGTCGTAATGAATCTTCATCGGCTCACCTCTTAAGGTACTTCGAGATCTTTGTGGTGCGATACACCGTTACAACCAACAGTTTACCACGTTCCTCGACGTAGACAACCCGAAACAGCCAATCCACTGAGCCTTGACGCACCACTCGTTGGGCAATTCTGCGACCGGCATTCCCTTCGACGACACCGCCGGGTTTCCGAACCGTCTGGATAACCACCTCACGAGAGAGTTCCCGCTCCCGAAGTTGCCTCTCCGCATGATCGGAGAACACAATTGAAGGATCGCCCACGACAAGTCTACCATTAGCACGCCGAGAGGAATCCCGTCAAGGCCGCCCCCAGCCGATTACAACTGCAGGAGCAGCTGGCGCTGCCCGGCAGCATCCGGGTCGGTCCGGCGTTACCGGCTCAGGAGAACCGATAGGGCGATGCGGGGAGAGGCGTTCCTCTGGATCGTCTCCTGGACTCGGTAGGTCCGCTCGATCCGCTCGAGGAGCTCGCCGGTATGAGATTGCTTCATCGCCCCGCCGAAGGCGGGGCTCCTCGCAATGACATCCTGCAGGTCGCCGAGCCGGTCCTGGTGGATGAGCCAGGCGGGGTCTCCGCCCAGCTTGAGCACCAGAAGGTCCCGCCACCAGCCGGCGAACCACTCGAGGGCCTCCTCCAGCTCGGGCCGGGGGGCCTTGCCCAGCGGAACCTCCAGGATCTTCCGGCGCCAGGCGTTCAAGAGCTGATCCAACGCGACGTTCTTCTTGGAGAGGAGCTCCCGACGATGGAACTCCAACGCGGTCCCGATACGGCCTCCGGAAAGGATGGCCAACCGCATCGCCAGGATCGGCTCCAACCTTTCCTTCTCCTGCACGGCGGCGGCGACCCGCTGGATCCCTTGGGGGAAACAGCGAACGACATGGCAGCGGGAGACCAGGGTGGAAGGGAGCCGATTCAGGGCGGTGGCGATCAGGATGATGAGGCCCTTCTCCGGCGGCTCCTCCAGGAGTTTCAAGACGGCGTGGGCCGCCTGCTCGGTGAAGGCGTCCGCTTCCTCGACGATCCCGACCTTGCGCCGCCCCTCGTAAGGGGTCAGGGACATCGCGTGGGAGAGGGCCCTCACCTGCTCGATCCCGACCGAGCCGGTCCCCGATTCCGGCCCGATCATCAGGGTGTCGGGAAAAGTTCCGGCGGCGATTCTCCGGCAGGGATCGCACCGATCACACGCTTCCCCTTCCTTTGATTGCTCGCACTCGACCGCCTTGGCGAACTGGATCGCGAGGGCCCGTTTGCCGATCCCTTTCAAGCCGACCAACAGAGTGGTCTGGGCCAGGCGATCTTTAAGGATCTGCCCCTTCAAGAGGCGGATCACCGGCTCGTGCCCGATGATGTCAGAAAAGGAGATTCTCCACCTCCTCCCGGATCGCCTGCTGCACCTGATCCCTCGGGCGATCGGCCCGGATCACCCGGATCCGGCTCGGCTCCCGGCGGGCGAGGGTGAGATATCCCTGCCGGACCTTCCGATGGAAACGGACCGATTTGGCCTCCATCCGGTTGGGGTTCCGGACCCGGCGCAAGCCCACCTCAACCGGAAGATCCAGCAGGATCGTGCGAGTCGGCCGGATCCCTCCCGTGGCCGCCCGGCCCAGCGCCTCCACCCGTTTCAGGTCGACCCGGCCGGCCCAGCCCTGGTAAACCCAGGTGGAGTCCTGGAACCGGTCGACGATCACCACCTTGCCGGCCTTCAAAGCGGGGAGGATCTTTCCCATCACGAGGATCGCGCGGCTGGCCTCGTAGAGCAGCAGCTCCACGAACGGGTCGATCTGGTCCGCCCGGTGATCGAGCAGAATCCTCCTCAACTGCCGCCCCACCGACGTTCCGCCCGGTTCCCGGGTCCAGAGAACCGGGATTCTCTTTCCCCTGAGCCAGGCCGCCAGTCGCCGGCTGTGAGTCGACTTGCCGGCCCCCTCCGGTCCCTCGAAGGTGACCAGAATTCCGCGCTTAGGCACGTTTCCTCACCACCGTCTTTCCGCTCGCGTCCTCCACGATGTAACCCTTTTCGATCAGTTCCCGCCGAATTCGATCCGCCGTCGGGTAATCCTTTCGGCTTCTGGCCTCGTCCCGCTCCCGGACTTGATGGACAACCTCCTCGGGAATCTCCTGCGCGAAACGAAGGCCTAAGAGCTCCCCAAGCTCTCGGACCGTCCGGCCGGCGGCGATCAGCCTGGGGAACGCCGCGCCTCCTTCCTCGAACCACCGAATCGCTCGCGCGACCAGCTCGTACAGGACGCTCAACGCGGCCGGGATGTTCAGGTCGTCATCCATCGCCGCGTAGAATTTCTCTTTCGCCGAGCCAATCTCACGGGACTCCTCCGCCCGGTCCGATTCCACCCGCTGATCGATCTGCGTCAGGAAATCGAACAGCCGCTCGTAGGCGCGGGCGGCCTCGTCCAGACGCTCCCAGGTGAAATCAATCGGAGAGCGGTAATGAGCGCTCAGGAAAAAGAGTCGAAGCACATCGGCCGAGTGCCGCTTCAAGGCGTCCGGGATGGTCACGATGTTGCCCAGGGACTTGGACATCTTCTGACCGTTGACGGTCAAAAGCCCGTTGTGGAGCCAGACCCTGGCGAACATTTTCCCCGCCCCGAGGGCCTGGGCCCGCTCATTCTCATGGTGGGGAAAGATCAGGTCCTGGCCGCCCCCGTGGATATCAAAGGTATCTCCCAGAAGATCGGTCGACATGGTGGAGCATTCGATATGCCAGCCCGGACGGCCCGGCCCCCAGGGACTCTCCCAGCTCGGCTCCTCCGGCTTCGCCTTTTTCCAGAGGGCGAAATCGAGCGGGTCTTTCTTGCCTCCTCCCGGCCCCTCCCCCGCTTCAACCCGAACCCCCTCCAGCATCTGGTCCAACTTCTGGTGGGAAAGCTCCCCATAGGGAGAGATCTTCCGGACCGAATAGTAGACCCCGTCCGACCCTTCATAGGCCGCCCCCTTGGCCAGGAGGAGTTGAATGAAACGGATCATCTTCGGGATGAATTCGGTCGCCTTCGGCTCATGCGTCGGCGGAAGAAGCCCCAGCCGCGCGAAATCGCTCTGGAAACGCCTCGTGAAATGCTCCGCGACCCGTTGAGCCCGCTCCTTCAAACCCAAAGGGGTCAGACCCCTTTTGCCGACGTCTGGAAGCTCACCCAGGTCAGGGGTCAGACCCCGGGCCCGGTCGATGATCTTGTCGTCTACGTCGGTGATGTTGCGCGCGTGGATCACCCGGTACCGATATCGATCCGACTCCAGGGTCCTGCGCAGGACATCGAACACCACCGCCCCCCGGGCGTGCCCGATGTGGCAGTCGTCGTAGACCGTCACCCCGCAGACGTACAGGGTCACGGCGGGGGGCTTAAGAGGACGAAACTCCTCCTTCCTTCCGGTGAGAGTATTGGTCAGACGCAGTGTCACGAACGGTTCTTCTGGCGCTGCTCTTTAAGCTGATGTTCCAGTTCGTCGATCTCGTGCTGGAGCTTCTCCAGCGCCTGGGTCAGCGGGTCCGGCAGCGCGGTGTGATCCAGGTTGATCCCGGGGAAGTGGCGCCCCTCCTGGCGGACGATCCGCCCCGGCACTCCCACCACGACGGAGTCGGCGGGAACCTCCCGCACCACGACGGCGTTGGCCCCGATCTGGACGTTGTCTCCGATCTGGAAGCTGCCCAGCACCTTGGCCCCGGCCCCGATCACCACGTTATTCCCGACCGTCGGGTGGCGCTTGCCCCGCTCCTTTCCGGTTCCCCCTAAGGTCACCCCCTGGAACAGGGTCACGTTATTCCCGACCTCGGCCGTCTCCCCGATCACCACCCCCATCCCGTGATCGATGAACAACCCCCGGCCGATCCGGGCGCCCGGATGGATCTCGATGCCGGTCAAGCCCCGGGCCGTCTGGGAGATCAGCCGGGCCAGGAATTTCAGCCCCATCCGGTGCAGCGGATGAGCCAAGCGGTGGAACCCGATCGCCATGACGCTGGGATAGAGGAGCAGAATCTCCCAAGCCGAGGTGGCAGCCGGGTCCCGCTCCAGGGTGGCCCGGATCTCATGGCGCAGGGTAATCCGTAGCGCCACTAAAATGGCGATAAGCCCAATTGAACAGTAAATCAGCATGGCCACAGACAACTCAACCGTTCGTGCTGAGTCTGTCGAAGCACGAACGCAGCGTTCCCATCCGCCCTTCGACTCAGCTCAGGGCGAACGGGGAACATCTCCTCCACTCTTCTCCAACAGCACCACCGCGTACGCGGCCATCCCTTCCTGGTTCCCAATGGGTCCAAGACCCTCCATCGTCTTGGCCTTGAGATTCACCTGGGCCGGGTCGACTTGAAGCATGCTCGCGATCGACTGCCGGATCGCCGCCCGATGGGGAGCCATCCTCGGCTGCTCGGTCAGCACCACCAGATCCGCATTGGAGATCTTCCACCCCTGGGCCTTGACCCGCTCCAGCGCCTTCTCCACGAAGAGACGGCTGGAGGCATCCTTCCATCGGGGATCGGTGTCCGGGAAGTAAGTCCCGATGTCTCCCTCTCCCACCGCCCCCAGCATCGCGTCGCACAGGGCGTGGAGCAGCACGTCGGCGTCGGAATGGCCTTTCAAGCCCTTGGGGTGGGGGACCGTCACGCCTCCTAAGATGAGGGGGTGTCCCGCCACAAGCCGGTGGATATCAAAGCCGATTCCGATTCTCATTCTTTAGAGCCGGCTCTTAGCAGCGCCTCCGCCACGACCAGGTCCTCGGGAGTGGTCACCTTCAGGTTGCGCGGATCGCCGGGGACGATCCGGACCCGATGGCCGATCGCCTCCACCAGCGCCGCGTCGTCGGTCGCCTCTATCCCCCTGGCCGCGCCGCACGCATGGGCCTTCTCAAGGAGCCGCCGATCAAAGGCCTGCGGCGTCTGCACCGCCCAGAGGTGGTTCCGATCCAGGGTCTGGGCCACCCAGCCGTCCCGGCCCCTCTTGATCGTCGGGACCACCGGCACCGCGGTGATGGCGGCCCTGAAACGCCGGGCCGCTCGGATCGTTTGCTCGATCATCCTCGGGGAAACCAACGGCCGGGCCGCGTCATGCACCAAGACCCACCGGCTCTCCGGAGGAACCGCCTGCAAGCCCCGAGCGACCGACTCCATCCGGCTGTCTCCGCCGGAGACAATCCGGAGAATCTTCCGAAGCCGGAGGGAACGGATCAGCCCGTCAGCGGCCTTTCGATCCTTGGGATGGACCGCCACCACGATTCCCTCAACGGAAGGGGCCTTCTCCAGCGCCTTCAAGGTCCAGCCGAGCATCGGCCGTTTCCCCAAGGGGACGAAGGCCTTGCGAACCCGGCCCCCCAGCCGCTTGCCGACTCCGGCGGCCACAACAATCGCAAACGCCTTCACCCCGCCCCTCCGGTTCCACCCCACCCCTTACCGGCCGGACCTCCAGCCCGGGCGGGAGTTCCCGTTCTCCGGCTTGGCGAAGATCATCCGGCCCGCGGCCGTCTGCAGGACGCTCGTCACCAGAACCCGGACCGTCTGCCCGATCAAGCCCCGGCCCTGCTCCACCACCACCATCGTTCCGTCGTCGAGGTAGGCCACCCCCTGGTTGTACTCCTTCCCCTCCTTGATCACCCGGGCCTCCAGCATCTCTCCGGGCAGCACCACGGGTTTTAAGGCATTGGCTAGCTCATTGATGTTCAAGACCCGGACCCCCTGGAGCTCAGCGATCTTG
>CAZRTR010000037.1:0-18120 GCA_964603095.1 uncultured Planctomycetia bacterium
GAAGACCTCGACGGCATCCCCTGGAATAGTTCGGACATCGTCCCGTCGGGGACGCCATACCAACGTGCGTCCCCGAACGACGGTTTGCCTTCATGCAGGTGCTACATAAAAACGCACGGCCACGTAGTGATAGATACTGCCGCCCGACACGAACAGATGCCGAACGGCGTGAGCGAATGGCCTCCGGAGCTTCTCTGCGGGAAACCACCAGGTCGCCGCGATTCCCGCTACCGCCAGACCCCAAATCACACCGAACAGGATCCAGCCCAAGACGCCCCGGATAGCGACCAACGTGAATGGCGTGTAGGTGCCGGCGGTCAGCAGGTAAATGGCGGATTGATCGACGATCTCAAATAGGCGCTTGATGCGCGGGGCTTGGACTGCGTGATAGAGCATGGAGGAGCCCAAAGCCGCACAGCAGCGCGTTGACCCCCTCTAACAGTTCCCCTGGGCCGCGCAGTTGGAGTCGGTCGGTACGGGAGCATAAATGTTGACTTTTTGGTGCTTATAATGTAGACTTTATGTAGGAAAGGAGGGTACCCATGAAGTTTATCCCTGTGCGGGAGTTTCGCCTTCATCCCGGATCGGTGTGGCGGCGGCTTAAGGAGGAACGGGAGCTGGTGCTCACCTCCAGGGGCCGGCCCGTGGGACTGCTCACCCCATTGGATGAGGCGTCGTTCGAGCAGACGCTGCGCGTCTGGCGACAGGCCCGGGGGATGGCGGCCTTGGTCCGGCTTCAGGAGGAGGCGAGGAGGAAAGGGTTGGATCGGATGAAACCCGTCAAGATCGAGGCGGAGATCCGACGCGTCAGGGCTCAGAGGCAGCGCCGCCGGGCCGCCTGATGCGGGTGGTCCTGGACACCAACGTTTTGGTATCGGCCATCCTCTCTCCCGGAGGGCCGGCTCACCGGGTGGTCCAACTGGCCCTGCGGGGCGACCTTCAGCTTTTTGTCGACCGCCGAATGGTGATGGAATATCGAGAGGTGCTCACGCGGGGGGAATTCGAATTTTCTCCAAAGGTGGTGGAGGAGCTCCTGGAAGCTCTGCTGGTGGAGGCACAGGAAGTCGTCCCTGAGCCGATCCCCGGCCGGTTTGTGGACGAAACGGATCGGGCTTTTCTTGAGGTGGCTGTTGCCGGGCAAGTGGAGGCGGTGATCACCAGTAACGTGCGGCACTTTCGGATGGCGGAAGCGTTTAAGATCCCGGTGCAGAATCCGGCGGAATTCCTGAGGGGATTAGGACGAGGGAGGTAGCTGCCGAGCCATGAAGCCGGGGACGCTGGTCCTGGTGGCCACGCCGATCGGGAATCTGGGGGACATCACCTTCCGGGCGGTGGGGACGCTGAAAAGCGTCTCGGTGATCGGGGCGGAGGATACCCGGCGGACGAAGATCCTGTGCCAGCGGTACGGGATCACCGCACCGCTGGTTCGGCTGGACGAGCACACGGAACGGGCGAAGGGGCCGGAGCTGGTCCGGCGGATGCGGGAAGGAGAGTCGGTCGCTTTGGTGACCGATGCCGGGATGCCGGGGATCTCCGATCCGGGGGCGTATCTGGTGGAGCAGGCGAGTGGCGCCGGGATTCCGGTGACAGTGATCCCGGGCCCGAGCGCGGCGACGACGGCTTTGGCTGTCTCCGGGTTCCGAGGGGACCGATTCCGGTTCGAGGGGTTTCCGCCGCGAAAGGCGAAGGCCCTGGGCCAGTGGCTGGAGGGACTCCGGGGCGAGACGGGGCCGGTGATCTGCTTCGAGTCACCCTATCGGTTGGTCAAGACGCTGAAGGCCATTCAGGGAGTTCTGGGGGAGATCC
Source organism: uncultured Planctomycetia bacterium (assembly GCA_964603095.1). Lineage (GTDB taxonomy): Bacteria > Omnitrophota > Gorgyraeia > 1-14-0-20-64-10 > 1-14-0-20-64-10 > CAZRTR01. Next base: position 1,807 of record CAZRTR010000037.1, read on the forward strand.
CGGTGGTGGTGGCGCGGGAGATGACGAAGCTGCACGAGGAGGTGACGCGCGGCTCGACAAGCCAGGCGCTGGAGCGGTATACTCAGGCGTCTGCGAAGGGAGAGGTGACGATCCTCTTCTGGCCGAAGAAGAAAGATGAGCGTGATGAGTGATCTGATGGTGCATCCCACGGCGGTGGTCGACCCGATGGCCGAGATCGGTCCGGAGGTGGAGATCGGCCCCTACGCGGTGATCGAAGGGCCGGTCCGGATCGGGCGGGGAACCAAGGTCTGGCCGCACGCCTACCTCGTGGCTCCCTTGGAGATCGGGGAGAGCTGCCAGATCCACGTCGGGGCGGTGCTGGGGCATATGCACCAGGCGGTCCGGGAGCCGCAGCATGGCGGGGTCCGGATCGGCGATCGGACCGTGATCCGGGAGTACGCCACGGTGCACCGGGCCTCTCGGCAAGGATGCTGGACGACGATTGGGTCGGAGGCGCTCCTGATGGGGTTCGCCCATGTGGCGCACGACTGCACGATCGGAGACCGGGTGATCGTGGCCAACGGGACGCTGGTCGCGGGCCACGTCCTGGTCGAGGAGAAGGCGGTGATCTCCGGCAACGTCACGATTCACCAGTTTGTCCGGATCGGGACCCTGGCGATGATCGCGGGGTTGGCCCGGGTGAATAAGGATGTGCCTCCCTACCTGCTGGTCAAGGGGGACTCGGAGGTCTGGTCGATCAACGTGGTCGGCTTGAAACGGGCCGGCGTCCCCATGGCCACCCGGGCCGCGATCCGGGAGGCGTACCGGCTGCTGTACCGTTCGGGGCTGAACACGACTCAGGCCTTGAAGGCGATCCAGGCGATGGAGGATCAGGCGCTGGAGGTGGCCCATCTGGTCCGGTTCATCCAGGAGAGCCAGCGGGGGATCTGCCGGCACCACCTCCGGATGCAGGTCGACCCGAACCTCCTTGACATCGACGAGGAGGATGTGGTTTAATTAAGGTTTAGAGGCGGGTTCCTTTTAAACTGGTCCGGCGAGCCCAGAAAAGGAGGAGTAGGTGGTTTCTTCGGAAGGAAAAAGGGAACGGTTCTTCTGCGCCAGGGGGCGGGGAAGAGCCGTTTTTTTATGCCGATGAACCTTCCCGGAAGAGTGAAGGCGAAGGTGCTGGACGCGGAAGGGGTCCGGCGGGCCATGACCCGGATGGCGCATGAGATCCTGGAGCGGTACCCGGGAAAGGAGATGGTGGCGCTGGTGGGGATCCGCTCCCGGGGGGAGATCCTGGCGCAGCGGCTGGCGGAGCTGATCCGGCAGATTGGCGGCAACGACGTTCCGGTGGGAGCGTTGGACATCAACCTGTACCGGGACGATCTGAGCATGAATGCCCCCAACCCGGTGATCCACGCGACAGAAATTCCCTTCGATGTCGGGGGCAAAAGGATCGTTTTCGTCGACGACGTGCTGTTCACCGGCCGGACGATTCGGGCGGCGATGGACGCCCTGAATGACCTGGGCCGGCCCGACCAGATCGAGCTGGCGGTGCTGGTGGATCGGGGGCACCGGGAGCTGCCGATCAAGGCCGATTACGTGGGAAAAAATATCCCGACGGCAAGGAAGGACCTGGTGCAGGTCCGGCTCGTCGAGACGGATGGGGTGGATGAGGTCGTTGTGGAGGAAGAGGTGGTGGGGTGACCCGTTGGACGCGCAAGGACCTTTTGGGTTTGGAGGAGCTGAGCAAGGAGGAGCTGCTCCTGCTTCTGGATCAGGCCAAGGCCTTCAAGGAGGTCTCCCTGCGGCCGATCAAGAAGGTGCCGACCCTGCGGGGAAGGACGGTGGCCCTCTTCTTCCTGGAACCCTCCACCCGGACCCGGACCTCCTTTGAGCTGGCGGCCAAACGGCTCTCCGCCGATATCCTGCAGATCTCTCCTTCCTCCTCCAGTCTGGTCAAGGGGGAATCGATTCTGGACACGGCCAGGAACATCGAGGCGATGCAGGTGGATGTGATGGTGATCCGTCACGCGGTCAGTGGAGTTCCGGCCAAGGTGGCCCGGGCGGTCGGCTCCAGCGTGATCAACGCGGGGGATGGTTCCCACGAGCACCCGACCCAGGGGCTGATCGATCTGTTCACCATCCAGGAAAAGAAAGGGAGGGTCGAGGGGTTGAACGTCCTGATTGTGGGGGATATCCTCCACTCCCGGGTGGCCCGCTCCGATCTGTGGGGATTGACGAAACTGGGGGCGAAGGTGACCCTCTGCGGGCCCCCGACCCTTGTTCCCCCGGAGATGGAACGGTGGGGAGCCCGGATCTCGTACCGGTTGGAGGAGGTGTTGGGTCAAGCGGATGTGCTGATCGCGCTGCGGCTGCAGAAGGAGCGGCAGCGGGAGCGGACGATCCCCTCCCTCCGGGAATATACGCGGGGGTACGGGATCGATCAGGAGCGGCTGCGAGGGGCCAAGCCGGAGCTGATCGTGATGCATCCCGGACCGGTCAACCGGGGGATTGAGCTCTCCCCGGAGGTGGCCGATGGACCTCAATCGGTGATCCTGGAGCAGGTGACCAACGGGATCGCGGTCCGGATGGCGGTGTTGTACCTGGTGGCCGGGACGAAGAGGCAGAAGCATGCCCCCGCGCCGGAGCCGGTGAAGGTATGACCCCACCCCGGATCCTGATCCAAGGGGGGCGCCTCGTCGACCCGGCGCAGGGGATCGATGAGTCGGCCGACCTTCTGATCGAGAACGGGAAGATCGTCCAGCGAGGGAAGAATCTTAAAGGCGCCAGCGGCGCGGAGGTTCTGAACGTCAAGGGAAAGGTGGTCGCCCCCGGTTTTATCGATCTGCATGTGCACCTTCGCACCCCGGGCCAGGAGCACAAGGAGACGTTTTTCACCGGCTCCCGGGCCGCGGTGAAGGGGGGCTTCACCACCATCTGCGCCATGGCCAACACCGATCCGGTGGTCGATTCGGTGCCGGTGGTGGAGTATGTCCGGGCGCAGAGCGCCAAGGCCGGATGGGTGAATGTCCTTCCCTACGGGGCGGTGACGATCGGCCTGAAAGGGGAGGCGCTGACGGAGATGGCTCGGTTGAAAGAGGCCGGGGTGGTCGGCTTCTCCGACGATGGAGCGCCGATCTCCAACGCCGGCATCATGCGCCGGGCGCTGGAGTACACCCGCCTGACGGGGCTTCCGATCATCGCCCACTGCGAGGAGAAGACCCTCTCCGGAGGTGGGGCGATCCACGAGGGAATGACCGCCCTGCGGCTGGGGATCGAAGGGATCCCGGCCGAGGCGGAGACGGTGATGATCGCCCGGGACCTGCTGTTGGCCCGGGCCACCGGCGGCAGGCTCCACATCGCCCATGTGAGCACCGCGGCCGGGGTGGCGTTGATCCGATCGGCCAAACAGGAGGGGCTCCCGGTGACGGCGGAGGTGACCCCCCATCACCTGACGCTGACGGAGGAGGCCCTCTCCACCTACGACACCCGATTCAAGATGAATCCTCCGCTGAGAACCCAGGAGGATCTGGTGGCCCTCCGGGAAGGGCTCAAGGATGGGACGTTGGATGCGGTGGCCACCGACCACGCCCCTCATTCCAAAGCGGAGAAGGAGATGGAGCTGACCGACGCCCCTTTCGGCGTGGTGGGACTGGAGACGGCGGTGGCAGTGCTGCTGACGGAGATGGTCCACCGAGGGGGATTGCCCATGGCCGGGCTGATCGAGGCGATGACCTGTCGCCCGGCCCGGATCTTGGGGCTGGATCGGGGACAGCTCTCGGTGGGAAGCATCGCCGACGTGACGATCCTGGATCCGGAGAGGGATTGGACGGTGGAGCCGGGCTCCTTCGCTTCCAAGGGAGTCAATTCCCCTTTCTTGGGATGGCGTCTGAAGGGCCAGGTGACCGACGTGCTGGTAGGGGGTAAGCCGGTGCTGCGGGACGGCCAGTTTGTCAACGGAGGGTCGGGATGAGGATCTCGTCTTGGGTTGCTGTGTGGGCGCTGCTTTTTTCCACGGCGACCTTTGCGGAGGAGGAGCTCGCCCTGCCGAAAGAGGCGCAGGAGCTGACGGCTCGGGCCGAGGAGGTTCGGAGCTACCAAACCCATTTCTCCCTGGAGGCGCAGGAGGAGACTGGGGAACCGGTGGAGCTGGAGGGGACGCTGCTATTTGAGTGGCCGAACCGGCGCCGTCTGGAGCTCAGGGAGGGGTCGGAGCAGACTCCGTCTCAACTTCTGATCTCCGATGGAACCTTTGAATGGCAGAGTTACCCGGCGGCCAACACCGTCTACCGGTCGCGGTCCCCTGGAGAGGCCCCCGGTCCGCACCGGCCTTTCTCCGATCTCAAGCCCGGCTCGGTCCGGTTTCTGGAACGGGTCGAGTCGGAAGAGGGGAAGCGGATCCGGTTTGAGGCGATTCCTCTGCCGTCCGTGGTGGAAGGGTCTCCGGTCCCGATTGATCGACTCCGGGTCGATGTGGGGGAAGAGGATGGGCTGGTCCGGGAGCTGGTCTTGTTGGATACGCAGGGGGAGCCGGTCCTGACCCAGCGCTACCGGGATCTTCAGGTGAATATCTCGATCCCCCAGGAAAGCTTCTCGTTTACCCCGCCGGAAGGGTTCCAGGTGGTGGATTTGGAAGAGCCAAGGTAGGTGGCTGAGAGTTTTGCTTTGCCAGACCTATTTTGGCGGGCTGAATAGGGAGAGCTTAAGGGGAGGGCTTAGCAGCGATGCGCTCACGTTGGATCACAGGAATGCTGTTGGTCGGGACGGTTGCCTGCGCAAGCGGGGCGACCGTGGACGGGATCCAAAAGGCGAGGGAATGGCAGCATGCCGGGGATATCGCGATGGCGCTGGATCAACCGCTGGTGGCCGCCGTCTTCTACGAGAAGGTCGCCAAGACCTTTCCGGGGACGGCCCACGGGCGGCTGGCGGAGGAACAGCTGAGCCAGATCCGGAAGACGGTGAAAGAACCGGCCGTCTCGCCGGCGCACGAGCCGCCAGGGATTTGGGAGAAGGATCTGACCGACTTCCTTACCTGGCCGTAGTTAAAGAGGCCCCGCTGAGGCGGGACTTCTCTAGACTGGCCGCTGGCGCCGCCAGAAACGTAAAGGGAGGCCACAATCCGGGTCGTCGCCGATTTTCATATTCACTCCCGGTACAGTCGGGCCACGAGCAGCCGGCTGGACCTGGACCTGCTTGCCCGCTGGGCCCGGTACAAGGGGATTCAGCTGATGGGGACCGGAGACTGCACCCACCCCCTCTGGCTGGCGGAGCTGAAGCAGAAGCTTAAAGTCACCCCAGAGGGCTTGTACGAGTACAACGGGGTCCGGTTCCTGCTGACGGCAGAGGTGAACAACTATTTCTTCGTCGGTGGGAAATCGAAGAGGATCCACAACATCCTGTTTCTACCCTCGATCGAAGTAACGGAAGCCCTGAACCGGGCCTTAGGTCGGTATGGAGACTTAGCATCCGATGGGCGCCCGGCGCTGAACCTCTCGGCCGCCGATCTGGTGAAGCTGGCGCTCAACGTCTCTCCCGATATCCTGATTGTTCCGGCGCATTGCTGGACCCCCCACTTCTCGATCTTCGGATCCAACTCCGGCTTCGACACGGTGGAGGAGTGTTTCGGAGCCCAAGCGAAAGAGATCTTCTGCCTGGAGACGGGGCTCTCCTCCGACCCGGCGATGAACTGGCGCTTGAGCCGGCTGGACCGGTACACCCTGATCTCCAACTCCGACTCCCATTCGGCCAGCCGGATCGGCAGAGAGGCGAACGTCTTTGAGTGCCGGGCGATCAGCTACGGAGAGATCGTGCAGATTCTGAAGGCCAAGGACCCGCAGCGGTTCCTCTACACGATCGAGTTCTTCCCGGAGGAGGGGAAGTACCACTTTGACGGCCATCGACTCTGCAAGGCTCGGGTCTCGCCGGAGGATGCGTTGAGTCATGCCAACCGATGCCCGGTCTGCGGGAGGAAGGTGACGATCGGGGTGATGCACCGGGTTCAGGATCTGGCCGACCGGCCGGAAGGGTACCGGCCGGCGAAGGAGATCCCGTTCAAACGGCTGGTGCCGCTGGATCAGATCATCTCCGACGCGCGGGGGGTCGGGGTCGGCTCCAAGGCGGTGGAGCAGGAATATCTGGATCTGGTGCAGCGGGTTGGCAACGAGTTTGAGATTCTAGTCGATCTGCCGGAGGAGACGTTGAGGAAGCAGCTTCCCCCGAAGGTGGCGGAGGGGATCCTGCGAGTCCGCTCCGGCCGGATCAAGATCGATCCCGGCTACGACGGGGAGTACGGCCAGGTCAAGATCTTCGCGGAGAAGGAGCCGCAGGCGGAGGAGAAGCAGCTCACCTTATTTTGAGGAAAAGGGACGGTTCTAGAACCGTCCCTTTTGTTGAAATATGCGAGCGATACTGGCGTTAGAAGACGGAACGGTTTTTCACGGAGAAGGGTTCGGAGCTCCGGGAGAGGTGACCGGTGAGGTGATCTTCAACACCGCCATGACCGGCTACCAGGAGATCCTGACCGACCCTTCCTACCGAGGGCAGATCGTGGTGATGACCTACCCGCTGATCGGCAACACTGGAGTGAACCGGGCCGATGTGGAGTCGTCAAGACCGCAGGTGGAAGGGTTCGTGGTGCGCAGCTTAAGCCCGATTGCCTCCAGCTGGAGGAAGGATGAGAATCTGGAGAAGTGGCTTGAAGCCCATGGGACGGTGGCGATCTCCGGCCTGGATACCCGGGCCTTGACGCTTCTTTTGCGGAGCAAGGGGGCGCTGCAGGGAATCCTTTCCACCATCGACACCGATGAGAGACGTCTGGTGGACAAGGCCCGAGGATCCCCTCGGCTGGTCGGTCGGGACCTGGTGAAAGAGGCGACCTGCCCGGAGGTCCACCCCTGGCCGGAGGCCCCTGCATCCGGAGCCAAGTTCCGAGTTGTGGCGGTCGACTGCGGGATGAAGGAGAACATCCCCCGGATGCTGACGCAAGTCGGCTGCCAGGTGACCGTGGCGCCGGCCACCGTCTCGGCGAAGGAGATCTTCGCGCTGAAACCGGACGGGCTCTTCCTCTCCAACGGGCCCGGGGACCCGGAGGGGCTTCCGTATCTGGTCTCGACGGTTCGGGAGTGCGTCGGGAGGATCCCGATCTTCGGGGTCTGCCTGGGACACCAGATCCTGGGGTTGGCCTTGAGGGGCAAGACCTACAAGCTGAAGTTCGGCCACCACGGGGCGAATCACCCCGTGATCGACCTTCGGACGAGCAAAGTGCAGATCACCGCCCAGAACCATGGGTTCGCCGTCGACCCGGATTCGATCCCGGGCGGGGAGGTGGAGATGACTCACTTGAACCTGAATGACAAGACCTGCGAAGGGATGCGGCACAAAGGGCTTGCGATCTTCTCGGTCCAGTACCATCCGGAGGCCTCCCCCGGCCCCCACGACGCCCACCCGCTGTTTCAGAGGTTCGTCCGGATGATGGAAACGGGGAAGGCGGAGTGAAAGTACCGACGGCTATTACCGCATCACTGATGTTAGGCATCATCGGCTCCGTGTGGGCGGCGGAGGAGCCGCCTGCTTCGCCGATCCAGGTCCGGTTCGAGGAGCCGAATCCCGGCAAGCACAAGGCGTCCGTCCCCGTTTCCCTCGCTCTGGTCGTGGAGAGGAATCCGAAAGGGGCGTTGCTGGATGAAGGGGACGCCCAACTGGAGCTGTTGCTTCGACTGCCGGCCGGAGTGAAGCTGATCGGCGCCGAGGGTTGGAGGCCCGAGCCGCTGCCGAAAGAGGAAGAAGGGGATTCAAGCGGGCCTTGGCGGCTCTATAAGCGGCAGCAGCCGGTGAAGGTTCCCCCCTTGACGAGGGGGCACTCCTCTCCCATTGCGCAGGTGTCTGTGGAGCTGACGGTAATGGAGGAAGGGGTCAACTGGGTCATCACCACCCGGGCGAAGCTGACCCAAGGCCAGCAGGGCTGGCAGACCTTTGGCGTGATCTTCGCAACACTTCAGAACGGGATCGTCGAGTTCCACAGCACACCACGACAAGGCGGGGACAGTCCCCTCCGGGGACAGTCCCCGTAAGAGTATGCCTAAGCGGACGGACATCCAAAAGATTCTGATCATCGGATCCGGGCCGATCATCATCTCCCAGGCCTGCGAGTTTGACTATTCCGGAACGCAGGCCTGCAAGGCGCTCAAGGAGGAGGGATACTCGGTGGTTCTGGTCAACTCCAACCCGGCCACCATCATGACCGACCCGGAATTCGCCGACCGGACCTACATCGAACCGATCACTGTCGAGGTGCTGGAGAAGGTGATCGCCCAGGAGCGGCCCGACGCGCTCCTGCCGACCTTGGGAGGCCAGACGGGGCTGAATGTGGCGATGCAGCTGGCCAGGACGGGAGTCCTGGAGCGGTACGGCGTTCAGATGATCGGGGCCAACGCGGAGGCGATCGCCAAGGCGGAGGATCGGGGGCTGTTCAAACAGACGATGTTGGCGGCGGGCCTCGACCTTCCCTTGAGCGGCGTCGCCCACACCCTGATGGAGGCCAAGACCGTGGCGAGTCGGATCGGATTCCCTGTGGTGATTCGCCCCGCCTTCACCTTAGGGGGCACCGGCGGAGGGATCGCCTACAACTGGGAGGAGTTCGACCGGATCGCGGAGCAAGGGCTGTCCCTCAGCATGGCCTCCGAGATTCTGGTCGAAGAGTCGGTGGAGGGGTGGAAGGAGTTCGAGCTGGAGGTGATGCGGGATCGCCGCGACAACGTCGTGATCGTCTGCTCAATCGAGAACCTGGACCCGATGGGGGTCCATACCGGCGACTCCATCACCGTCGCCCCGGTCCAGACCCTGACCGACAAGGAGTATCAGCAAATGCGCAACGACGCCATCACCGTGATCCGGGCGATCGGTGTGGAAACCGGCGGATCCAACATCCAGTTCGCCGTCCATCCGCAGACCGGCCGGCGGGTGGTGATCGAGATGAACCCCAGAGTCTCCCGCTCCTCGGCGCTCGCCTCGAAGGCGACTGGATTCCCGATCGCCAAGATCGCGGCCAAGCTGGCGGTCGGCTACACGCTGGATGAGCTTCCCAACGACATCACGAGGATGACCCCCGCCTGCTTCGAGCCGACCCTGGACTACTGCGTGGTGAAGATCCCCCGCTTCGCCTTCGAGAAGTTCCCCGGGGCCGACCCGACCCTGACGATCCAGATGAAATCGGTGGGAGAGGTGATGGCGATCGGTCGGACCTTCAAGGAGGCGTTGCAGAAGGCGCTGCGCTCCCTGGAGATCGGCCGCCACGGGCTGGGAGCGGACGGGAAGGACAGTCCCATCGAGCCGGAGCTGCTGCGGTCCAGGATGCGCACCCCCCATGCGGAGCGGATCTTCGCCATCCGCTTAAGTATCCTGCAGGGCTTCTCCAACGAGGAGCTGAACCGCCTGACCCGCATCGATCCCTGGTTCCTCCAGGAGATCCGCCAGATCGTGGAGCTCGAACAAGAAATACGAGTTCGTAGAGAGGAGTTCGTAGATCGTAGTCGAGAGCAAGAACCACTACGAACCACGAACCACGAACTGCTTTTAAAGGCCAAGCAGTATGGATTCAGCGATCGACAGTTGGCCCATCTCTGGGGGATGGAGGAGCTGGAGGTTCGGCGGTTTCGCTTAGAGCAGGGGATCCGACCGGTCTTCTATCAGGTCGACACCTGCGCGGCGGAGTTCGAGGCGTATACCCCGTACTATTACTCCACGTATGAAAAACCAGTTCGTAGAGAGGAGTTCGTAGATCGTAGAAGAGAAGAAGGCAAATCTCCACGAGCCACGAGCCACGAACCAAGAACCAAGAAGATTATGATCCTCGGGGGCGGCCCCAACCGGATCGGGCAGGGGATCGAGTTCGATTACTGCTGCGTCCACGCCGTCTTCGCCCTTCGGGAGGCGGGGTACCGGACGATCATGGTCAACTCCAACCCGGAGACGGTTTCCACCGATTACGACACGGCCGACATCCTCTATTTCGAGCCGCTGACACTGGAGGATGTGCTGAATATCGTCGACGCCGAGAATCCAAAGGGAGTGATCCTCCAGTTGGGGGGGCAGACCCCGCTGAACTTGGCCCTGGCGCTGAGTTCCCAAAAGGTCCCGGTCATCGGCACCTCCCCAGAGGAGATCGATCGGGCCGAGGACCGGGAGAAGTTCAGTCGACTGATCGACCGGTTGAAACTGAGGCAGCCGCCCAACGGAACCGCTACCGATCCCGGCGGGGCGCTGGCCATCGCCCGGCGGCTTCAATTCCCTGTCCTGGTGCGACCCTCCTATGTGCTGGGGGGGCGGGCGATGGAGATCGTCTACGACGAGGAGATGCTCCGCGGCTACATGGTGAGCGCCGTGCAGGCCTCACCGGAGCGCCCCATCCTGGTGGACAAGTTCCTCCAGGAGGCGATTGAGGTGGATGTGGATCTGATCGCCGACGGAAAAGACGCGGCCGTCGGAGGGATCCTGGAGCATGTGGAGCAGGCCGGCGTCCATTCCGGGGACGCGGCGATGGTGATGCCGCCCCACACGTTGCCGCCGCAGGTCCTTCAGGAGATCCGACAGGCCAGCTTTTCACTGGCCCAGGAGCTTCACGTGGTGGGGCTGATGAACATCCAGTTCGCCGTCAAGGACAAAGAGGTTTACGTGCTGGAGGTGAACCCCAGGGCCTCCCGGACGGTGCCGTTCGTCTCTAAGGCGATCGGGATCCCGTTGGCCAAGCTGGCGGCCAAGGTGATGGCCGGGGCGACGTTGAAGGAGCTCGGATTCACGCAGGAGGTTCCTCTGCCCTTTACGGCGGTCAAGGAATCGGTCTTTCCCTTCTCCCGATTCTTCGGGGTCGATATCATCCTGGGGCCGGAGATGAAGTCGACGGGGGAGGTGATGGGGATCGACACCTCCTTTGGGCTCGCCTACGCCAAGTCTCAGATTGCCGCCTATCAGCGACTCCCACTGGGCGGCACCGTCTTCCTCAGTGTCAAGGACTCGGACAAGCCGGCGTTGGTGGAGGTGGCCAAACGACTGGTGGACCTGGGCTTCAAGCTGGTCTCCACGAGGGGAACAGCGGGATTCCTCCGCGCCCAAGGGATCCCGGTGGGGGAGGTGATGAAGATCCATGAGGGCCGGCCTCATGTGCTGGATTTCCTGCGGGACTCGCGGGTGGATCTGATCATCAACACCCCGGCCGGCAAGGCGACGAAGGAGGATGAGACGAAGATCCGCTCCCTGGCGGTGGCGAGGGGGATCCCCTGCGCCACGACGATCCAGGGGGCTCAGGCGCTGGTGACCGGGATCGGCTCGTTGCTGGCGGTGGGCTTGAAGGTCTGTCCTTTGCAGGAGTGGCATGAAAAGGTGCGGCATGGTGCAGGTCAAGGCGCAGCTTCTCGTTAATCGCCGGATCGCCCGGGATCATTTTCTCATGCGGCTGAAGGCCCCTGCGGTTGCCCGTCGGGCAACGCCGGGGCAGTTTATGCACGTGCGGTGCGGCGAGGAGGGGCGGGGACAGTCCCCTTCGGGGACAGGGCGGGGACAGTCCCCTTCGGGGACAGTCCCCTTATTAAGGAGGCCGTTGAGCATCCTCGATGCGAATCCGGAGGCCGGGACGATCGACTTGATCTACAAGGTAGTGGGCCTTGGGACGCGGGTCTTGTCCCAGATTCCGGTGGGGGCGCAGGTGGATCTGCTGGGGCCGTTGGGGCATCCGTTCGAGGCGCCACCCACCCTTCGCACGGCGATTCTGGTGGGAGGGGGGGTGGGGATCCCGCCGCTTTATTTTCTGGCGAAATGGCTCGTCGAGCAGTGTCAAGTAAAAGCATTTTTGGGCGCACGGACGAAGGAATGGGTGATCTGTCGGGATCCGTTTCGAAAGCTGGGGGTAGATGTTCATGTGGCCACCGACGACGGCACCCTGGGCCACCGCGGCAGCGTCATCGAACTGCTGAAAAGGTTTTTACGCGCCACGGACGACGCACGACGCACGACGGTCCTTTACATCTGCGGCCCCACCCCGATGATGGCGGCCGCCGCCACGTGGGCCCGTCAGAAGGGGCTGCCCGCCCAGGTGTCGCTGGAGGAACGGATGGGGTGCGCCATGGGCTGCTGCTTGGGATGCGTGGTGGAGATCTCTACGGAACCGGCCGCCAGCCACTCCCGGTTCCAGCGGGTCTGCACCGAAGGCCCGGTCTTCCCCGCGGAAGCGATTCTATGGAAGTAGATCTTTCGGTTCGGCTGGGGCGCTTGCGGCTGCAAAACCCGGTGATGGCGGCCTCCGGCACCTTCGGCTACGGGGAGGAGTACCACCGGCTCTACGATGTGGAGCAGCTCGGCGCCATCGTTACCAAGTCGATCTCTCTCAAGCCCCGCCCTGGCAATCCGGCCCCACGGATTTACGAAACACCGTCGGGGATGCTCAACTCGATCGGGCTGCAGAACGTGGGGGTGCAGGCGTTCGTCCGGAAGAAGATGCCGTTCCTTCGGGGACTGAAGCGCTGTCGGGTGATCGTCTCGCTGGCGGGAGAGTCGATCTCCGAGTATGTGACGCTCGCCCGGCGGCTGGAGGAGGTGGAGGGGATCGACGGGTTGGAGCTGAACATCTCCTGTCCCAACTGCGAGCAGGGGGGGATCGAGTTCGGGGTGGATCCAAAGCGGACGCATCGGTTGGTGGCCCAAGTCCGACGGGCGACGAGACGGCCCTTGATCGCCAAGCTTTCCCCGAACGTAACCGACATCGTTGCAATCGCTCGGGCCGCTGTGGATGGAGGAACCGATCTGTTGTCGCTGATCAACACCTTGGTGGGGTTGGCGGTAGATTCCAAAAGCTGGAGGCCGCGGATCGCCACGGTGACGGGGGGTTTAAGCGGGCCCGCCATCAAGCCGGTGGCCCTGCGGATGGTCTGGCAGGTCCATCGGGCGCTGCCGAAGGTTCCGTTGATCGGGATCGGCGGGATCATGGAGGCGGAGGATCTGGTAGAATTCCTGCTGTGCGGAGCCAGCGCGGTTCAGGTGGGGACGGCCAACTACGTCAACCCGAAAGCCCCGCTCGAGATCATCGAAGGCCTGGAACATTATCTCAAGAGCCGTCGGTTATCCAGCCCGGAGGCCCTGGTGGGGAAGATGGAGACACCCGGGCGGCTTCGGGAAATCCCCCAGGGGGTGGCGGGGTGAAGCCGGTCTCCGCGGCCGACCGGCTGATCGTGGCGTTGGATGTTGAGGATCTGGGAAGAGCCGAACGGTTGGTTAAGGAGCTTGTCCCGACGGGGATCACCCATTTCAAAGTCGGGTTGGGGCTGTTCACCCGGTACGGCCCCTCCGCCGCGGAGAAGGTTCATCAGAGCGGCGGCAACGTCTTTCTGGACCTGAAATTCCACGACATCCCGTCCACCGTTGGAAGGGCGATGCGGGCGGCTGTCCGATGCGGGGCCTGGATGGCGAATCTGCATATTCAGGGAGGAAGCGCCATGATGCGGCAGGCGGTTCGTTCAGCGCAAGAGGAAGCGGCTCGGAATCGTCGGAAGGCCCCTCTCGTGATCGGGGTCACGGTGCTGACCTCCATGGCGCAGCGGGACCTGATCGACCTGGGGTTGCGCAAGACCTTGAAGGATCAGGTCCTGTACCTCGCGAAATTGGCCCAATCGGCCGGGCTGGATGGGATCGTCGCCTCCCCCCAGGAAGCGACGGTGGTCCGGTGGACCTGCGGAGAGGAATTCCTGATCGTCACCCCGGGGATCCGGTTGGCGACCGCCGATCCGTTTAAAACGGCGCCCGGCGTCCTTCCGGTGAAAACAGTGTCAGACACCCTTCGGGTGTCAGACACTAGAGACGATCAGCAGCGAACCGCCACTCCGTCGGAGGCGATCCGGGCCGGATCCGATTTCCTCGTCGTGGGACGGCCCATCCTGGAATCTTCCCATCCGGTGGAGGCGGCCCGAGCGATCGTTCGGGAGCTGGAGGGGGTTGTCCCGCATGGGTAGGGGCGGAGGGCGCATACCTCATGGTTAGAGGATCGATCCTGATCGTGGATGCTGGGCCGCTGCAGTATGTCTCCTTTTCAGCGGCCCAGGGGAGCCGTGCGCCGACGGTAGGAGGGAAAGCGAGGCCGTCGGGCCGAGCGGCAGCACGGCGGGAGGCCGACCCGGAGCCCCGCCAGGAGCGGGGCGGAGGGCGCATACCTCATGGTTAGAGGATCGATCCTGATCGTGGATGCTGGGCCGCTGCAGTATGTCTCCTTTTCAGCGGCCCAGGGGAGCCGTGCGCCGACGGTAGGAGGGAAAGCGAGGCCGTCGGGCCGAGCGGCAGCACGGCGGGAGGCCGACCCGGAGCCCCGCCAGGAGCGGGGCGGAGGGCGCATACCTCATGGTTAGAGGATCGATCCTGATCGTGGATGACGAGGCGTCGGTCACCCTGACGCTGGAGTGGTTCTTCCGAAGCAAGGGGTACGAGGTCCTGCGGGCCTTCTACGGGGATCAGGCGCTGGAACGGCTCGAGCAGGATCGGCCCCTGCTGGTGATCCTGGACCTGCAGATGCCCGGAGTGGATGGGATCGCGGTCTTGGAGAAGATACGTGCCTCCCACCCGGAGGTGAAGGTGATGGTGATGACCGCCTACCCCGATCAGTACCAGGAAGAGTTGGAGCGTCTCAAACCGGATGCGGTGAGGATAAAGCCGGTCTCCTTGGAGGATCTGACCCGGGCGGTGGAGCAGCTGCTGGAGGGGAAGGAGCCGGCTGAGAGGGCGCAGGAGCAGCCGGTGGAGAAGATCCGGCTCCTGTTCATTGAGGGGTCGGAGGAGGTCTTCCTTTTATATCTCAAGCCGCACTTTGACGATCCGCGGCGGAAGAGCCGTTACGAGATCGCCTTCGCCTCCGGACCGGAGGAGGCGTTTCGTCAGATGGAGGGGTTCAAGCCTCATCTGGTCCTTTTGGACAGCGCCCGGCTGGCGGTGGGAGTCGATGGAGGCAAGCTGGCCGCAGACTTGAGCCGTTTAGCGGCGGCCCCGATCGAGGTGATCCTTCATTCGATTCCGGGGGGGAAGGGAACGCCGGCCGACCCGCTTCAGCGCTTGGAGCAGGCGATCGAGCGGGTGGCCCGGCAGCACAAGCTTGCTTCCCACCCCCCCATAGGGTAAGATGACCCCGCTTGACGTGAGAGGCAGACCCGATGCGCCCCAGTGAAGTCACCCGCCTATTCCGAGAGTGCGGCGCCTGGCAGGAAGGGCATTTTGTCCTTTCCAGCGGGCTGCATTCGCACGAGTACCTTCAGTGCGCCCTCGTTCTTCAGCATCCGAGTCTTTCCTCCCGGGTCTGCGAGGCGCTGTCGGAACGGTTCTTGAGTGATGAGGTCACCTGTGTGGTGGCCCCCGCCTTAGGGGGCATCTTAGTCGGATATGAGGTGGCCCGACATCTCGGGGCTCGAACCCTGTTCGCCGAGAGAGAGGAGGGGCACCTCAAGTTCCGCCGCTCCTTCCGGGTTTCTCCCAAGGATCGGGTCCTTGTCGTGGAGGATGTGATCACCACCGGCGGCTCGGTAGAGGAGCTGATCACGTTGGCGCAGGATACAGGCGCAACCGTGATCGGTGTCGGCGCCCTGGTCGACCGGTCCGGCGGCTGGGTGGCTTTCGATGTGAAGTACCATGCCCTGATGTCGCTGCACTTGAAGACCTTCCCCGCCAACGAATGCCCCCTCTGCAAGGAGGGGGTCCCCTTAAACAAGCCCGGCAGCCGGTTTTAAAAGTTCCTTCACGCGGAGCTCGATTTGGTCGCGGATTCGGCGGACGACCTCAATCGGCTGGCCTTTCGGGTTGGGGATCTCCCAGTCGAGGATCTTCTTCGCCCTGTGAACAGGGCAGGCGTCTCCGCATCCCATGCCGACGACCCAATCAAAGATCCCTTCCGGAAGATCACCAAGCCCCTTGGGAACCTGAGCGGAGATGTCGATTCCCTTTTCCCGCATGGCCTCCACCGCGGCAGGGTTCAGGGCCTTGGCCGGGGCGGAGCCGGCGCTCAAGATCTCTACCCCGGCCGGGGCCAGCGCCTTGGCGAACCCTTCCGCCATCTGGGACCGCCCGGCGTTCTCGACGCAGAGGAATAGGATCCGCATTTAAGGGGAAATGCCGAGGGGGAGAATCGAACTCCCCACGCCAGCGTTTTCAGCGCTGCGCTCTACCACTGAGCTACCTCGGCAAAGAATCCAACGATCTACGGGAGCTCACCTTACTCAGAAGGTCACACAGAGCGGTTGCTTTCAAAGGGGCTTGGTTTTCCCATTGTATCACTCTTCCTCTGGGGGAGGGGGGCGTGTTGGGGGGAACGTTACGGTTCCCCCCAACAGC
>CAZRTR010000038.1:0-17078 GCA_964603095.1 uncultured Planctomycetia bacterium
ACCCGGACGGGACTTTCACCCGCAAGAGTGATGCAGCTTTCACGGCGCACCATAGGCCCATTATAGCACCCTCTCCGCGCAGGAGCTTCTTCTTGCGGGCAAGGCCGCCGGGGGCGGAGTAGCCTCCTAGAAGCTTCTCTGGCAGCCGCCAGGCTGCCCGTCCAGGAGATGTCCCGCCGAAGGCGGGGCCGCCCAGGGTGCCGTCCGAAGCGACCACCCGATGGCAGGGGATCCGGGGCGCCCAGCGGTTCCGCTTCAACGCCTGGCCCACCGCCCGGGCCGCCTTGGGCGCCCCGATCATCCGGGCGACTTCCCCGTAGGTGCGGACTTGCCCCTTGGGGATCTTCAGGACGCCCTCGAACACCTTCCTCTGAAACACCGTGCACTCTTTCCTCCAATTCGTCTGCATCAGATCCCTCCTTTAGCGGCTCCTCAAATGCTGGAGGATGCGCTGCGCCAACATCTGAGAGATCCCCCGCACCTGGGTGAATTCCTCGACCGTCGCGTGGCGCATCGCCTCCACTGAGCCGAACCGGACCAGAAGGTCCTGCTTGCGCCGCGGGCCGACCCCCGGGATTTCATCCAGCGCCGAAGCCAAAGTCTGTTTCCCCCGCAGAAGCCGGTGATAACCGATGGCGAATCGGTGCGCCTCGTCCCGCAGCCGCTGCACCAGCTGAAGCGCCTTGGACTGGGGCGGCAGGATGATCGGCTCCTTCTTCTCCGGCAGGAACAGCTCCTCGAACTCCTTGGCGATCCCCACCGCCGGAAGATCCCGCTTGAGCTCCCTCAGGACCTCCAGCGCCGCATTCAAGTGGCCCTTCCCCCCATCAATCACTACGAGATCCGGAGGAGGGACAGCCCTCTTAAAAGCAGGGACAGTCCCCTTTGAAGGGACAGTCCCCTTTGGAGGGACAGTCCCCTTTGGAGCTGCCTGCTGGTAGCGGGGCGGGGACAGTCCCTCGCGTGGGGACGGGGACAGTCCCTGGGGCTGCTTCGGGGACAGTCCCTCGTACCGCCGGCGGACGATTTCCCGCATCATCGCATAGTCATCGATGCCGGGCACCGTCTTGATCCTGAACCGCTGGTAGCCGTCTTTGAACGGCTTGCCGTCGACGAAGGTGACCATCGACCCGACCGCCTCCTTGCCGAAGATGTTCGAGACGTCGAACGCCTCAATCCGCCGGGGGATCTTCGGCAGCCGCAGCACCGACTGCAGATCGGCCAGCGCCTCGGCCGGGACGAGCTGCCGCCGGCGGACGGTCAACTGCTGCAAGCCCGCGATCTGGTCCCGGAACTTGGCCGCCTCCTCGTACCGACGTTCGTCCGACGCCTGCCGCATCCTGTCCTGAAGCTCCTGAAGGACCTCCTGCTTCTTCCCCTCCATGAGGCGGAAGACCTGGGAGAGATCCTGCCGGTAACGCTCCGGCGTGATCTTCCCCTCGCAGGGGGCCGGGCAGAGCTTCAAATGGTAGTCGAGGCAGGCCCGCTTCGGCAAGGTCCGGCAGGTCCGGAACGGAATCACCCGCCGTATCGCCTGGACCGCCTGACGAAGAAGGGTGGCGTTGGCGAAAGGGCCGATCGCCTGGATGCCGGACTCGTGGGCGCCCCTGGCGATGAACAGCCGCGGGAACGCCTCCTCGATCGTGACCTTCAGGAACGGGTACGACTTGTCGTCCCGGTAGGCGACGTTGTACTTGGGATGCTCCTCCTTGATGAGCCCGGCTTCATAGAGGAGGGCCTCCGCCTCGGAACCGGTCCCAATCCACTCCAGGTCGGCCGTCTGTTCCATCAGCCGCATGAGTCGGGCGGTCAGAGGTCGGGCCGGCTGGAAGTAACTGAGGACCCGCTTGCGCAGGGAGGCGGCTTTCCCGACGTAGAGGATCTGCCCTTGGGCGTCTTTGAACAGGTAGACCCCGGGCCGATCCGGGAGTTGGGCTATCCTCTCCTTGAGAGCCATTCCAGGAGCCCGCGGCTCTCCTCGACCCGGAGGAGCAACCCCAGCAGAAAGAAGGCGCCAACGGCCAGGAGGATGGCGCCCAGCAAAGCGGCCAACATCGCCCCGGCGCCGATCAATCCGAGGGAAGGGATGAGCATCCTCCAGATTCCATGGACCAGAAGGCCCATCCCGATGGAAGCGGCCAGGACCCGCCAGACCCAGGGCTTGAGTTCCCGACCCATCGGACCGATCCGCCGGCAAACGGCCCGGTAGAGGTGAAAGCCGTTCCAGGTGGAAGAGATGCTGGTGGCCAGGGCCAGCCCGGCCAGCTTGAGCGGCCCGATCAGGATCAGGTTCAGGATCAGATTCAGGCCCAGCGCGATAGCGGCGGAGCGGACCGGGGTCCAGGTATCGTGGAAGGCGTACAGGGTGTTGGCCAGGACCTTGACCGAGCAGAGAGAGACGACTCCCAGGGCGTAGCCCTGCAAGGCCCCGGCGGTCATTCCGGTCGCTTCGGCCGAGAAGGCCCCCCGCTCCAGGAGGACCCGGATGATCGGGGTCCCCAAGACGATCAGGCCGATGCTGGCGGGGATGGCGACGAACAGAGAGGAGCGCAGCGCCAGCAGGCAGGTTCTGCGGGTCGCCTGTAGATCTTGGGTCGCCACCTGGCTCGCCATGGTCGGCAGTGCGGCCTGCGCCATCGAGATGCCGAACAAGGCCAGCGGCAGATGGAGGAACCGGTTGGCGAAGTAGAGGGCCGCGACACCGCCCGGGCCCACGAATTGGCTGAAGGAGGCGAAGACCGTGTCGATCAGGACGCTCACCTGATAGACGCTGCTCCCCGCCACCCGAGGAATCAGCATCCGCCCGATTTGCGCCACCCCCGGATGGTTCTCACAGCGCAGCGTCAGGCGGAATCCGGCTCGCCGCAGGACCGGCCACTGGATCGCCGCCTGAAGGGATCCGCCGGCGATCACCCCCCAGGCCAACCCCAACCCATCGGGCCTCCAGAGAAATATCCCCACGATCATCCCGATGTTGAACAGGACCGGCCCCAAGCTGGGCAGGGTGAAGTGGTTCACGCTGTTCAACAACCCCATGAAAAAGGCGGTCATCCCGACCAGGCCGACGTAAGGAAAAAGGATCCGGGTCAGTCGGACCGTCCGCCCAAACAGCTCCGGGTCCCCTCGAAAACCGGGGGCCATGAGATTCACCGCCCAAGGGGCCAGCATCATCCCCACGGCCGAGGCCAGGAGAAAACCGACGAGCAATCGGATCCAGATCGCCTGAGCCAGCCGAGCGTTGGACGCCTCCCCCTCGAGGGCCCGGGTCCGACTGAAGACCGGAATGAAGGCGCTGTTGGCGGCCCCTTCCCCGACCAGATCCCGCAGGAGGTTCGGGATCCGGAAGGCGACGACGAAGGCCTGCGCCGTGGTGGAGGTTCCGTAGAAGGCGGCGATGAGCATGTCCCGGGTGAACCCCAGAAGGCGGCTGAAAGCGGTCGCAACGCCGATGAGTCCTGCCGCGCGAAGCAGCGACCGCTGAGTTTGTGAGTTTGTGAGTTTGTGAGTTTGTGAGTCGATAAGGGCGATTTCGTTCTTCACTCAGACACTCAGAAACTCAGAAACTGCTTTAAGGGTTGACACAAACAGGCCCCCGTGTTAGGTTCAACCGCCATGCCGAACATCCGTGCCGCGGCTAAACGAGTGCGGGCCGACCGGAAGCGTCGATTCCGAAACTTGGGCGTCCAGTCGGAGCTGAAGACTCTGACCCGGAGATTCCTGCTGGCCGTTCAGGAAAAGGCCCCCCAAGTGAAGACCCTCTATCGGACCCTCGCCAAGCGCTGGGACCAGGCGGCCAGCAAGGGTATCGTCCACCGAAACACCGCTTCGCGCAAGAAGAGCCGCCTCGCCCGTCAACTGGCCAGCTCCGTGAAATAAGCAGTCATATCTCACGGGGCCAGCTTAAAGAGGAGCTGATCGGCCAGGAGTTCCGGGGCCGGGTGGCTGAGCTTGATCGATGCATCGGCCCGCAACACCTCTTCCAATTGCCGCTGAAGTTTCGGACTGGGGTGGGACCTCCACCTCTCCCGGACAGTCCAGCCCAACGCTCCCATCAGCTGCTCCACGGTGAGGCGGCCCAAAGCGATCGCCTGGCGCAGCTGCTCGATCGCCCGATCCGGCCGGCCGGCCGCCGCCAGATCGAGAATGTCAAAGCATGTTTCCTTGACCGAAGGAGCGATCAGCATCTCCACATCGGCGGCGCTGATCCGGGCCCGGGAGCCGACCAAAAGCGCCAGCCCCTCCAGCGCCAGAGAAAGGGGTGTCAGCTCCGCGCCGATCCGGTCCACCATCCTTTGAATCCCCTCCGGATCGATCTCCTTCCCAAGCGCGCGCCCCTGGGCGGCGATCCAATCGGCCAGCTCCTTACCCTTCAGCGGCTGGCAGGAGATGATCTGAGCCGAGGGGGAGGGGGTTAGACCCGGCTCCAGCCGGTCGGCGCACAGAACCAGGCAGGCGGCGGGATTGGGCCGGGAGAGATAAGCGGGCAACCAGGGCGGGGTCTTGACATTCACCTCCTCGAATCCATCCAGGATCACCAGCCGACGGGGGGATCCAAACGGGGCGGTCCGGACTTGCTCCAGGATCGTCCGCTCATCGGGGGGAAGTTCCTGGAAGACAACGGCGTCCGTCTCCTCCCATCCCGGGGCCAGGCATTGCTCTCTGATCCGCTGAAGCCACTGGCGGCGGAGCCACCGCTCCGGCCCGATGAGGAAGACAACGGGGGGAGGTGGGTTACCAGTTTTCAACGACCCGCTCCACTACCCGGCGGGAGAAGTCGGTGATCAGATCACCGACGGCGACCGTCTCGGCGACGGCGGAAGAGCCGGTCACGAAGTAGGTCGTGTCTCCGACCAGGCCCGGCTCCTCAAAGACCAGGGTCCCCTTCCGGTCCCGAAGGGTCAGGTGGGCAGTCAGGTTGAGGCGGTATTCCTCCGCCGAGCCGTCGTCCAGCCGGCGGACCGGCTGCCTTAAGAAATCGACGATCTCGCCGTCGAGGACCAGATCGGCCTCCTCCCGTTTCGTCGTCACTCGGAGGTTCCCGTCGAACAGGAACCGGTCGATCACCCCGCGGGTCACATCCTCCTGCAGCCGGGGCAGGTTCGCCTGATAGCCGAGCCGTTCGTTCACCTCCTCCGTGATCGGGATCCGGTTCTGCAGCGGCTCCACGTAGATCGTCCGATAGGCGACCGGCAAGAGGCGGGAGGTGGAGTAGCCGCAGCCAGTGAGGCATAGAGTGAGGAGAATCCACGCCACAACCGTTCGTGCTGAGCCTGTCGAAGCACGAACGAAGCGGTCACGGATGGTTCGCCCTTCGACAAGCTCAGGGCGAACGGAACGCGTCTGCTCGCTCATCGCCGCACCGCCCCGGCCTGCTCCAGCTCCGACAACTTCGCCACCGCCTGGGCAGCGACGGAGGAATCGGGGTACTGGTCCGTGATCTGCTGATAGTAGACCACTGCGCTGCTCGGTTTTCCTTGGGTCTCGTAGAAGTGGGCCACCTGGAACAGCCCCTGGGCTTTGAACTCCTGGAGATGCCTTAAAGATTCCTTCGCCTCCGGGACCAGGTCGCTCTCCGGATGGGAGGCGATGAAATCCTGGTACCAGTTGATCGCCTCATCGGTGGCCGACTGGTCGTAGCTGGGCTTTAAGGAAAGCCGGTTGGCGCAAAAGGCGACGTTGAACTTCGCCTCCTCCACCAGCGGCGAGCTGGGATACTCATCCACGATCCGTTGGAAGGCCCGACTGGCTTCTTCGAACCGCTGCTGTTTCCGGTAACATTCCCCCAACCGGAACTGCGTCTTCGCCCCGTAATCTCCGTAGGGGGCCTGGTCCACCACATGCTGGTAGATCTCGATCGCCTTATCGAGAGAGGCCGGCACGCGGACCGGCCCGAGGATCCGGACCCTCTTCCCAGAGAAGAAGGCCTCGGCGATCAGGAACTCCCGCTCGATCGCGTCCTTGAATCGGGCGCTGAAGGGATAGACCTCCACCAGTTTCTTGTAGCATCCAAAGGCGTCGACGGAGCGGTCCAGCATCTCGTAAGAGATCCCGGCCAGGTACTGGGCCTCCGGCGCCAGCTCCGAACGAGGATAGCTGCGGACCAGCCGGAGAAATTCCTTCGCGGAGCGCTCATACCTCCCGTTCTCGAAGAAGCCGACCGCCCAATCCATCTGGGCCCGGGGGCTGTCCTTGGCCGCGGTCTTCGGATTCACCCATCGGCGGGTCTGCGGGGTCCAGATCCAGACCCCTTGCGCGGGGGGAGGGAATCCGATTCCCCCGGTCAGGAGTCCCAGAATCAGGGGAACCGTTTGGAAAACGACCGCCTTTTTCTTACGAGTCACCATCGGATGGTCCTTGCGAATGGGAAAGGGGACGCTCCATTTTGGGACACTCCTTCAAGGAGTGTCCCATCCGCTTCGCAAATGGAGCGTCCCCTAGGACGATTCCGGCCGCTGGACGACGCCCCGCTCGACCACGTCGGAGATGGCCGTCCGATCCTCCGGGGAAACCTCGATGAACTGAATGCCGCAGTCGTAACTTTCCGTGAACCGCTGCCTCTGCATCCAGGCCACCCGCCCCACCACCCGGACCGGCTTGAGTTGGCTGGGCAGATACATCAGCAGCACCAGGCGCAGATCCTTGCCCAGGAAATGGAACGTCGTCACCCGCACCCCCCCGGCGCTGAGGTCCTTGGATAGGGACCCGGCGAACGGCTCCTGCGGCTTTAGAATGTTTCGGTATTGAACCGGGGTGGAGAACCTCAGGCGCGGCAGGCGCCGATGCTCGACGAGAAGGTCCGGATTCTTCTTCTCGGTTTCCATCAGTTATCCTTTTCCCACAAAATCCAACTCTCGTCAAGTCTTATGTGAAGACCCAGGACCCCCCCGGAAGTTGCGCCATCCAGGTGACGAGGCCCGTGAGGCCTCGGGCGAGGGCTTGAAAGCTGGCGGCAAACGGCCCCGCCCATCCCGGCTGAATCAGCCCCACCCCATATAAGAGGAAGCCGGTGACGATCAACAGGGAGGCCCACGGGACCACGATCAGATTGGCCGGCAGCGCGATCGGCGTCAACAGATGAAAGTGCCAGGCCGTGAAAGGGGTCACGGCGATCCAGGCCCCCGCGGAGCAAGCGAACCCTTGCGCGAGCCACCTTGGAATGGTGTCTGACACCCGAAGGGTGTCTGACACCGTTTTAAACAACTTCGGACTCAACACCAGCAGTCCCAGCACCGCGGCGAAGGAGAGCTGGAAGCTGACATCGGCCAGGGCGCGAGGGTGGACGGCCAGGACGCCCAAAGCGGCCAGCCCCACGGCGTTCAAAATCGACGGCTCCTCCCCCATCCCTTGAGCGATACAGATCAGCACCCCCATCACCGTCGCCCGGACGATCGGCGGCTGCGCCCCGCTCAAAAGGCAGTAACTGATGAGGAAGAGGGCCAAAACCCCATACCGAATCCCACGAGGGATCCGAAAGAAGGTCAGGATCATCCCTCCCAAAGATCCCACCAGTCCCACATTGAGGCCGCTGACCACCAGCACATGCACCGTTCCGCTCCTCCGGAACGCCTCCTCCAGCTTCTCCGGAATCCCCTGCCGATCCCCCAGCAGAAGCCCCTCCAGGTAGGCCGCCTCCTCCGGTCCCACCAGCGACCGGCCCAGCTCTTTCAATCGTCCGCGGAATGAGGCGATCCCTCGCCGGACTCTTGTCCAGAAATCGCAGCCCCCTCCGACTCGGACGATCCCGGTCGGATCGGTGACCGTCAGCGCCCCGCAGCCACCGTTGACCCATAACCACCGGGCTTCGTCGAAACCCCTCACCCTTTTCCCTCTCCTCTCAGGGGAGAGGGTGGGGGTGAGGGGAAGACGAATCGTCCCCCACACCCGCACCTGATCTCCATATCCCAGAGGGATCCCTCGCGCCGGCAACCGGAGCCGCACCTTCCCCGAACAGGGCTCCCAGCCGGTCTGCGACAAAGCACGCCTCAGCTCCAACCACCCCTGCCGCTGGGCTTGGCCCTGCGCAGGCCGGCTCCATTCCACGTCGCTGACCAGAACCCCATCGCAGGCGATCGGGCGGGGCCCGGCCGTGAGCCGATGGGCGATCGAATCGGCCGGCTCCCGCGCGTTGACCCAGCCGCGCGCAGCGCCCAATCCAAGGATCAGCGCCAGGAGGCCCAAATTCGCCGCCCCTTTCCGGTAAAGGAAAAGTCCTGCGGCGGCAATGAACCCGAAGAGTATCCCTAGAGAGGATTCCAATCCCCAGCAGAGCCCGATCCCCAGGGCGAACGCCGCCGCCACCCACGCCAACGGAGCGCGCATCAGTCGAACCGCACGAGCCCTCTGAGTTTCCCCAGCACCTTCGGGGTCACTCCCTTCACCCGGGAAAGATCGGCCAGCGTCAGGAACCGGCCGTGGCGCTGTCGATGCTGCCCGATCCTCTTGGCCAGCACCGGCCCGATCCCGGGCAGCGAAACCAGTTCCGCCTCGGTGGCCGTATTCACGTTGACCGAAAGCTGGATGAAGGCCGGCGGTGGCGGCGGGAGGATCCTCCGCCATCCGATCACCCCGACCCCGAAGAAGCCGACCCCGATCACGAACAGGAGAGCCCTCCTCTCCTGCCGCGTGAAGACCCCCTCCAGGAACTGAAGGGGCGACCGCTTATCTCCCATACATAATAATTATCATAATATGCAATAATCCGAGCAATAAAAATATCGAATCATGTGAAACGGTTCGTCAGCTCCGTGACCACCTCTGGGAGAGTCAGCTCTTCCAGCCCGGCGTTGGTGACCGGGGGATTCACCCAGAAGGTATCCTGCCCCGAGCCGACCGCCAGCAGCGCGACCAGCGGGATCGCCTGCTCCACCAACGGTATCCGGCGACTCTCCGGGTGGGCTTTCACATGAACGACTCGATAGCCCTCCTTCTTCAGGGCGACACTCTCGGAGAGGAAGCCCAGCCAGAAATCGTTTTCATCGGGCAAAGCCAGGATCGAGCGGACATTTCCCTCCAGGGCCATGAGCCGCACTTTCTTATCCGATGGAGAATCTCCGGGAATCAGCTCCGGGTCGAACAGAACCGCCACCCGCGGATGCTGTTGAACGACCCCGTGGACGCTGGCCACAAGCCAGAAGAATGCATCCGCATCCCCCACGGTTCTCTTTATCCAAGCAGGAAGCTTCCTGCCCGCCCGACCGACCGGCGGCTCCTCCAGCCCGGCGGCGGACTTGGATCGTAGGGTCCGATCCAAACGCTCCCATCGGCTACGCTCTCTTCGCGGGACATCTTCCGCCCGATGGACGACCCAGGGCTCCCGAGTCCGATTCACCAGGTATTCGACCGTTCTGCCAGCAAGGGAGGGAGGTTCCCTTTGGGGGTAATACTCCTCAAACACCACAGGATGCTCCAGACCCAACCGTTTCAGGGCCATGATAATCCCCCAGAGATGGAAATACCTGACCTTACCTTCCAAGGGGCCTCCCTTTACGACAAAGGCCGGCTCAGACTCCAAGTCGCCATAGGCCACCTCCACTTCGTCAACACCTCGTCTGCGAAGCGTCAGCAATGTCTGGCCACGAGTGGTATCGACGACCTGGCGGATATTGGTCTCAGGCCCTTCCTGGAAATGGACCTTGGTGGGGGGCATCCGAACCTGCAAATTGCCAGAAGGGCCGATCAGGAAATGCATCTTACCCCCTATCCCCAGAACTCCCCGGTATTCGGACCTGACATTTCTCCGCAGTTGGCTATAAAACCTCTGGAACTCTGGGACCCTGGTTAGATGATGAACCCGCTGGCCCAGACCGACCAAGACCTTCTGACTGGTTGCAGA
This sequence comes from uncultured Planctomycetia bacterium, assembly GCA_964603095.1. Classification (GTDB taxonomy): domain Bacteria; phylum Omnitrophota; class Gorgyraeia; order 1-14-0-20-64-10; family 1-14-0-20-64-10; genus CAZRTR01. The sequence continues at coordinate 9,833 of CAZRTR010000038.1, forward strand.
GAGAATCTCATAATCCCGACCGTTTGGAGTTTGCCTCTGCTCCAAGACAACCAGGTTTCCCCGATTCTGGGCATCCACCAGAACCAGATACCTTCCCTTTCGATCCCGAAAGACCCGCATGGCCTCTCGATCTGTGCGGAAATAAGGGGGCAACAGCAGTTTCTTCCCAGCGAAAGAAAGCACCACAAGAGATCTCTCGATGCTCCCCGTCTCCCTTCGAGACACCTGAACCAAGTACCTGCCCTTCACCAGGCGCTCTTCCACGAAGAGTTGTAAAACGAGATCCCTCAGGGCCACCTGCTCCTCCACCGCCTCCTCCAGCCCGGCGGCGGGGGTTTCCAGTTTCTCCCGAAGTTGATTGTGAACCGAGGACTCTTCCATCCCGGCGTTCGAGGGGCGCAGGGCCTGGGCGGGCAGGCCTGCCCTGAGCGAACGTTCGCCCTTCGACAAGCTCCCCGGCCCGCCCGTTGGGCTCATCGCCGGGACGGGCAGGGCGAACGGAGTCGAAGGGACGAGGCCAGCCATTAGCAAAGCGCAAGCCAAGCGGGCAAAGAAGAAGCGGCTGGAACGGCTCATGGTACTTCCAAGTTTACCTGCTCCAGGGATGGATTTCAAGGTCTTAATCTAACTATGCGTAACCTTTACACCACGACGTTGACGAGCCGGTTCGGGATCACGATCACCTTCTTCGGCGGCTTGCCGTCCAGCCATTTGGCGATGCCGGCGTCGGAGAGAACCCTTGTCTTGATCTCCTCCTCCTTCAAGCCCACCGGAACCGTCAGGTGGGAGCGGACCTTGCCGTTGACCTGGACCACGAGGGTCACTTCGCTTTCCACCAGGAGACCCGGATCGTACGTCGGCCAGGGAGAATCGGCCAGCATCTCCTTGTGACCCATCCTCTCCCACAGCTCCTCGGCCAGATGCGGGGCGAACGGATTCAAGAGCCGCACCAGCGTCTCCAGCGCCTGCCGGTCCGGGGTTTTCTCGACGGCGTTCTTCAGCTCCATCAGGGCGCTGATGGCGGTATTGAACTTGAACGATTCCAGATCCTCCGTGACCCGTTTGATCGTCGCGTGGGTGGTGCGGCGAAGGTCGGCGTTCCGGTCACCCTGAGGCTCTCGAAGGGTGACCGACCCCGTTCGTCCTTCGGCAGGCTCAGGACGAACGGCCGACTCCACCAGCTCCCAGACCCGATTCACAAACCGCCAGATCCCCTCGATCGCTTGGGTATTCCACTCGAGCTGATCCTCCGGCGGAGCGGCGAACAGGATGAACATCCGCAAGGAGTCGGCCCCATACTTTTCGATCACCCCGTCCGGGTCGACCACGTTCCCCTTCGATTTGGACATCACCTCTCCCTCCTTCAGGACCATCCCCTGGGTCAAGAGCCGGGCGAACGGCTCATCGAACGTCAGCAGCCCCAGGTCCCGGAGGAACTTGGTGAAGAAGCGGGCGTAGAGCAGATGGAGGATCGCGTGCTCGATCCCCCCGATGTACTGGTCCACCGGCATCCAGAAGTTGGTCTCCTTCGGATCGAACGGGCCGCCGGCCGCTTTCAGAGAGCAGAACCGAAGGAAGTACCAGGAGGAGTCGAAGAAGGTCCCCATCGTGTCGGTCTCCCGCCTGGCCGGTTTTCGGCAGCGGGGGCAGGCGGTCTCGACGAACGACTTCACTTTAGCCAAGGGAGATCCTCCCTCCCCGGTGATCGGAACCTTCTCCGGCAGAAGGACCGGTAGCTCCTTCTCAGGGACCGGCACGACGCCGCAGGCCGGGCAGTGGATCATCGGGATCGGAGTCCCCCAGTACCGCTGCCGGGAGATCAGCCAGTCCCGAAGCCGCCACTGGACTCTCCGGCGGCCCATCCCCTTCTCCTCCATCCAGGCGGCGATCTTGACCTTTCCCTCGGCGCTGGGCAAGCCGTTGAAGTGGGAGGAGTTGACCTGGGTCCCCTCCTCCTCGAACGCCTCGGTTAAAACAGGGACGGTCCCCTTGGGAGGAGGGACAGTCCCCTTTGGATATGCCTGCTGGTAGGAGGGCGGGGACAGTCCCTTTTCGGGCGGTTGAATCACCACCCGGATCGGGAGCCGATGCTCCTTGGCGAACAGGAAATCCCGCTGGTCATGGGCCGGCACCGCCATGATGGCGCCGGTGCCGTACTCCATCAGGACGTAGTCGGCCACCCAGATCGGGATCGCTTCCTGGTTGACCGGGTTGATCGCGAGGATGCCGGTGAAGATCCCCTCCTTCTGGACGTCGGCGGCCGTGCGGACTTGCTTCGACCGGCGGGCGACCCGCTCGACGAAGGCCTGGACCTTCGCCTCCTCCGGGCGGCCCCGGATCAGCTCCTTCAAGATAGGATGCTCCGGCGCCACGACAACGTAGGTGGCCCCGAAGATCGTGTCGGGCCGAGTGGTGAAGACCGGGATCCTCTTGCCGCTGCCCTGGACGGTAAACTGAATCTCCACCCCCTCGCTGCGCCCGATCCAGTTCCGCTGCATCGTGATCACCCGCTCCGGCCAGTGGGCCAGTTTCTCCAGATCCTTCAGAAGCGGATCGGCGTAGCCGGTGATCTTCAGGAACCACTGCTCCAATTCCTTCGGCTCGACCGGGGTCCCGCAGCGCCAGCATCCTCCATCCACCACCTCCTCGTTGGCCAGGGTGGTCCGGCAGCTGGGGCACCAGTTGACCGTGGCCCCGGCCCGGTAGGCCAGCCCCTTCCCGAACATCTTCAGAAAAATCCACTGGTTCCACCGGTAATAGGAAGGGTCGCAGGTGTTCAGCTCCCGCTCCCAGTCGTAGGAGAAGCCCATCCGCTTTAACTCCTGACGCATCTGCCCGATGCAGTCTTTCGTCCAGGCGGCCGGGTCGATCCCCTTCTTGATCGCCGCGTTCTCCGCCGGCTGGCCGAAGGCGTCGAACCCCATCGGGTGCAGGACCCGGTATCCCTGGGCCTTGCGGAACCGGGCGACCGCGTCCCCGATCGTGTAGTTGCGGACATGCCCCATGTGGATCCGGCCGGAAGGATACGGGAACATCTCTAGCAGGTAGAATTTGCCCCTCTCCCCTTGAGGGAGAGGGCCGGGGTGAGGGGTAGCCCTGAAGGTCTTCGCCTCCTCCCAGCGGCGTTGCCACTTCGATTCGATCTGTGCGAAAGGGTAGCTCATCGTCGAGAAGGGCATTCTAGCACGGGGCCTCGAAGATTGACAACGCAGGGCGACCCCAAGTAGACTTAGGATCACAACGTGGGGCTGTAGCTCAGCTGGGAGAGCGCGTGAATGGCATTCACGAGGCCACGGGTTCGATCCCCGTCAGCTCCACCATTTTGCCTTTCGCCGAGGTGGCGGAACCGGCAGACGCGCAGGTCTCAAAAACCTGTGGGGGAAACCTCATGAGAGTTCGATTCTCTCCCTCGGCATATTTTGGTGTATACTTAGGAGCCAATGGCCAAGACCGGGTTAAAGATCCTGGTGGTGGACGACAACTCCGACGCCCGGATCATCGTGGGGCGGACGCTGCGCTCCAAGGGGTACGAAGTGGTGGAGGCCGCCACCGGGAAGGAGGTTCTCTCCCGCGCGAAGGCGGAGTGGCCGGCCCTGATCGTTCTGGATGTGGTCCTGCCGGACGTCCCGGGCACCGAGGTGTTGCAGCAGCTGCGGGCCGACCCGATCACAAAGATCATCCCGGTTCTGTTGGTCACCGCCAAACCGACGATCGTCTCGCAGCTTCCCTTCTTCCAGCAGGGGACCGACCGGTTCCTGGATAAGACGAGCCGCCCCGAGGATCTGGCCCGGGCCGTGCATGAGATGCTGATCGGGACCCGGGGCAAGTAGTGGCAGCTCCGAAATTCCGGCCGAAGATCCTGGTGGTGGACGACGAGCCGGAAGCCCGGGCCCTGCTGGCCCGATCTTTACGCTCAAGCGGCTACGAGGTCCTGGAGGCCTCCACCGGCGAAGAGGTCTTCCGCCGGGCCAAGGTGGAGTGGCCGACCCTGATCGTGCTGGACATCGTCCTGCCCGACATCCCCGGCACGGAGGTGCTGAAAACCCTGCGCTCCGACCCTCTCACGAAAGCGATCCCGGTCCTGTTGGTGACCGCCAAACCGGATGTGGTCCGGCAGGTCCCTGCCTATCAGGAGAAGTCGGATCGATTCGTGGAGAAGCCCTCCCGCATGGAGGAGATCGTCAAGACCGTCCAGGAGATGCTGGGGAAGGGCGCCAGGTCTTAGACCCGGCGCCCTTTGTTAAAAATCGATCCCTTGCTGGGCCGGGATCCCTTTCTTCATCGGGTGTTTGACCTCCCGCATCTCGGTCACCAGGTCGGCCAGCTCCACCACCCTCGGATGGGCGTTGCGCCCGGTCAAGATCAGGTGAAGCTGAGGCGGCTTGGTCCGCAACAGCTCCAGCACATCCTCCAGCTCGATCAGCTTGAAGTCCAGATACCCCAGCGCGTAGTTGATCTCATCCAGGATGATCAGGTCGTACTGGCCGGAGAAGACCTTCTCCCGGGTCAGTTGAAAGGCCTGCTTCGCCGCCTCCAGATGCTCGGCGAACGGCTTCTTGTCCCCCATGATCTTGACGAAGCCCCGGCCCAACTGGAGAACTTCGAACTGGGGGTGGAGCCGCTTGGCCAGCTCCAGCTCCCCGTAGACGACCGGCCAGTCCCCCTTGAAGAACTGGATGACGAGCACCTTCCAGCCATGGCCCAGCGCCCGCATGGCGCACCCCAACGCGGCGGAGGTCTTGCCCTTGCCGTCTCCGGTGAAGACGGTGATCAGCCCTTTCCGCTTGGAATTATTCGGCATGGAGGTTACGCCTCCGTGAAGAGCCCCATCCGGCGGAACTTCTCGTGCCGGGCGGCGACCAGCTCTTTGGGTTCCATCCTCTTAAGCTCCTGGAAGTTTCTCCTGATCGCCGATTTAAGCGCCGTCGCCGACCCCTCCGGGTCCCGGTGGGCCCCGCCCAGCGGCTCCGGCACCACCTCGTCGATCAGCCCCGCCTCCAGCAGGTCCTTGGCCGTCAGCTTCAGCGACGCCGCCGCCTCCGGCGCCTTGGCCCGGTCCTTCCAGAGGATCGCGGCGCACCCTTCAGGAGAGATGACCGAGTAGTAGGCGTTCTCCATCACCAGGATCCGGTCCCCCACCCCGATCCCCAGCGCCCCCCCGGAGCCCCCCTCCCCGATCACCGCCACGATGATCGGGACCGGGAGCCGGGCCATCTCCCGCAGGTTGTAGGCGATCGCCTGCGACTGGCCCCGCTCCTCCGCCCCGATCCCAGGATAGGCCCCCGGGGTATCGATCAGGCACAGGATCGGCAGCCCGAACTTCCCGGCCATCTGCATCAGGCGGATCGCCTTCCGGTATCCTTCCGGATGGGCGGAGCCGAAGTTCCGGAACAGGTTCTCCTTCGTGTCCCGCCCCTTCTGGTGCCCGACCACCAGCATCCTCATCCCCTCCATCCTGGCGAAGCCGCCGATCAGCGCCTTGTCATCAGCGAAGACCCGGTCCCCATGCAGCTCCACGAAGTCGGTCATGATCTTGGCGATGTAATCCAGGGTGTAGGGGCGTTTCGGATGGCGGGCCAACTGGACCCGCTGCCAGGGGGTGAGGTTCTCGTACACCTCCCTCTTCGCCTGGACCAGGCGTTGCTCCAACCGCTGGATCTCCCCCTCCAGGTTGATCGCCTTGGCGACGGGGAGAGCCTTCAGCTCCTGGATCTTCTGCTCCAGCTCAATGATGGGCCGCTCGAACGCGAGGGCGAATCCCTCCATCAGATTGCGGATTGGGAATTGCGGATTGCGGATTTAAATCGACAATCCGAAATCGACAATCGACAATTCACGGCAGGCTTATTCCACGATGGTGACCGGGGTCCCTTCGGGAAGGAGCGAGAATAGCTCCTCCACGTCGGCGTTGGCCAGACGAACGCAGCCCTGGGTGACCGATTTCCCGATGGAGGAGGGATCGGTCGTTCCGTGGATTCCGTAGCTGGGCAGATCAAACCCCATCCAGCGGCTTCCCAGAATGTTGCGGGAATCCCCCGGCGGGATCAGCCCCTCCGGCGTGAACCAGGGGGGATCGACGATCCGATTGACCACCTTGAAGGTCCCGGTCGGGGTGATTCCCTCTTTGCCGGTGGAGCATCGGTATACCTTGACCACCTCCTCCTTCTCCTTCAGGGTCAGCGCGTTGAGCGACTTGTCCACCACGACGCTGAATTCGGCCTTGAGAACCTTCAGCCGCTGGCCGGGTCGGATGACATCCCGCTTGAGGAGATTCGAGGCCCGCAGCAGCTCCACCGTGGTGTGGAACTCCCTGGCGATCTTGGAGAGGGAATCTCCGGACTTCACTTCATACATGACCGCATCCGGGGTGGGGGTTGGGGAGAAGAGCATCCTCATGTTCACCTCCCCCAACCGCTGCTGGACGGTGGAGGCGATGTCGGCGGAAGGGGATCCGGTCAGGATCTGCTGGTAGATCCGCTTCGCCTCCAAGAGGGACCCTTGGATCCGGGCGCTGTCGGCCTGGGCCAACAAGAGCCGGACGTTAGGCCCTCCAGAGGTGTCTGGCTCCCCACCGACAGGCGGGGTGCCTGACACCGTCTTTAAAGCGGTGTCTGACACCTCGCGGCCGCGAGAAACGGTGTCAGACACCTTCGTCTGCACCGCCGCGATCCCGACGCCTAAGATCAGGATCGCCCCCGCCCCGATTCCAAGAAAGATCCATCGCCTCCGATTCACCCCGCCCCTCCTAGCTCCTAATACATCAGGATCGCCGTGAGGCATCCGACCGCCGCCCCCGCGAACACCTCGATCGGCGTGTGGCCCAGGAACTCCTTCAAGCGCCCTTCGCTGACCTGCCCCTTCATGTACAGCTCGTCCAGGATCCGGTTCAGCAGGATCGTCTGACGCCCCACCGAACGCCGAACCCCCTGCGCGTCGAACATCGTCACCAGCGCGAACATCAGCGCCACCGCGAAGGCGGCGGTGTGGAACCCCATCTGCAAGCCGACGGCGATCGCCAGGGCCGACACCCCGGCCGAATGGGCCGAGGGCATCCCCCCCGTTCCCATGAACCACTTCAGATCAAACTTCCCCTGACGCCGGAAGGCAACGAGGAGCTTCAGCGCCTGCGCCACCAACCAGGCGAGGAGGGTGGTCCAGAGGACCTTGTTCTGGAAGAACTGCGCCAGGCGAGTCATTGGTAGAACTCAGGCGCCGGTAGCCATCGTTGGCTCCGGTTTCCAGAATC
>CAZRTR010000039.1:0-16659 GCA_964603095.1 uncultured Planctomycetia bacterium
GTCGGTCAAGCAGCTGATCGGCCGGGTGGCCAACACGATCACCGATTGGGGAATCAAGGACGGCTATTTCGCCACACCGGAGGAGGCGGAGAGTTTCCGGGCGGAGCTGACGACCCTGCTGCTGACCCAACGGGTTTCCTTCAACTCTCCGGTCTGGTTCAACGTCGGAATTGAGCCCCGCCCTCAGTGCAGCGCTTGCTTCATCCTGTCCGTCGAGGACACGATGGAGTCGATCCTGGACTGGTACCGGGTGGAGGGGATGATCTTCAAGTACGGATCGGGCGCCGGGATCAACCTGTCCGCGATCCGCTCCTCGCAGGAGCACCTGGCCGGCGGCGGGACCGCCTCCGGGCCGGTTTCCTTTATGAAGGCGGCCGACGCCTCCGCCGGGGTGATCAAGTCGGGCGGAAAAACCCGCAGGGCGGCAAAAATGGTGGTCTTGAACGCCGACCATCCGGACGTGGAGAAGTTCATCCGCTGCAAGTGGCAGGAGGAGGAGAAGGCCTGGACCCTGGTGGATGCCGGGTTCGACTCCTCGATCGACGGGGAGGCCTACTCCAGCGTCTTCTTCCAGAACGCCAACAACTCGGTCCGGGCGACCGACGAGTTCATGAAGGCGGTGGCGGAGGGTAAGCCCTGGGATTTAAGAGAGGTCACCAACGGGAAAGCATTCCGGACGGTGCAGGCGCGGGAGCTGATGCGCCTGATCGCCGAGGCGACCTGGCACTGCGGCGACCCCGGCATGCAGTTCGACACCACGATCAACCGGTGGCACACCTGTCCCAATACGGGCCGCATCAATGCGAGTAACCCTTGTTCCGAGTACATGTCACTGGACAACTCTTCCTGCAACCTGGCTTCGCTCAACTTGATGAAGTTCATCGACGAGGATGGGAGATTCCGGATTGCTGACTTTAGGGCGGCCGTCAGGACAATGATCATCGCCATGGACATCATCGTAGACAACTCCTCGTACCCAACTCCGAAAATTACGGAAACGGCAAAGGATTACCGCCAGTTGGGGCTGGGTTACGCCAACCTGGGGGCCCTGCTGATGTCGCTAGGACTGCCGTACGATTCCGACGGGGGCCGGGCCACCGCCGCCACCGTGACCGCGTTGTTGTGCGGGGAGGCGTACCGAACCTCCACCGAGATCGCCGCAGCGAAAGGGCCTTACGCCGGTTTCGCCAAGAATCGGGATGCCCAGCTTCAGGTCATCCGGATGCATCGGGATGCCCTGATCCGGGTGGACGATCTGCTGGTGCCACGGGACCTGTTCGCGGCGGCGGCCCAGGTCTGGGACGAGGCGCTGCGGCTGGGACAGCTCCACGGGGTGCGCAACTCCCAGGTGACGGTGTTGGCTCCCACCGGGACGATCGGATTCATGATGGACTGCGACACGACTGGGGTGGAGCCGGACATCGCGCTGATCAAGTACAAGAAGCTGGTGGGCGGGGGGTTGATGAAGATCGTCAACAACACGGTGCCGCGGGCCCTTCGGCGGTTGGGCTATTCGGAGTCCCAGATTCAGGCGATCTGCGAATTCGTCGATCGGGAGGAGACGATCGAGGGGGCGCCGGGCCTGGACCCGAAGCACCTGCCGGTCTTTGACTGCGCCTTCAAGCCGATGAAAGGGACCCGCTCGATCCATTACATGGGGCATGTCCGGATGATGGGGGCGGTTCAGCCGTTCATCAGCGGAGCAATCTCCAAAACGGTCAACGTCCCCACGGAGGCGACGGCGGAGGAGATCATGCAGACCTACGTCGAGGCCTGGAAGCACGGGGTGAAGGCGATTGCCATCTACCGGGACGGCTCCAAGCGGGTCCAGCCGCTGTCCACCGGAAAATCGGACAACGGCTCTTCCAAGGAGAAGGCCGATTCCTCCGCCGAGGAGAAAGCCCCCGCCGAGGGGGCCAAGCACCGGGTGCAGCGGCGTTACCTCCCCGACGAGCGGCACGCGATCACCCACAAGTTCTCGATCGCGGGCCACGACGGCTACGTGACGGTGGGGCTGTACGAGGACGGAAAGCCGGGGGAGATCTTCATCGTGATGTCGAAGGAAGGGACGGTCATCTCCGGCCTCCTGGACGCCTTCGCCACGGCCATCTCCCTGGCCCTCCAGTACGGGGTGCCGCTGGAGGCGCTGGTGAAGAAGTTCAGCCACATGCGGTTCGAGCCGGCCGGGATCACCTCCAACCCGCAGATCCGGTTCGCCCAGTCGATCCTGGATTACGTCTTCCGGTGGATGGCTCTGAAATTCCTGCCGGCCGACAAGCAGCCGGTCCCTCCCTCCACCGTGACCGACCTGGCGGCCAAGCAGGCCGACGTGACGCTTCCGGCCGCCACGGAGGGGACCACCTCAACCCTGGAGTCGTCCCGTCAGGCGATCCAGGGCCAGCAGGCCTTCCAGGGTCAGGTGGACGCCCCCCCCTGCCCCGACTGCGGAGCGATGATGATCCGAAGCGGAAACTGCTACAAATGTTTCAACTGCGGCGCCACCTCGGGCTGCTCGTAATTGCAGCGGGGATTCTCCTCTTGAACGGCTCCGTTCAGGCCCAGGGGAAGAATCCCAAGGCGACCATTGAGACGACGAAGGGGAAGATCGTCATCGAGCTGTACGCCGATAAAGCGCCCAAGACGGTGGCCAACTTCGTCAAGCTGGCCAAACAAGGTTTCTACAACGGAATCCTATTCCACCGGGTGATTCCCGGCTTCATGGTCCAGACCGGGGATCCGACCGGCACCGGGCGGGGCGGACCCGGCTACACCTTCGAGGATGAGTTCGCTTCCGACTTGAAACACGGGGGGCCAGGGGTTGTTTCGATGGCCAACGCAGGTCCCAACACCAACGGCAGTCAGTTCTTCATCACCCTGGCCCCCACCCCTTGGCTGGATGGGAAGCACTCCGTCTTCGGCCGCGTCGAGGAAGGTCAATCGGTCGTCGAGCAGATCGCCGCCGAGCCGCGGGGGCCCAACGATCGGCCGCTCACCGACGCCAAGATGCTCCAGGTGACGATCCAGGAGTGACCTCCCCCTCCAAACATTTCTTGATCACCGCCCGGATCGTCTGCTTCATCGTCTGGCGCTCCAGCTCGTACAGAACCCACTGCGGAATCCAGAAGTCCGGTTCCACCACCGCCTCGTAGCGGATCATCGTCCCGCCCTCCATCGGCTTGAGCGACCAGGTTCCCTTGTTGACGAGGAACTCCCCCTGGATCGCTTCGAACCGAACCATCCGGAGAGGATGCTCCTTCACCCGGAAGATCACCTGGGGCTTCCGGCGGTACATCGGAAACCAGATCTTCCCCTGCTGGTACAGCAGCAGGTGGTCCGCCTCCCGTTTCAGGACGCGGGAGGACTTCAGCGAAGGAATGAAATCGGCCAGATGATCGTAGTCGGTCAGGACTACCCAAATCCGTTGCGGTGAGGCGGGGATCGTCACCTGCGCCTGGACGCGGGCCCGGCGCTTGGCCAGCCATTCGACCTGAAAAGTGACGAGGTAAGGGCCGACCTCGGTCGTCTCCGGCTGCGCCGCAGGTTCCTCCGGCATCCCGACGGCCGCGAGGAACGGTATGAGAAAAACAACGGCCTTACACCGAGCGATGTAAGGCCAAAAATTCATCCCGACTTTTCTGAAGTTGCCGGCTGAGCGGAACCCGCGGCGCGGAGGCGCCCGCCTGGCGGATCCGGCTCTCCAGGAAAGGAAGTTGATTCACCTGTCCCGATGGACCCGGAGGCGTTGGAGCTCCCTGCCATAACCCGACCAGCATCAGCACCACGGACCAGACAACCATCTTCCCTCCTTGCCCAGTTGAAGCGGTTCGCTGCTCTGCCTGATCGGGGAGCGGCTTATTCTACCACCCCGATCCCCACCGGGATCAATCCTTTCTTCAGATCCGCAATCTGAGAAAAGGCGGCCCGGCTCAAGTCGATCGCCCGATTCAGGCGCCTGTGGGGACCCCGGTCGTTGACCCGAACCCGGACGGTGAGGCCGTTGGAAAGGTTGGTCACCCGAAGGATCGTCCCGAACGGATGGCGCCAGCTGGCGCAGGTCAACTCCATTGGATCAAACGGCTCCCCGCTGGCGGTGCAGCGGTTCAGCTTTTCCCCCCCTCCGTACCAGGAGGCGATCCCGCTGTAGGAGGGAAGCGGCGCCGCCGCCAGATCGAGAGATAGAAAAACCACGACAAAAGCCGACAAAATAAAAATGCCCATGGTTCCACTGCAAGTATGGACGTCACGGGATTAAAACGACCAGTGCAAAAAGGCAAATTGCGCTAACGGAAGAGAAAAAAAGTGAGCGGGCTACTTACTCGACCCGGATCGTCTTGCGGGCCGTCCGGTCGGTGAGGACCACCTGATCCTTCTGGATCTCCACCACCTGCCAGCCCTCCACCCAATCGCCGGGATTGACCACCTGACCGTCGATCACGGCGGAGGGGGCCTGCGAATCCCACAGGATCCCGCTGACCACCGGCTCTCGGGAGCCGTCGGGGTCGACTGCCTCGGCGCTCTTGCGCTCGATGAGGAACGGGTTGTCCCCCCAGTCGGTGTGGCGGGAACGTTGCGGGGTGTAGGTGTCTGGCTCCGGCCGAAGGCCGGTGCCTGACACCGTTTTCAAAGCGGTGTCAGACACTCGACGGGACCGGACCGGATCGATCGTCAGTCCGCGGACCCAAACCGCCACGACCCCGATCCCCAACACCACCAAGAGGAGCGGCTGTTTCTTATCCATGGGGGGATGCCCCCAGCCCCAACTCGACCGACACCCGGGCCCGCAGGCGGGGCAACCCCTGCTCTTCCCGCTCGATCAGGACCCGGCGCACGAGCGCCACCCCGATAAAGGGGGTCTCACGCAGCGCCCCCAGGAACTCCCCCAGCGACCGGTACTCCGCCTCCACCTGAAGATCCAAGGGTACGATCACCGGGTCGGAAGAAGCGGCGGATCGAGCCGGCTGCGGAGTGACCTCCAACAGATGGACCCCATGAGAACGGGCCACCGCATTCAGCTGCGACAGCACCTCCGGGAGCTGATCGACCGAAGGCAGCGCCGGAACGGTTCCTTTCCGAAGAGAATCGACCGTCCGTCGATCCTCGGCCAGCCCCGCCTTCAGCCCCGCGCACTCTTCGGCCGCGCGACCGATCCCACCCAAAGAAGGGAGAATGAGCCATCCGACGGCAAGGACCAGCGCCCCCGCCCACGCGGCCCATAAGATCTTCGGCTTGGAGATCAGGATCCCTGGATTCGGCATGTCACCTCAAACTCCGATTCCCGTAGAGGCCCTTCGATCTGCCGGTGGGACCCCAGTGTCACCTGAGTGAAGAGCCCTTCCCTCAAGGTCCGTGTAAACGCGGCCAGGATCTGATCGGCCGCCCGATTCCCCGGCCGGATCCGACCCCGAAGCCCGATCTGTCCCTCCTGGATGGAAAGCCCGGTCAGATAAATCTCCCGAGGAACCGCCTGGCTGAGCTCCTTGAACAGCTCCTCCCAGTACGGCTCCGTCCGCTGCCGCTGAGACGCATTCAGCGCCGCCTGGGCGAGGGAAAGTTCCGCTCCCAAGGCGCTCCGCTCCATCCCAAGGGCGGCGGCCTCATTCACCAGGTTCCTTTCATACAGCCCCATCCCCACCCGAAGAAGGACGATCCCCAGAGCCACCGCCGTCCCGATCCCGATCAGCGCCGCCCGCCGAACCTGCAGCCGTCCCGCCTCCTTCACCGACTGGGGCAACAGGTTCAAGCCGGTCCCGGCCGTCAAAGAGGCCCCCAGAGCAGGAACCAAACTCAGCTCGGGAGCCGCCTCCTCCATCGAGGGAACCGTCACCTTCAGCCCCAGCCGATCCCCGAGCCATTCCGGCAAACCTTTGAGTTGCGCCCCCCCTCCAAACAGGATCAGCTCCGTCACCCCCTTGCCCTGCGTCGATTCCCCGTGAAAGGTCAAGGATCGCTCCACCTCCACCGCCAACCGCTCCAGAGACCCTCGAATCAGGGAGAGCAGTTGCGTTCCGGAGATCCCTTTGGGTCCCAGGTCGGTAGAACCGGCCGTCGGGATTCCGACTTGCCTCTTGAGGGCCTCCGCCTCCTCCTCACTCAATCCCACCTGCCCCTGGGAGGTCATTAGGACGCCGGTCATTCCCTTGGTGATGTCGCTGCCGGCCACCGGGATCTTCCGAACGAAGATCGGCTGACTCTTCTGAATCACCAGAAAATCGGAGGCGGTGCCTCCCAGATCGAGCAGGGCGATCGGCCCCTCCGCCGACTCGGGACGGGCGTGACGCAGCCAGGCGCAGATCGCCACCCCCTTGGGAACCAACTGGGCCGGCCTCACCCCCGCCTGGGCGAGAAACTCCAGATGCTCCTTGATCATCGAGGTGGGGGCCGCCACCGCCAACACCCTGACCTTCTTCGCAGCGCTCTCCTGGACCTCCCCCAGAATCTGCACGTCGACCGTGGCCGTCTCCGCCGGCATCGCCAGGTATGGCTGAAGCTCCCACCGGACCGCGTCGGCCAATTCCCCCGGCGGCATCGGGGGCACCGTCACCTGCCGCAGCAGGAGAAACGGGTCGTCCAGGATGCTCACGACTCGGGTCGATCGATCCAGCGGGATCCCTTTGAGGAGCTGCTTCAGGGTTTCCAATCGGCCGGCCGAATCGGCCCCCGAGGGAAGCTCCTTTACCCTCCACTGAAGGACCACCGGCCCCGATTTCCGCAGCTCCAACTGGACCAGCTTGAAGGTGTACGTCCCCAGGTCCAACCCGATGATCCGCTTTGAGCGTCTCATCGGCGTCAAACCTCGTCCCAATTCGTGTTCGGGCTGACCGTGACCGTGCCCTCCGGAATCCCAGCAGGGATCGTGCTGGGAAGGGCAGAGGCATTGTAGGTGACCCGAACATCGTCCGTGATCTTGTTGGAGGTGTAGCTGTTCGCAACGACCGACCCTGTAACCACCGCATCATCCCTGAGCTTCAAGGTGTTGGCATAGACCAGTCCCGTCAGAGTCGCATCCTCCTTGATCGTGACCGTCTTGCCGCTGGCGGGGCACAGCACGCTTCCGGTGACGCTGGCGTCGTCCTTCAGCTCAATACTCTCCCGTCCATAGAGGATCCCTCCGCTTTGCACCACAGCGTCGTTCTTCACGGTAAGATCGGCCTTGGTGATGATCGTCACACCGGAGCCGATGCTCGCGTTGTCTTTCAAAACGACGTCCCCGGTCGCCACGATGGTGCCGGGGCCGGTAATGGTCGCGGAATCCTTGATCGTGACCGACTGGTAGTAGACGGTGCCGCCGCCTAAGCTGTAGCTGGAGGAGCCGCTTAGGGTCCAGTCGCTGCTTGCGCTACTTTCGGCGGTGGTGATCTGGCTGTCGTAGCTGGTCGTGGTGAAGGCCGGATAGGTCGGCACCGGGTCGGGCGGGCCGGATGCGGCGGTGTAGGAGCCGCTTCCGCTGACGCTGTCGGCATAGATGAGACCGCCCGTGACGCTCGCCCCCGAGGCAATCTGAACCGCTCCGTCAACGTATAGGTTTCCTGAGATGGTCACGTTATCCTTCAGCTGCAATGTGCTGGCATTGGTATTTCCGAAGAGGGCGTAGCTGAAAGCGGCCGGATAGGCGACCGTGACAGTGACCGTCTGGTCGATCCGGCGGCTTAACTCACCAACCGTTCCGGTGGAGGAAAGCGCATAGGTGCTTCCCGATTTGCTCACCGTGACCGAGTAGCTTCCCTCTCCCAGACTCCCGGTGACCGGCGAGGTGGGGCTGCTGCGGAAGGAGGAGTCGTTCTTCAGGGAATACAGGGCCTGCTGAATCCCCCCCTCGGCCACCCAAAGGGCTTGGGTACTGGTCAACCCGCCGCCGGAACCGGCCGTCTGAGTGGCGATCATAAAGAGGAATCCTCCGACGATCACCGCCAGGACCACCATCGCGGCGAAGGTGAAGATCATCACCGCCCCCCCCTGATTCCTCCATCGATCTCCTCGGAAACGGCTCATAGGTTCCTCGGCCGAACCCGGGTTCGGGAGCGGATCGTTTCATCCTCCCGATCGACGCTGACATCCAAGGTCACCAGATTTCCGCTGGCGGACAAGTCGGTCGTGGGCGGTGGCAAGACATCCGTCAGCAGGAGGTTGCCGGATCCGTACGTAAAGGTCCCGCCGATCCCGCCGCTTAAGGTCGCCTTGCGCAATTGATAGGAGCTCTGGTTAAACGCCGGCGGGGGACCGTAGGAATCGCTCGCATGGTAGAGATAGTAGACGGAGAAGGTCGAGCCGTCCGTTGTGTAGCGGACCTCGTCGTAGTTCGCCGTCGACTGGATCTGTCTGGCCTCCCTGAGGTCCCGCGCCATCTCCTCCATCGCCCGCTCCAACGGGATCTCGATCCCGGAACGGGTCCCGGAACTGGCCCAACTCAACAGCACCGTGTTGAACACGATCGTCGCTCCGACCACTAAGGCGGAGAATAGAAGGAGCGAGATCATCACCTCGATGAGCGTCATCCCTTTCCCTCTCATGGGCGCCTCAATAGCTGGCCACCTGGGTGGTTAGCGTCACGCTGGAGGAGCCCCCTTGGGCATTCCAGGCCACCGCCACCGCCACCTGCTTGGGATCCGTGCCGGTCACGGTCACCGTCGTATTGAACGCCGAAAAATTCGAATCCGCCGTCGGGCCGCTGGAGGAGACGCTTCCAAAGGCCGTATTCTTGATCTCCTCCATCTTGTCCTGCGCGATGGCCAGCCCCAAGTTGACGTTCTCCAGATCGGCGGAGGCGAGCAGCCCCAGGTTGAGCGCCCAGGCAATGGACACCACGCATCCGACGAGCAGGAGAGTGGAGATCATCACCTCCAGGAGGGTGAACCCACGACCCCGGTTAGAAGCCGCCCGTGCCGCTCGTTCCATTGGAGACGTAGATGTCGTCATCGGCCGAACCGGTCAGCCCGCCGGTGTCTCCAACCCCCGTGATGTCGGCGGTGTTGTCCGTCCCCACCGACCAAAGGATGTAGTACAGCCCGTTGGCGGACCGGTCGTACCGGTACTGGGTGCCGGAACTGGCGAACGGATCGTTTAAGACCGAGCCGATCAGAAGCGGCCGGGCGCCGGTCAAGGCCGACTGCCAGCTCGTCGCCCCGCCGGAGTCGGTCGGGTAGGTCTTGCTGTTGTGGATGTAGTACGATTCCACCGCCGCCTGCAGGGCCCTGAGCTCCGAGGCCGCCTTGGCCGTGTTCCCCTCATCGATCATCCCGCGAAGACGAGGTAAAGCGATCCCCACGAGGATAGCGATCACGGCGATCACGATGATCAACTCGATGAGGGTAAATCCCCTCTGACGCCTTCTCATCGAATCCCTCCCCGCTGTAAAACCTTCACCATGTCGAACATCGGAAGAAGAAGAGAAGCCATGATGAATGCGATGACCCCTCCCATCCCGATCAACAGGATCGGCTCCAGCACGGTGGTCAGTTGTTTCAAGGCGAAGCTGACCTGCTTCTCGTACACATCGGCGATTCTCTCCAGCATCGTGTCCAACCGCCCCGACTCCTCCCCCACCCGGATCATCTGGACCGTGTCCGGGGGAAAAACCTTGCCCTTCCCCAACGTCACACCGATCCGCTCCCCCCGCTCCACCTCCGAGGAGACCCGGCCGATCTCCCGCCGGATCACGGCGTTCTCCACCACCCCGGCGGCCGTCTCCAGGGCCGCCAGGATCGAAACCCCGCTTTGGACCAGCGTCCCTAAGGTCCGGGCGAAGCGGGCGACCGCCACCTGCCGAACCATCGGGCCGACCAGCGGAACCTTGAATATCCCCCGATCGAGGAGGAGCCGAACGGCGGCGGTGCGGGCGGCGACCTCTCCCGCGAAGAAGACCCCGCCCGTCAGAAGAACCAGCAGCCCACTGTAGGACCGAATCGCCGTCCCCATCCCCTGCAGGATCCGGGTGGGCAACGGAAGAGCGACCCCTGCCTTGGCAAAGACGGTGGCGAACTGGGGTACCACAAAGGCGACCACGAAAAGGATCAGGACGACCGCCGCGGCGAGCAGCAGGATCGGATAAAGGAGGGCCCCTCGGACCGACCGGGTGAGGGCCAGATCTTTCTCCACAGAATCGGCGAACCGGGCAAGCACCGTATCCAGGTGACCGCTCTGCTCCCCCACCGCCGCCATGCTGACCATCAGTTTCGGAAAGACCCTCGGATAAGAGCTCAACGCCTGGGAGAAGCGGGTGCCCCCTTCGATCTGGAGAACCACCCCCTCCAGCGCCTCCTTTAACGAGGGGTGACTGACCAAGGAAGCCACCGTCTGCAGCCCGGAGATCAGGGGAACCCCGGCCTCCACCAGGTTGGCCAGTTGAAGAGCGGCCAGCAACAGCGGCTCCTGCGCCACCCTTCCCTTACCCCCCCCCGGCAGAAGGGAAACTCCCCTCTTGGCCGTCGCCGCGACCTCCTCCATCCGGGTGACGAGGTAGCCCATCTTCCGCAGCCGGCCAGCCACGGAGCCGAGGGAATCGGCCTCCAGCACACCCTTGACACGCCGGCCGCTGTCATCCCGCGCCTGGTAGGTAAACGTCGGCATCGGTTTACTCCTCCTGCGTCACGCGCAGGACCTCCTCCATCGTGGTGACCCCTTGCTGGACCTTGGTTAATCCGTCTTCCCGGAGGGTCTTCATCCCCTTGGCCACCGCGTGGGTCCTGAGAGCGGAGGTGGAGCTCTTGGCGATCGCCAGGCGCCCCAGCTCCTCATCCATCTCCATCAGCTCGAAGATCCCGACCCTTCCCCGGTAGCCGGTCTGGCTGCATTTCCGGCAGCCCTTGCTTGGCTCCTTGCAGTCTGGGCAGATTGTCCGGACCAGCCGCTGGGCCGCCACCCCGGCCAGCGAGGAAGCGGCGAGAAACGGCTCGATCCCCATATCCAGCAGGCGGGTGACCGCCGTCGGGGCGTCGTTGGTGTGCAGAGTGGAGAAGACCAGGTGGCCGGTCAAGGCGGCCTGGATCGAGATCTCCGCCGTCTCCCTGTCCCGGATCTCTCCCACCATGATGATGTTCGGGTCCTGGCGGAGGATCGACCGCAAACCGGTGGCGAAGGTCAGATCGACCGACGGATTCACCTGGATCTGCCGGACCCCGGGAAGGCGGTACTCCACCGGGTCCTCGATCGTCACGATGTTCTTCTCCACCGAATTCAGGCGGCTCAGGGAGGCGTACAGGGTGGTCGTCTTGCCCGACCCGGTCGGGCCGGTCACCAGGATTATTCCCCAGCTGCGCTCGAGCAAACTCTGATACCGGCTCAGAAGGGCCGAATCCATCCCCAACTGCTCCAGCCCGATCTTCAGCCCCTCCGCATCCAGCAGCCGCAACACCACCGTCTCCCCGTCGATCGCCGGCATGACGGAGACGCGCAGGTCCACCTCGTGTCCCTCCATCGAGATCCGGAACCGGCCGTCCTGCGGCTTGCGCCGTTCGGCGATGTCCAGGTTGGCCAGGATCTTGACCCTGGAGACCACCGCCGGCTCCAGGTGCTTGGGGAGAGAGGTCGACTCCTTCAGCAGCCCATCCACCCGGAACCGGACCCTCAGCTGTTCCTTCTCCGGCTCCAGATGGATGTCGGAGCATCGGCTGTGGATCCCGTCCGCCAGAAGCAGGTTGACGAGCCGAACCACCGATGGTTCGGTGGCTTGGCTTTGCACCAGCTCCTCCACCCGCCCCTTGGCCCCGTAATACTCCTCCAGCGCCTGGAGAATCTCCTCCTCCGTCGCCACCACCGCTTCCACCGTCACCCCGGTCTTCAGGCGCATCTCATCCAGCGCCGTCAGGTTCAACGGGTCGGCCATCGCCACCGTCAGATTCTCGCCCAGCTTGAACAGGGGGATCAGCCGGTGCTTGCGGGCCAGCGTTTCCGGAACCGCCGCCAGGATCTGGGGATCGATCAGGTACGATCTCAGATCCACCTTCGGAACCCCGAGCTGGCGGCTCAGCCACTGGGCCATCACCTCCGGATCCACGAACTTCAAACGGACCAGCGCCTGCCGCACCGTCTGAGCGGATCGGGCCGCCTCTCCTTGCGCCTGAGCCAACTGCTCCGGCGTGATCAGCCCCTCTTGCACCAACCCCTCCTCGAGCCCCTTCGTGCCGGCCTTCAAGGTGTGGACTTGCCTCCCTGTTTCGCCGCTTGAAGCAACTCCGCCAGCTTGTCCAGAAAGATCTTCGGTTCAAACGGCTTGGTCATGTACGCCTCGGCGCCGCACTCGATCGCCAGCTTCAGATCCTGCTCCTGCGCCCGGGCGGTGAAAACCAGCACCGGGATATCCCGGTAACGCTCGTCGAACTTCAGCAATCGACAGACCTTGTACCCATCCAGCTTCGGAAGCATCAGATCCAGGATGATCAGATCCGGCCGGGCCTGCTTCACCTGATCCAGCGCTTCCTGCCCGTCGTAGGCGGCCGTCACATCGTACCCGGCGATCTTCAGCCGAAGCGAGACCATCTGGACCAGGTCCGGCTCGTCATCCACCACCAGAATCAGCGACTTGTTATTGTTTGCCATGCTTCAACCTCCGGGCTTCCCCTTCCAGCCGAGCAACCTGCGCCTGATCCACCATCCAGACCTGCATCGCCTCCCGGTTAAACCGCCAGCGGCCCCCCACCCTAAAACCAGGGATCTTCCCCTCCTTGGCCAGCCGGTAGACGGTCATCACATGCAGATGGAGCATTTCCGCTACTTGTTTTATGGTCAGGACTTCAGTCGCCATTCCTCAGACCACCCATTTCTATCTCAACTTTAATCAGTAACATTAAATTGTTTTTGTTGCGTTTCACTAATTTTAAATATGGCTGACCCGGGACGAAAATACAAGGGGGGGGTGAAAATTTAGGGATAACTTTAAAGTTACTTTCTAGGAAGGACTAAGGCCAGGGTCACCCCAAGGGCCAAGAGAAGGAAGATCGTCGGGGTGGCTGTCCAGGTCCCCCCGATCCATCCCTTGCTGGAGGCAATCAGCGTGGTCAACCAGAGGAAACTCAGGAACAGGGTCCGCAGATGGCGGGGCAGCCAGGAGGTGACAAAGGTCCGGCCCCGCCGGATCTCCAGCCATCCCCAGACCGCGTATCCGATGAGGGCGATCCCGAGGAAGGTCCAGGCGGCGGCGGCGGTCCAGACCGGAACCGTCGCCTTTTCCGAGATCCAGTAATCCAGGTTATTGGCGATCAGCCAGGAGGGGAGGACCCACAAAAGCCACAACACCGCCAGCCACCTCTCCACCGGCCGGATCGCCAGCGGCAGGGTCCAGGTCGGCTCCAGGGTCAGGGCGGCCCATCCTAAAGAGATCCCTCCGCACAGGCCGATCAGGTGTTCCGCCACTTTCCACCAGTCGATCGGCAGCCCGGTGGTTCCCCCGACCCCCTGCACCCAGGCGGCGATCGGGAACCCGATCCCGAATCCGACCGCGCCAGCCACCGCCAGCTTGAGAGACATCCGGTCTCCCCGCCAGACCCCGACGTAGGCCGACAGGAGCGCCCAGACCGCCAGCAGAATCACCGCCATCAGCTCCCGGGTGGCAAGGTCCTGGGGACTGGACATCCACCCCCAGAAGAGTCGGTCCACGAGGAACCAGACGAGGAAAAGTCCCCCGGCGATCAGGGCCCGCTCCCAGAGCCGGTACCTTGGAAGGGCCAGCCCCAGCCCCAACCCCAGCGACCCCAATCCACCCCAGGCGAACCCGATCAGCCCGAGGGAGAGGATCGCTTCGAGGGACCCCTGGTAGGCCAACCCGATGAACCGGCCGTAGCTTAAAGAGCCGCCGATAGAGAATCCGAGGGAGCCGATCACCGCCGCCCCCATCCAGCGGGGCCCTCCGGTCACCGCGGCCAAGCTCAGGCCGACCATCGCCCCGGCGATCGCCGCCCCCCGCTCATGCCCGTGCTGGCCCCGCAACCCCCAGGCCAGCGCCATCGACAAGGCGACGACGGTCAGCTCTCTGAGATTGATCCGCCGGACGTTCTGCACGGCTTCACCTCAGGGCAACTCCAGTTCTCTTACGAAGGTCTGAAAAGGAGAAACCCGCACGGGCAGGGTGGCATGTTCGTAATCCTTGGTGCCGCAGTGGACGAGGTAAAACTGCGGGATCCCCGTTCGTCTCGCAAAATAGGCAAGGGCGTTCCCGGGGGAGGAATCTTTCAACTGACATTCCACCGCGAACAGGGGTCTCCCATTCTTGACCACCACAAAGTCCACCTCCCGCCTGTCGGTATCCCGAAGATAACGCAGCTCCATCGCCTCCCCCCGGGTCTCCTCCAGGAAATCGCAGTATTTCAAAAGGTGACCCGCCACCAGGTTCTCAAAACGAGGCCCCGGCTCTCTCACCCCCGACCAATCCCAAAGATAGGCCTTCTGTTCTTTTTTGACCGCCCGGATTCGGGGGCTGCCGAAAGGGGCGATCCGAAAAAGGACAAACAACCGCTCAAGAATAAAGAGCCAGTTTTGAACCGTCCGGTGAGCCACCTGGAGATCTTCGCGCAGGGCGTTGACCGAGAGGGGTGACCCGATCAGGTCCGGGAGCCGTTCGACCAACTGCGAAAGGAGCGCCACCTCTTCGACCCTTTCCAGATCCCTCAGATCCTCCCGAAGAACCTGGTGCATCCTTTCCCGCTGCCAGCGACGGTGCTTCCTCTTGGACTGGGCGAAGAAGGGCTCGGGGAATCCCCCGAACTTCAGCAGATCCTGAACGGTTGAAACGGAGCATCGCTGGTCCACCTCTCTCAAGCTCAACGGATGCAGGCGGTAAGAATGTGTGCGCCCGGTCAAGGCGTCTCCCCCCCGACGATAAAGGTCGAGCCGGGCGCTTCCCGTGACCAGGTACTGACGCTTGGATTTCGTCTTGTCATAGAGCCCTTTCAGCCAATTCCGCCACCGGCGATACTTATGGAGCTCATCAAAGACCAGCATCCTCTGGTGCGGGGGAAATTCGAGGTTGAGGAGTCGCTTCTGATCCTGAGGATAGTCCCAGTTAAAGTAGGCGGGGTGAGATTCGTCTCCCTCGAGGATCCGGAGGGCCAGGGTCGTCTTGCCCACCTGACGGGGACCCGACAGGAGAACCACCTTCTCCCTCAGGTCCGCCTGGATGAAGGGGGCCAGATACCGTTCCCTCAGGCCCCTGGGCATTTTCGACACCCCTCAAAAAAACTCATGAGTATTTTTGACCCCTATCCAAATATATCAGATCCCGGCGACCCTGTCCAGGGCCTCGATCCGAGGAGTGTGGAGATTTCCGGAGAGTTGGGATATTCTTCCGGGTTTATCTCGGGCGTGGGGATTCGCGGACACGCGTCCACCGCCCCAGCGAGGCGGTGGCACTCTCTCTCGCGCTCGCGCTGCGAGAAGGTCCGCTCACCCCATCGCCCGAGCTGCCCTCTTTAGGGATATCTCCATTCCCGACAGGGTAAAACAGGATAAGGGAGGGGGGTCGCTCTAGGCCTGGGCGACTTTGTACAGGGCCTCGATGACGCTATCGGTGAGTGTGCCGCTCTGGAAGGTCAAACCGAAGGAAGAGAGGATTTGCTTTAGCTGTGCACCAAACTCGCCCAAGGCATCCGGCAAGGAAAAGATTGAGCTGGGAATAACGCCTGGCAGCCGCTGAGCAATTCGATCCTCCGCTTCTCTCGTCGCCCGCTCGATGTCTCTTTTTATTTCTGGATCGTAAGGAACCAGGTAGTTCCCATCCCAAACCTCAATGTCAGCCCACGAAAAGCCGGTACCCATGGCTATCCTCCGAAGGTCTACCCGCAGCAACGGATCCACAACCGCAACATTTGGGGATAAATCCGCCGTCGGCGGGACATGCAAGAAGAAGAGGACCGCCACAGTAGCTTCATTGTAGAGAATGTGGGCCAAAGGTTTCTTCTCCGCCGATTCGAGACGGAGTTGTTTCATCGCCTCCCCTCCCTTTCCCAGGATACGGCTCCTCTCCAACCCAGAGGATATCCAACTGGGCAGGATTGGCGGCAACTCCTCCAGCCCTGCCCCCAGCGACGGAGGAGCCGCAGAACCGGCAGTCGCCGGCGCCGCGGCAGGAGCCGGGAGTATTCGAATTTGCGTGGGTCCTTCCGGACGGAGAAGGACCCTCTCCGCTCCTTGGACGAATTGCTCGAGGATCCCATCCATCTCTTCGGGGCTGCGTTGGTTCAAATTCACCACTGCCTGTTCGTTGCCACGTGTACCTAAGTGCACCTCCATGAACTCGATCTGACGGGCCTCGCGGAGCTGGAGCTTGGCCTTCTCCAAAGAAACAGTCTCCCCCCAGCGACGCTCCTCCAGCCCAGTCCTGAGCGCTCCAGCCAGCTGACGATTGACGGGAGAGTCGGACTCCTCCAGCCCGCCGGCGAACTCGGGGCGGAAGGCAAGGACAGGGTTCGAAGGAAAACTTAGGGAAAGGGCAAGAAACAGAGCGAAGGAACGGGCGATGATCTTTTCCATTCGGTTTGCCTCTTCCTCTAAGCTTCTATCCAGGAAAGCCCCGCCGTTTCCTCGAAGTTTTCATCGAGGAGAATCCCGCATCAGCAGGAAAAGCGGGGCCTCGGGGAATTTACCCAAAGTATACCCGTCCGCCCCCTTTCTGTCAAGAGACTTCCTGGGATAATTCCGGGATAATACTCACCCTAACATCAGGGAAATGGCCAT
>CAZRTR010000040.1:0-16291 GCA_964603095.1 uncultured Planctomycetia bacterium
GCGGGTGCGGAGGTGGCCTTCCTTCTGGCTCATCCGGATGCGATTCACTTCGGCAACGCCTTTACCGCGCTTCCCTCCGACCTGAAACAGACCCGCACCTCCGGGGGGGCCTTCCGCTGGCCGGTGCTGGAAGGATCCCGCCGAGACTGGCTTTCAAAAGCTTCCGCCGGCTTGGAGGAGTCGAGTGATACACGGATAGAGAAGTTAGCCGATGCAGTCCCTGAGAAACGGATCCTGGTGATCAACACCTGGGTGGTGGAGGAGAAAGATTGGCTGGAAGAGTTGATCCGGCGACTCCCGGCTGATTTTAAGAGCAAGGTCCTTCTTTTTGGAAGGAGCTTTGAGGTCCAGCAACTGGCAGACTACTACAGCATCCCTATGGTGCCAAGCGACGAGCTGCAGGATCTGGCCTTCGAACTGATCCGCTGGCCCGAGGAGGGGAATCTCCGAGTCGATTACCTCGGCGACTCTATTACGGCCAAACTGTTGCGCCAGATGTTACCTCCCAGCATAGAGGCAACGCCGATAGATCCTGAGGTGGGTCTGCGGGAACTGTTCCTGGTCCTGGGCGTTCCGGAAGCGATCCTGGATGCAGTCAGGGTGGAGGAGTTGGAAAAGGCCCTTGCTCGAGAGAGATCTGCATAATCTTCTTTAGCAGTCAACCCTTAAGCCCCTCGAGATTCGTGTGGTAAAATACCTGCGTGATTCGGCCGTCACGACGAGAATTCCGAGAACTTTTCGGCTCCGGGAAACGGGTTCCGGTAGCGGCTTGCCTCGACCTGGAGGCCTCAGCGGAGGAGCTGTTCCAGGCGGTTGATTTTGGCCCTCCCCACTTCCTTTTAGAGTCGGCCCGTCTGCATCCGGTCACCGGGCGGTACAGCATCCTCGCCGGGGAGCCGACCTCCTCTCTGACCGCCAAAGGGGATCGGGTCTGGTTGAAGAGCGCAGAACAGACCGAGGAGCTTCAGGGGCGGCCCTTGGAGCTGCTTCAGCAATTCCTAGACTCCCAACCGGCCGTCCGGATCCCCGGCTTTCCTCCCTTCGTTGGGGGGGCGATCGGTTTTCTCGGGTTCGATGCCTTCCGCTACATCGAGCCGCTGCCTTCCCGCGCGCAGGACGACCTTGGGCTACCCGATCTGGCCTTCTTCTTCTTCGACGAGGCGATCGTCGTCGATCATCTCAAGGAGGAGCTCTGGGTCATCGCTCTGGCGCAGCCGAGCGGGAATCCGGACCGATCCTATGACGACGCGGTGGGGAAGGTAGAGGCGCTGGTTCGGAGAGTGAGCCGTTGTGCCTTCGACAGGAGAAAAGCGGGGACAGTCCCTATAAAGCAGGGACAGTCCCCTTTGAACCGCCTCTCGGAGAGCGACAGGGCGGGGACAGTCCCTATCTCGACGCACACCCGCGCCTCTTTCGAGGCGATGGTCCGTCAGGCGAAGGTCTTCATCGCCGACGGGGAGATCTATCAGGCGAATCTTTCCCAGCGATTTGCCCTGCCGCTGGCCGAAAGCCCATGGGTTCTCTATCGCCGCCTGAGGGAGATCAACCCTTCTCCCTTCGCCGGCTTTGCCGATTGCGGCTTTCTTCAGATCGTCTCCGGCTCTCCGGAGCGGTTCCTCCGGGTCCAGGGCCGGCGGGTGGAGACCCGGCCTATCGCCGGGACGCGGCCCAAAGGGACGACCGCCGTGGAGACAGCCCGCCTGCGGCAGGAGCTGATCCTGAATGAAAAGGAGCGGGCCGAACACCTGATGCTGGTTGATCTGGAGAGGAACGACTTGGGCCGGGTCTGCCGCTACGGCTCGGTGCGGGTCGATGAGTTCGAGGTGCTGGAGGAGTACTCCCATGTGATCCATATCGTCTCCAATGTTCGGGGGACGCTGCGCCCCCAGGTCCGCCCGGTGGCTCTGATCGCCGCCGCCTTTCCCGGAGGGACGATCACCGGGTGCCCAAAGATCCGCTCGATCGAGGTGATCGACGCCCTGGAGCCGGTCCGCCGCCAGCTTTACACCGGGGCGCTGGGCTATATCAGCGCTTCCGGAGCCATGGACTTCAATCTCCTGATCCGGACCGCCTTCGCGGTGAATGACACCGTTTACCTCCAAGCCGGGGCCGGCATCGTGGCCGATTCCGACCCTTCGAAGGAGTACGAAGAGACCCTCCACAAGGCGCAGGCCTTGATGGAGATGATTCGGTCGCATCATGACGCCGTTTGTTCCGGATCTTTTTGACGCCTCCGGCGCTTTTGAAACCTGTCGCGTCCGGAGAGGGAGGGTTCTTTACCTGGATGAGCATCTGGAGCGGCTGCGGGCTTCCTTAAAGACGATCGGTATTCCCCCGATGGAAGACCGAGCGATTTCCCATCCGATTCGACAGGTGGCCAGGGAGGTCAAGGAGGGCTTCGTCCGAGTGGCCGTCCATCGGAATCGGACCCCTTCCGTGGTGGTCACTCCGCATCCTGGGATTCCGTACTCTCGCCGTCAGGTCTCCCGAGGGGTTTCGATCCGGACGGTGGCCGGCCGCCAGCCGGCGGTGGAGGCGATTCCGGCCCAGGTGAAACATTCGGAGCGACTGGGCAGCGTGCTGGCTCGGCTGGAGGCGCCCGATTCGGTGGAGGTCCTGCGCCTGGGGTCCCACGGCTACCTCACCGAGGGGACGGTCAGCAACCTGTTTCTGATGAGCCATGATGCGCTGATGACACCCCCGGGCTGGTTGGGAGTCCTGGAAGGAGTCACACGCCATCATCTTCTTAAAGCGGCCCGGCGGCTGAGGATTCCGGTCCAAGAGGTCCCGTTGACTCGGCACGACCTGTTCAACGCCCAGGAGGCGTTCCTGACGAATGTGTTGATGGGGATCCTTCCGATCCGGGAGGTGGACGGACGCCGGATCGGCGGGAAGATCCCCGGGCCGGGCACGCGGCGGTTCATGAGAGAAATGATGAAAGGTGAACGGTGAGGGGTGAGCGGAAGATTCAGCGGGCGCTGATCAGCGTTTCGGACAAGACCGGACTGATTCCGTTCGTTCAGGGATTACGGGGGCTGGGGATCCAGATCATCTCCACGGGAGGAACGGCCGGCATGCTGAAGGAGCATGGGGTCCCGGTCAAGGGGGTGGCGCAGTTTACCGGATTCCCGGAGATTCTGGCCGGGCGGGTGAAGACCCTGCATCCCAAGGTGCACGGGGGGATCCTGGCTCGTCGGCAGGATCGGGGGCACTTGGCCCAGGCGCGCCGGCTGGGCTTAAAGCTGATCGACCTGGTGGTCGTGAACCTGTATCCGTTTGAGCAAGAAGCCCGACGTCCGAAAGCCGGCTTGGCCCACCTGATCGAGCAGATCGACATCGGCGGGGTGGCCCTCATCCGTTCCGCCGCCAAGAATTTCGAGTCGGTCGGGATCGTTTCTCGGCCGTCGCAATACGCCGAAGTTCTTCAAGAGCTGAGGAGCCACGGGGGGACCTTGACGCCGCAGACCCGCCTGAAGCTGGCGGTGGATGCCTTCGCCGAGACCGCCGCTTACGACAGCGTCATCCACCAAACCCTGGCCCATCGGGGATCTAAAAACGGTGTCAGGCACCCTTCGGGTGCCAGACACCATGACTGGCCGGATCGGATGGTTCTGACGGCTCGGAAGAAGCAGGTTCTCCGTTACGGGGAGAATCCCCATCAGCGGGGGGTCTGGTACCAGTGGCCGGGGGCCGCCGACGGGGCGGGGGGCTTGAGCACCGCGGAGCAGCTTCACGGGAAGGAGCTCTCGTTCAACAACCTGCTGGACCTGGACGCCGCCCTTCAGGTGGTGGCCGCCTTTGAAGAGCCGTGCGCGGCGGTGGTCAAGCATATGAATCCCTGCGGGGTCGCCTGCGCCCCGACCCTCTCCCAGGCCTTCCGGGCGGCCCACGCCTGCGATCCCTTCTCCGCTTTTGGGGGAATTGTGGGGCTGAACCGACCGGTGGATCGGGCCGCCGCCCAGGCGATCATTGCCGCCGGCTTCCTGGAATGCCTCATCGCCCCTGGGTTTTCCCCGAGGGCGCTGAAGATTCTCCAGGTTAAGAAGAACCTCCGGATTATTCGGACTCGACCGTTTCGGAAGGGTTCTTTGCGCCGTTGCCTGGAGATCAAGCAGATCGGGGGAGGGCTTTTGGTTCAAAGTCCAGATGAGTTAGAAACAGATCCTTCCCGTTGGCGCCTCGCCACCCGGAAGAAGCCCACTCCCTCTCAGCAGCGGGACCTCCTCTTCGCCTGGAAGGTGGCCAAATTCGTCCGCTCCAACGCGATCGTGATCGCCAGAGGAGAAAAGACCGTGGGGATCGGGGCAGGGCAGACCAGCCGGGTCGACAGCGTCCGCTGCGCTCTCCAGAAAGCCGGTTCACGCGCCCGGGGGGCGGTCCTGGCCAGCGACGGCTTCTTCCCGAAACCGGATGGGCCCCAGCTGGCGGTCAAGGCCGGTATCCGGGCGATCGTCCAGCCGGGCGGATCGATCCAGGATCCGGAGGTGATCCGGGTGACGATAGAGGCGAGGATTCCGATGCTGTTCACCGGTGAGCGGCATTTCCGGCACTAAAGAGTGTCAGGTGACTTACCAAGAAGCGCTCCAGTTCCTCGATAGCTTCCTCAACTATGAGCAGGTCGTTGCCTATCGCTATCCCGATGCCTTCCGTCTGGATCGGATGGAACAGTTCCTTCAACGGCTGGACAATCCCCACCGGCGGTACCCGACCCTCCACGTGGCCGGGACCAAGGGGAAAGGATCCACCTGCGCCTTCGCCGCGTCGATCCTGAGGGCTGCCGGGGTTCGGGTCGGACTGTACACCTCTCCCCATCTGATCTCCTTCCGGGAACGGATTCAGATCGACGGTCAACCGATTCCGGAGGAGGAGCTGGCGGATGGAGTCGCTTCTCTCCGGCCGTACGCCTCCTCGGACCTGACCTACTTTGAGGTGACGACGGCTCTCGCCTTCGCCGCCTTCGCCCGTCGAGAGGTGGATGTGGCGGTGATCGAGGTCGGGATGGGAGGCCGGCTGGACGCCACGAACGTCCTTCTCCCGGCGGTGACGGCCATCACCTCCATCAGCTTGGACCACATGGAGAAGCTGGGAAATACGCTGGAGGAGATCGCCCGGGAGAAGGGGGGCATCATCAAGCACAAAACGCCGGTGGTGCTGGCGCCACAGCCCCCTTCGGTGGAGCAGGTGATCGAACAGGTCGCCCGCCGTCGCCAGGCGCCGATCCATCGAGTGGCCGAAGAGGTTCGGATGGGCGTTCTCGCTTCGTCAGAGGAAGGAACCCGGTGCTCGATCCAGACCCCGCGGGGTTCTTACCCCCAGGCGCGGGTTCCCCTCTTGGGGCGTCATCAACTGATCAACGCCGCCACCGCCGTTCGGATGGTGGAGCTTTGGATGGCGTCAAGGGCGGCTCCGGGCCCGCTGCCGGTCCAGGAGGGGTTGCGCAGCGTTCAGTGGCTGGGCCGGTGCCAGCTCATCGACGGGACTCCGCCGATCCTGTTGGATGGAGCCCACAACGCCGACTCGGCGGCGGCGCTCAAGGCCACGGTCGAGGAGCTGTTTCCGGGGAAGCGGATCCTGCTCCTGTTCGGCGCCTCGTTGGAGAAGGATCTAAAAGGGATGGCGCGGATTCTCGGCCCCTGGGCGGAGAGGCTTCTTTTGACCCGGGCCCAGGTCGCCAAGGCCGAGTCGCTGGAAAGGATCTCCCACGCCTTCCGGCCGTGGCATCCTCAGCCGGTTCTGGCCCCGTCGGTGGGGGAGGCGCTTGAGAGGGCCAGGGGATTGGCCGGTTCCCAGGATCTGATCGTCGTCACCGGCTCCCTCTTCCTCGTCGGCGACGCCCTGGAAATGCTTAGCGGCGCTTGCGAACCTTTCGCATCAGGAACAGGATCCCCCCGATAGCGCCCGAGAGCAGCGGGAGCGTCCCCCCGATCAGGGAGATGGTCAGGGCCTGGTGGGCTTCCACTCCGATCCGAGCCAGGAACAGGATCGTCGCCCCTTCCCGGACCCCCCACCCGTTTAAGGAGATCGGAAGCTGCGAGACGGTGAACAGGATCGGAACGATCAGGACGAGAAACAAAAGCGGGATGGGGGAGTAAATTCCCTGCGCGATGGCAGCGAAGATTCCGATGGAAAGAACCTGGATGACGATCGAGATTCCCAGCGCGCTCAAAACGACCTTCAGGCGATGCCGGTAGCTCAGCAAACTCTCCTGGAACTGTTTGGCGTGCGTCTCTAGTTGCCCCAGCCCGATCTTCTTGAACGGTTTCAGGGTAGCCCGCAGCACCCGCCGGGAGCCCAGGACGGCCAGGGCGGCGAACAGAACACCGCAGACGAGCAGAAATCCGAACCGCAAGACCGGGTCGGTTCGTGCCGGAGGGAAGACAGCCCAAGCCGCGGAAGCCATCACCACCATGGCGGCCAATCCGATCAGCCGATCCAGCAGCACGGAGGCCAGCGGCTCCTTCCACTGTCCCGTCGCCTTGATCAGGTCGTAGCTGCGGACCACATCCCCCCCTACCGTCGTCGGAAGGAAGGAGCTGAAGAAGTTTCCGACGAGAAAAGAATTGGTCAGGAACGGCAGGGTGAGCGAAGGATGGGCCGGAACCAGAAGGTGCCAGCGCCAGATACAGGCGAACTGCGCCAGGAAGAACAGAGCCAGCGCGAACCCAAACCAGGCATGATTGGCGCCCAAGATCGTCTGTTTCAGCGAGACGAAGTCGACGCCCCGGAAGATCCACCAGAAGGCGGCCGCCGTCACCCCCAGTCGGATGAGGAAGGAAAATACCGTCCGAAGCGACATGGGGGGGATTATAACATCGATCGGCTATCGGCTGGAGTCGATATTAATGTAGTCGTCGAACTGGATCTGGCCGGTTGCCTCCGACCGAACTACTCTGAGCCGGTCGGCGAAGTAAGGGTGGGTCCGGAAGTAGGAGAACCGGCGCGGCGGCTGCTTGAGGGTGTGGTCCCTCAGCCGGGTCAGGAAATCGACCGCCGCCAGCGGCTTGTAGCCGGCCCGTTTCAGGTACCGGGTGCCGAGGCGATCCGCCTCCAGCTCATCCTGCTGAGAGTAAGCGGTCATGATCGAGGCGAAGGCCAGGTCCATGCTCTGTCGGGCCCTCGGATTGGAGGTGGCTCCCGTTCCCGCAGCCAAGATCTCCAACAGCTGGAGCCCCACCGCCCCCTGGATCCTCTTGACGATATGCCGGGCGGCGATGTGGCCCACCTCATGCCCCAGCACCGAGCCGAGCTCGTCGTCTGATTTCACCAGCGCCATCAGTCCGGTCGTCACATAGACGGGCCCCCCGGGCAAAGCGAAGGCGTTGGGCTCCTCCTCCTCCACGATGTTGAACCGGTACCGGAGATCCTTCCGCTCGGCGACGGAGGCGATTCTTTCCCCGATCCGGTCCAGCCGCTCCAGGAGGGCCGGGTCCTTGACCACCGTCATCTCCTCCTCCACCTTCCGGGAGATTGCCTCTCCCATCCGGATCTCCCGCTCCGTCTGGATGAAGAGAGATTCCTGCTGCTGCGTGGCCGGGTTGTAGCTCGTCGCGCACCCGGCGAGCAGAAGGGCCCACAAGAGGCTCGTGGGGGATCGCTGGTGACTCACGATCTTAGTGTCTCACAGCCCGGTACGGCTGGCAAGCCCCTCCCGTTTTAAACAATATATAAAATTTTTGTTGAAATAGTTGTATCGGCGTGGTAACGTACTCCACCATGACCAAGAAAGTCCGTCCTTTGGAATCGATCGAGCGCCGGATCGGGTTTCATTCACAAGAGGGTGCGGAGTAACCGCGATGCTAGCGAAGGTGGAGACGGCGACGGTGGTGGGGGTGGCGGCGGTGCCGGTCACGGTGGAGGTGGACGTGGCCGACGGGGGACGGGCTCGATTTCTCGGAGGTGAAGGGCCAGCAGGTGGCCAAGCGGGCGATCGAGGTGGCGGTGGTATTTGGGGTGGACAGATGGCGGGATGAAAAATTTCCAATTGCTCAGATAACCATCGTGTAAACTTGTAACTGAAGGCAAATCCAATGAGACGAACAAGCTTCACTCCCCGAACGGTGGTACTTTTCGTAGCATTGACTCTCAGCCTGCCACCCCCGGTCTTCGCCCTGCGTACCTCCCAACCGGAGCATGAGAGCCAGCTGACCGGCCTCGAAGAAGCCCTAAAAGATCCCGACAAGGCCCTGCGTCAACTTGTCCAACTTATTACGGCCCCTGTTCCCGCACCCATCCCTGCTGTGCCGGAAACAGGCCGAACCGGCTTGGAGGAACCGGAGGGGGTGGAGCGATCCCGGGAGGGCTTATCTCTGCTCGTTATTGGACCCCACCCTATGATCTCTCCGCGTGTTCAGGAAGTAGTATCCAGGGTAGTCTTGGGATGGCGCTCTGATGCCTATGTTTATTTCCACTTAGGCCAGGCACTGCCGCTGAACTTGTACAAAGGGGCAAAGGGTTGGGGGGCGGTACTCTTCGTCGATACGAAGCGGATGATTGAGGATCCCCGAGCCCTGGGGATTACGGAAACAGGGATTGGGGAAATCGAGCCAGAGCCGGGTTGGATCCAGCAGGTAGCTGCGGTGTTCCGGGAGGAAGGCGTCCCCGTGGGAGTGATTCGCGATTTGGATAAGGTTTCGGATGAGGATTTCAGGAAAGTTCTCATCCAGCTAGACCAGCAGCTTGAGCAGCTTCGCGCACTCGCGCGTTCCGCAATTCTGAAGAACATCACCGCGAAGAGCCAATCGCTCGAGATCGCAGGGTTTGACTTTGTGAGCAACCTGGCTTATGACCCGGTGCGGCAACGCCTTTTCATCTTAGAACCCCGTCGTTTCAGTTTGTGGGTTTTTGATTCGGATACCGCTCTTCCGGCAGATGTTGAAATCCGTACGTTCCGTGGGACGAGTCATGGGGTCGTTTTTGATCCTGTGACCGACACCCTTTATCTAGAAGAAGGGATACCTTATTCCGATTCTCAGATCAGTGCTTTCGATGTTCGGACAGGCCGTCCAACGGGTTGGGTACTGGAGGGCATTACGAGTCAAGCTCTCGCCTTTGACTCCGAGTCGCAGACCCTGTTTGTCTTAGAACCACAGCGCTTGCGGAGCTTCGCTGTTCGGAGCAAAGAACCCCGTGCTTTAGAGATCAAACTGGATGGGGCTGTTGGGGTTGCCTATGCTCAGGACATTCGCATGCTCTTTATCGCCGAGCATTACTTGAGACGCGTCAGAGGATTCGATCCCAGAAGTGGCGAGCCAACCGGGTTTGTCATCGAGGATTTGGTTTCACCGCAGGGTGTCGCCTACGATCCCGATCGGCGAAGGCTTTTTGTGAGTGAGCCTAACTGCATTCGGGCCTTCGATGCGGTAACGGGACAGGCAACCGAATTTTTTATCAAGGACGTCGTTGACCCCAGCGGAATCGTTTATGACTCCGGTGCAACCGCTCTCTTCGTAGCGGATAATCCAAAGAGAGGTCAGGCCCGGATACGGGCCTTTTCTGCTATCACTGGCCAAACGGTAGGCATACCTTCTCAAGGTACAGGCCTGGAGGAATGGGACTCGGAAACGGTTCGGAACATACTCAATACATTCCTTGAGGGAGATCCGGGAGAACAGGAAGTCGCTTTGCAGGAGATGAGGAAGACAATCGTGACGCCATTTTCAATCCCCGTCCAAGGGGGTAGCTGGGATAGAGGCGGCAATTGGTTTCAGGTGGCCCAAATCATGCGTGATTACGTCGAGGGCCAATCTTCGAAACTGGATCAAGCAGAGAAAGCTTCTCGGCAAGTCCGCCTTCTATTCCAGCAAGCTCAGAGCCAAGGGATGGATCTGTTGAATCATCCAAAAATCAGGCCGGTTATTGAAGAGTGGGCAGGCGGCCACCGGGCATACGTCATGCAATTGGCGGAATGGCTGTATAGAGCGGCTGGGGCAGATATGGACGTACCAACTCAACCCTATTTGGAGGAAAGATACGCCCAGCTCGCTTCTCTGGAGCGTGATTTGGGACAGTTGATGGATAGGGTAGAGCGATTGCAAGAAGAGCTGAACAAGCTTTTGGAATTGCTACTGGAGCAATCTACAAACGGCGCCGGCTTGGAGGAGCGGGTGCCGGGGTGGATGGAGGCGGCGCTGGGTGCGGACTGGATGAGGGTAGTCACTGGCGTCCACGAGATGCAGGTGACGGACAAGGTTGCGGTGCTCATCCAGCCAGGATTGCTGGGGGTGGCCGGCGATGATGGAGAAACCCAGGGCGCCCTCAGGGGCCTGGGGGAGAATCTGCACGGCGCCTTTGGGTGGAGGGAGGAGACAAAGCTACGGCTTGGACTCCTCACATCCAAGAGCATAGCTGCGTTCGAGGCCCAGGGCTACCGCGTGATCCGGGTGGTCCGGCATCCTGAAAGTGAGCAAACCCCGTTGCCCTGGGAAGCGGTTCCCATCGTAGTCGCTCAAGCCCTGGCCGGCGGCCGGCCGACCTTCTGGGTCAACGTGACCCCCTACCTGAACCTGGAAGGGATCACCCTGCCGGAGATTCTGTCTACCCTCACCGATTTGTTCGCATAGTTCCCCGTTATTCCCTGTCGCCCTGCGCATCGGGCCTTCCCAGCGCTGCCCGGAATTGCCTATAGATAAATATTTTTGTTGAAATAGTTGCTCCGGTATGGTAACGTACCTGGCCATGGCAAGGAAGAGGGTCTATTCCCCAGAGTTGATCGAGCACCGAATCCTTTTGATCCGAGGGCAGAAGGTCCTCTTGGACAGTGATCTGGCGAAGCTTTATGGAGTTCCTACCTTCCGGCTCAACGAGCAGGTAAAACGGAACATCAAGCGGTTCCCGCCCGATTTCACGTTTCAATTGACTTCAGAGGAGGCTGGATCTTTAAGATCGCAAATTGCGATCTTAGAAAAACGTGGCCGTGGGAAGCATCGAAAGTATCTCCCCTACGTCTTCACCGAACAAGGGGTAGCCATGCTTTCCAGTGTCTTACACAGCGAGCGGGCCATTCAAGTCAACATTGCCATCATGCGGGTATTTGTCCGGTTACGGCGGCTGCTGGCGACTCACCGGAATCTTGCTCGGAAACTCGAGGCGCTGGAAAAGAGATATGACGCCCAGTTCAGGGTGGTATTCGATGCGATTCGGCAGTTGATGGCGCCGCCGGAGTTGCCCCGGCGCAGGATCGGGTTTCACGCAGGGTAACCGACGATGCTGGCGAAGGTGGAGACGGCGACGGTGGTGGGGGTGACGGCGGCTCCGGTCACGGTGGAGGTGGATGTGGCCGACGGGCTGCCGGGCGTGACGATCGTGGGGCTTCCGGACGCGACGGTCCGGGAGTCGAAGGATCGGATCAAGTCGGCCTTGAAGAAT
Organism: uncultured Planctomycetia bacterium; assembly: GCA_964603095.1. Taxonomy (GTDB): domain Bacteria; phylum Omnitrophota; class Gorgyraeia; order 1-14-0-20-64-10; family 1-14-0-20-64-10; genus CAZRTR01. Next base: position 11,365 of record CAZRTR010000040.1, read on the forward strand.
ACCCAATTCGCCTGGCCGCAGACGAGGATCACGGTGAACCTGGCGCCGGCCGACGTGAGGAAGGAAGGGTCCGCCTTCGACTTCCCAATCGCTCTGGGGCTTCTGGCCGCTTCCCGGCAGTTGGAGCCGGGGATGTTCGCCGATGTGGTCGCGTTGGGAGAGTTGGCCTTGGATGGAACCTTGCGCCCGGTTCCCGGGGTGCTTGCCGTCGCCTTGAGTTTGAAGGGAAAAGGGAAACGCCTTCTTCTTCCCGCGGCGAACGGGCCCGAGGCGGCGATTGTGGGCCAGGTGCCGGTCTATCCGATCAGGCACCTGCATCAGGCGATCGGCTTCTTGAAAGGAGCCGAGGAGGTGGCTCCTCTGACGGGAGATCCCAACCGGTGGTTGAAGCCGCCATCTCCGGATGGGCTCGATTTTTCGGAGGTGAAGGGCCAGCAGGTGGCCAAACGGGCGATCGAGGTGGCGGTGGCCGGGGGCCATAACCTCCTTCTCTATGGACCCCCGGGAGCGGGCAAGACGATGCTGGCCCAGCGGATCCCGACGATCATGCCGTCGATCTCCCTGGAGGAGGCGCTCCAGACGACCCTCATCTACAGCGTCATGGGAATGGTCCCGCCGGAGATACCCCTGGTGACCGAGCGGCCGTTTCGCTGTCCCCACCATTCGATCTCCGACGCTGGGCTGATCGGAGGCGGCGCGATTCCTAAGCCAGGGGAGATCTCCCTTGCCCACCATGGGGTGCTGTTCCTGGATGAGCTGCCGGAGTTCAGCCGTCCCGCCCTGGAGTCGCTGCGCCAGCCGTTGGAGGAGGGGCGGGTGACTGTCTCCCGAGTCCAGGGAACAGCCACCTTTCCAGCCCGGATTATGCTGGTGGCTTCGATGAATCCATGCCCCTGTGGGTTCAGCGCGGAGCCAACGAGGACCTGTTCCTGTTCGCCGTCGCAGATCCAGAAGTACCGTTCAAAAGTCTCCGGCCCTTTGCTGGACCGGATCGATATCCACCTGGAAGTGCCTGCCGTCTCGGTGCCGGAGCTGACCGGCGATGGGTCCGGAGAATCCTCCTTGGCCATCCGGGCCCGGATCGCTCAGGCCCGGGCGAGGCAACGCAGGCGATTTGAAGGAGAGCCGAGAGTTTTCACCAACGCTCAGATGCGGTATCGGCAGCTGAAGCGCTTCTGCCGGATCGATGAGAAGGGGAGACAGCTTTTGAAGCAGGCGATCCCGACTCTGGGGCTGTCGGCCCGGGGCTACGACAAGATTTTAAGGGTGGCCCGGACGATCGCCGACCTGGCCGGATCCGAGGAGATTTTAGCCGAGCATCTGGCCGAAGCGATCCAGTACCGGGCGTTGGACCGGGTGGCGTGGATGTAACCGTAGATAGAGTAGGTGTCTAGCACGATTTTAGCTTTGCCAAAACCTATTTTGGCGAGCTTAATAGGGAGGGCTTAGCAAAGATGTCGACACAGGTGGAGATGGAAGTGAAAAGAATCAACAAGCTGGAGGGAGAGGGAACCCTTCGGGCTTTTTGCGATGTGGCTCTGGAGGAGGCCTTCCTCATCAAAGGAGTCAAGGTGGTGGAGGGCAAGAATGGCCTGTTCGTCAGCATGCCCCGCGAGATGGGGAAGGACGGCAACTGGTACGACACGGTGATCCCTCTTTCCAAGGAGGCCCGCCAGCAGATCTCCGAGACGGTGCTGAAGGCCTATCAATCGAACGACTTGCCTACCGTAGAGAAACGGAAAAGATAGGAAGGAGCGGAGGGGGGAGGGCCAACGCCCTCCCCCCTCAACAGGGACGGTTCTACGAAACCACTTGGTTTGTATGAAGTTACGCGAAAACCGTCCCCCATAAGGTATGTCTCCCCGTCGAGCACGTTCGCAGTTAGCCATCTATGCCTATTTCCATGTTTGTGCCAAAGGAAATGGGGGTCAGAATCTTTTTCTTGACGATCAAGACCACCTTCGGTATCTGCACCTGGCCGAGAAGTACCGTGCCCGATACAATCTTCAAATCTTTGCCTACTGTTTGATGACGAACCATGTACATTGGTTAATTCGTTCTCCTTCCATCGCGTTGCTTTCCAAGGCAATCCATGCCTTCCATGTGGCTTATGTGAGGTACTTCAATCGTCGTCATGAGAGGACCGGCCATCTTTTCCAGGACCGTTTTAGCAGTTGGGTGGTCCAGAACCAGGAACACCTGAACGCTGCGAGGGAGTACATCGAAGATAACCCCGTCAAGGCAGGGATGGTGAAGTTAAGGCAGGATTATCGATGGAGTAGTGCTAATGGGGACGGTTCTGGCGTAACTTTAGAATTTGTAATTGGTTGAGGAGAACCGTCCCAATGGTAGAAGAGGGGGCGAGGCCTAGGGAGATCCGTTCTTGTGGAGCGGGAGGAGGGGAACAAACTTCGGAAGCTGATCGAGGGAGGGATCCTTGTGGACGAGGGTCGCCTGGTATCGTTTCGCCGTGGCCAGGATCCAGGAGTCGGTGGCGCACAGGGGTCGGGTTGTCCGGATCTCGCAGGCCAGCCATAGGAGCTGATCGTCCACCCCCACCGTTTGAAGCGGCAAGCGGGCCAGCCGCCCGTAGAAGAGCCGCGCCGCCTCTTCCCCCTCTTTGAACCAGACCTCCGAGCAGGCCTCCTGAATCGACAGGGAAGAGATGAGCAGGCGGCACTCCCCCTTCTGGGCGGTCCGAAGCAGATGCTCCACCCGATGGGCGCCGGATTCATTCCCCGCATAGGCCAACAGGGCGGAGGCGTCCAGCAGATAGACACCGGTGAAGCGAGGGGTCATGGTTATTCCCGTTCCCGCTGCCTCTCCCGGCGCCTCTCCTCCAGGAGCAGTTTCGTCAGACCTTTCTGCTTGAACATCCCCCGGAGGGACTGGATCGGATCCTCGGAGGCCGGGATGACCGAGATCGTCTCTCCCAGGTCCAGCCAGATCAGCTTGGAGTGTGTCTTTAGGTTGTACCGCCGCCGGATCTGGACCGGGATCGTTGTCTGGCCCCCTTCCGTTACGGACGTGAGCATCTGCATCGGATCACCTCACAAAAGGAGGGACGGTTCTCTCGTAACCGACTAAAAATCGGCCGGTTACGGAGAACCGTCCCTGTGATTTCTTAGGCGTGGGCGACTCGAGCCCGGCGATGATACCGTCGGCCGTTGCCGTTGGCCCCCTTCTCGACGAGCCAGTCCCGGGTGTGGCCAATCTTCTTGAAAGCCACCTGCCGGAGGTTGCCGGCCTTCTTCACCAGCAGCCGCTGAGTCTGCTTGATCTGGCGAAGGGTCGAGTTCTGCAGGGATCGGAACTTCATCGCGATCCGCCTGCGGGCCATCCGGCCCGACGTGGGCGCGTACAGAAGAGCGATCAAAGATCCCGCCGTTGCCCCCAGGGCGAACGCCCCTGCGGTCTGTCCCACCTTCTTCCATCCACGGTTGACCTTCATTCGATGTCTCCTCCTTGACTTTGCTAACTAAAAACGGTGTCAAGCACCCTTCGGGTGCCAGACACCCCTACCTTTTTACGACACCGCGACGAGGTCCCGCCCTCGCCCCGTTCCCAAAAAAACGACCGGTGAAAAAGCCGCGAGTTCTGTCCACCCACTTCTCCAATCCATGGGTCGCCCGATTGGCCCGGTGGAGGAGCTGCCGCCCCTCCTCCAGGGTGCGGGTGGCCTCTTTGGAAAACTGGCGCGCCGTTTGAAGGGTGGAGTGGAGGGTGACCGTCAGAGCGATCAGGCAGATGCCGATGACGCCCAAAAGCAGAAGTTGTAGAGCCACAGCCAACGTCATTTCACACTCTTTCGGTAACCCGGCTGCCCACATGGGGCCCGTGGTTTTGCGACCCCCGCTTGCGCGGGGTTTGCCTTTATCGAGAATGTCAAACAACCCAAAGGCGCTTTGTACCGCCTTCACACGAAGTATGCCTGATCCCATGCCCAAACGTCAAGGCCACTTGAGAAAAAATTTTTTGGGGGTAAAATGTTCCTATGCCGCGCCTGGCCCCCCTCGATCTGAAGCGCCTACGCCGGTACTCTCTCTCCGAACGACCCAGCAAAGTGGCGGTTCAATCCTTCGCCAAGCCGATCCGGGCCGGGGCATCCTTCCGGACCTTCTTCGATGGGCTTCCCCGGATCCTGGCGGCGGAGAACCTTCACCGGTTGGTGGAGCAAATCGCGAAGGCCCACGGAACGCGGAAAACGGTCCTCTGGATGATGGGGGCCCATGTTCTGAAGGTGGGGCTGAACCCTTTGATCGTCGATCTGATCGAGAGGGGGGTCATCACCGCCGTTGCCACCAACGGGGCCGGGATCATCCATGATTTCGAGCTGGCCTACCAGGGGCAGACCTCCGAGGAGGTGCAGGAGGCGCTGGCCGACGGCTCCTTCGGGATGGCCCGGGAGACGGCCGACTTCCTCAATGGGGCGATCTCGGAAGGGGCCAAGAAAGGGTTGGGGCTGGGAGAGGCGGTGGGGCGGTTGATCGAATTGAAGCGGTTGCGATTCAAGAAGTTGAGCATCTTCGCCGCCGCCGTCCGAGCCAAGATACCGGCCACCGTCCATGTGGCGATCGGGACCGACATCATCCATCCGCACCCCTCCTGCGACGGGGCTGCTCTGGGGCAAACCTCCTTGACCGATTTCCGGATCTTGACCCAGGTGGTGTCGGGGCTCAAGGGAGGAGTGGTCTTGAACGTCGGGTCGGCCGTGATCCTGCCGGAGGTCTTCCTGAAGGCGGTTTCGACGGGACGGAACTTGGGGTTCGAGGTGAAAGATTTCACTGCCGCGAACCTGGACATGATCCCCCACTACCGGCCCCATCAGAATGTGTTGAGCCGCCCCACGGCGCTGGGGGGCCAGGCGATCAACCTGATCGGGCACCATGAGATTCTGGTGCCGCTCATCTACGCCGCTTTGATGGAG
>CAZRTR010000041.1:0-14091 GCA_964603095.1 uncultured Planctomycetia bacterium
AAGAAGGGGTTGTGGGTGGTGGCCCCGATCAGGATGACGGTGCCATCCTCCACCTCCGGCATCAGGACATCCTGCTGTTGCTTGTTGAACCGGTGGATCTCGTCGATGAACAGGATCGTCCGCTTGGCCGTGGCCGAGCGGCGCAGCCGGGCCCCCTCGATCGCCCGGCGAAGATCGTCGACCCCAGCCGCCACCGCGTTGATCCTCTCAACGTGGGCTTTGGTTTTGGTGGCGACCAAGAATCCCAGGGCGGTCTTGCCGCAGCCGGGAGGTCCATAAAGGATCAAGCTGGTCAGCCGGTCCGCTTCCAAAGTGCGGGTCAGGATTTTTCCGGGGCCGACCAGGTGGGGCTGCCCGACGAATCCGGACAGGTCCCGGGGCCGCATCCGGGCCGCCAGCGGAGCGGTTTCTGCGGGGGCTTCGATGGATTCCTTCTGGAATAGATCGGAACTGGAGAGACTTTTACGGGACACTGGACACCTCTAAAAAGAAAAATCCCCGCGTGTGCCGTGTGAACAGACCATTCGTGAACCTGGTCCCAAACACGTTGGGCACCTTCTCAGCGGCTTCTCATGCTTCCCTTCCGCCTCTCGACGGATGGGCCTGCTCTCCGCCGCTGAAGTCAGGCTCCCGTTAATTCTGGTGTTGGCTCAGAATAGACCTGAACAAACACGAACACCGCAGGGACGAAATTACCGTAGCACCGGACCCGGGGAAATGCAAGCGGATTTTAAGGAAGAAAACCGGATGGGTCTTAACCGATCGAGCCGGTCGGGATCGAGGCGGCCGGAGAGGGCCGCACCTGTAGAAGCTCTCTGGCGTAGACCGCGTCCGGGCTCTTCGGGTGCCGGGAAACCACCTTATGGTAGCTCAGGCGGGCCAGCTCCTGGTCCCCCAGGTAACGCTCCGCTACCACCCCCGCGGCGATACCGGCCAAACCGGCCTGGGGATGTCCGGGGGTCTCCTCCATCACCCAGCGGAAATGTCCCATGGCACGGCGCGGCTCTCCCAGCCGGACCCAGGTGGCCCCGGCGTACAGCCGAAGAGGGACCGCCAGCTCTTTGTCTTTCATATGCTCCAGGGTCATCTCCAGAATCTTCAATGCTCCCATCTCCTTGGCCGGGTCCCCGGTCAACAGGGCGGCGTTCAATTTCTCCACCACCTTGCGCAGGAACGGATGAACCTCCGGATGAGTCCGATCGCTCAAGTACAATAAGCATGGCTTGAGCAGCTCTTCCACCCGCTCCGGCTCTCCACCTACCACCAGGGCGGCCTGAGGATCAATCCCGATCCGATAGGTCTCCAACAGATCCAGCCGCTCCTGGGTCGAGAGGGCCTGGGGCCTGACCGGCAAACGCTCCGAGCGGATGCGGCTTACCTGGCCGTTGGCCACATCGACCCCCACCTTCTCTAAGTGAGGAGAGAAGAAGACCTTGCCCGCCAGCACCTTCAAGACGGTCGACTCCTCGGTCGGCTCCACTTTGACCGAGAAGGCGGTTCCCTTGACGAAGCTGGTGGCCGTCGGGGTTCTGACCTGCAGGCGGCTTCCCCAGAATCCCTCCTGGGTGCGGACCAGCAACTCTCCCCGCAGCAAGCTCACCACCAGCTGCGGCCTGCGGCTCAACCAACTGCGATCGACCCGCTGCCAGCTTAAGGTGGTTCCGGGCTTAAGCCGAAGATAGACCTGGCCCGGGATTTCAAGATCGACATGGCCCGCCCCCTGCGAAAGGGTTTGGATCGCCTCCGTTGTGGAAACCTTGGACCCCAACGCTCCTTGTGAGCTGGACACCGGCGTGCTGCTGGAGATCACCTTCAGCTCCGGCTGGGCCGGCCTCAGGAAGAGGAAACCGACCAATCCCAAGCCGATGCCGACACCGACACCGAGCCCTTTCCACTGGAGAGCATGAGAGATCTCGGGGGCCCCGATGGGCGGGAGCTGCGCCGGTTTGAGGACCGCCTCCTCGATGATCGGAAGATCGGCCAGCGTCCCTTTGACCTTAAGAAGCGCTTCCTGCTTTTCCCGGCAGCCGGTGCAGCCGGACAGATGCCGATAAAGCCGAACCTGCCTCTTTTCCTCTAGCATCCCGTCCAGCAACCGGGAGATCTCTTCTATTGTCGGGTGAAGTAACATATCTGCATTCCCTCCACTTCTATAAAACACGGGAGGGGGCCTGTTTCTTCCATTAAGTTTACGTTTTTTTACACTCCGCGACTATCATCGTAACATGGCCTGGAACATGGAATTAAGTCGGTTCACCACCCCTTTAACTGCACCGGTTACTTCTTCTTCGGTCAGGGTCCGATCCGGATCCAAGAAGCTCAGCCGAAAACATAAGCTTTTCTTGCCGCCCGGAACCTGCGGGCCTTGGTACAGGTCGACCAGTCGGCTTTCCTTTAATAAGGGGCCTGCCGCCTCCAGGATCGCTTCGGCGATCTTATGCTGGGGGAGATCCTGAGCCACCAGAATCGCCAGATCCCGGACCACCGGGGGAACCTTCGGCAACGGCTGAACTCTCAAAGGAGCTGCCGGGGCGGCGGCCATCGTTTCCAGATCCAGCTCGGCGTAGGCCACCGAAAGGGTCCCCGGAATCTCATAATCGGCCAGGATCTTCGGATCCACCAGCCCCACCACCCCAAAGGGTTTATCCCCCAGGTGAAATGTGATCGCAGAGTTCTCCGTAAGATAGATGTGGCCGGAAGAGCCCGATCTCTGGCTTAAGGGACCGACCCGAAGGCGTTCCAGGAGAATCTCCGCCACCCCTTTTAAATGGAAGATCCCCAGAGGAATCGGCTTGATGGCCCAGTCCGGATCCGGAGTCCCCGCCACCAAGAGCCCCAGGGTCCTCTGCTCCATCGGGGGCTTTTTCTGCTCCAGAAGCCCTTGAAAATAAACGCGGCCCAGCTCAAAGAATTGGAACGAGGCGGCCGTCTTAAAATGGAGGTTCCGCGTCAAGGTCTGGAGCGCTCCAATCACCAAGGTCTTGCGCATGACCGCCTGATCCAATGACAACGGATTCTCCAGGATCACTGTCCCCCCACTGAGGAACTTCACCCGGCTGTGATCTTCCGGATTGACTAAGCTGTAGGTCATAATCTCCTGGAAACCGGCCTCGGCCAGCAGTCGACGGATCTTCTCCTGTTGCGCGTAATCCGGACCTTCCGATAAACATTGGCTCGGCTTGCGCCGGACGACCGGCGGCAAGGTGGCGGGACACCGATCGTATCCCCACAGGCGAACCAGCTCCTCATGGAGATCCTCCGGAATCTTCAGATCGCTCCGCCAGGAGGGGGGCTGCACCCTCCATCCCCTGCTCCCCGCCGATCGGACGCGGCAGCCCAGCCGTTCCAGGAACCGGCGCTGTTGCGCCGGAGTGATCCGGGCCCCCAGCAGCTGCTGGGCCCGCTGCGGACGCAGGGAGATCCGGGTCGGCGGGAGGCGTCGGTCCCCCACGTCGATCGGTCCGCCGGCGATCGTCCCGCCGGTCAACCGGGCGATCCAGCGGGCCGCCCGCAGGGCGGCCCGCGGCACAACAGCGGGATCAACTCCCCGCTCGAATCGATACGAGGACTCCGAAGAAATTTTCAGTCCCCGGGCCGCTCGCCGGATCCGGACCGGATCAAACCAGGCCGACTCCAAAAGGAGACGCCGGCTGTTTGGCCCGATCTCCGCCTCCTTTCCCCCCATGACGCCGGCCAACGCCACCGGCCGTCGGCCGTCGGCGATCACCAGGATCTCCGGCGTCAAAACCCGGGAAACCCCGTCCAGGGTCACCAAGGTCTCCCCCGCCGTCGCCCGACGGACCCGGATCATCGACTTCGCCGACGAGCCGGGAGCTCCTTCCAGACGGTCCAGATCAAAGGCATGCAACGGCTGGCCTATCTCCAGGAGCACCAGGTTCGTCACATCGACGACGTTGTTGATCGGCCGGATCCCCAACCGGATCAGCCGCTGCGCCAGCGCCGGTGGAGATTCCGCCACCTTCACCCCCTCGACGCAGACCCCCACGTATCGGAAACAGCCGTCCAGGTCCTCGATCCGGATCGAGACCTCCTCTGAACCGGCGAAGAGCGATCCGCTGGGGAGGGGAAGGAGCTCCCTTTGAAGCCACCGGGGCATATGAAAGCGGCGCCCTAAAACCGCCGCCGTCTCTCGAGCGACACCTAAATGACTCAGCAGATCCGGCCGGTTTGGGGTCACCTCGCACTCGAAGATCCAATCCTTCTCCACAGCGGTCAGATGGGTCACTTCGCACCCCGCCATCGTCAGCCGCTGCGCCAGCGCCTCCGGGTGGAGGGAAACCTCCAAAAACTCTCTTAGCCACGAGAGCAAGAATCGCATCGGTTCAAATAAATTGCTGCAAGAATCGCAGGTCGTTCTCGAAGAAGAGCCGGATATCCTCGATCCCGTATTTAAGCATGGCGATCCGCTCCACCCCCATCCCAAAGGCGAACCCGACCGTTCCGGGAAGGTACCTGACCGCCTTGAAAACGGCCGGGTGGACCATCCCGCAGCCCAGGATCTCCAGCCATCCTTTCTGCCCGCAGACCCGGCAGCCCTTCCTCTGACAGAATATGCAGCCAAGATCGGCCTCGGCGCTGGGCTCGGTGAACGGAAAGTAATGGGGGCGGAACCGCAAGGTGGCCGCGCGGCCGAACATCCCCTGCGCCCAGGTGGTCAAGACCCCTTTCAAGTCTCCGAAGGTCAGCCCCTCGCCGACGGCCAGCCCCTCCACCTGATGGAACTGGAAACAGTGGGAAGCGTCCACCGCGTCCGGCCGGAAGACCCGGCCCGGCACCAGGATCTGAAAGGGGGGTTGGTGTGTCTCCATGAATCGGATCTGCACCGGAGAGGTGTGGGAGCGCAGGAGGAATCTGCTTTCGGGGACAGTCCCCCCAAGGACTGTCCCCGCCCCCCTGCCAGCAAGCATCTCCAAAGGGGACTGTCCCTTTATATAGAAGGTGTCGAAGCCCTCCCGGGAGGGATGGTCCGCCGGGATGTTGAGCGCCTCGAAGTTGTAATACTCCGTCTCCACCTCCGGCCCCTCCACGACGGAGAACCCGAGCGACCGGAAGAGGGTGACGATCTCGGAGATCACCTGGGTCACCGGATGCACCCGCCCCATCGTCGGAAGGTGGCCGGGAAGGGTCCGATCTTCGAGGGAACCGTCGGTGCGGGGAGCGCGGGACCCCAAGACGCTCTGCCTTTGCTCCAGCGCCTGGGTCAACTCCTGTTTGACGGCGTTGAGCTTGCGACCGAGTCGGCCCTTCTCCTCGGCCGACCATCCTTCTTCCTTTATCAAAGCGAAGTAGCGGTTCAACTCACCCCGACGGCCCAGGTAGATGATCCGGACCTGCTCCAGATGCTCCGGCCGATCCGCCTGAGCCAGCGCCTCGCCGGCCTCGGCCAGCAGGCGATCCAGCTCCTTCTCCAGCGAGTCGACCGATGCCGCCATGAATAAAGGTTAAGCCGCTACGGGTTGAGGGAGCGCCGCTTTCGCGGTCTTGACCAACTGCTGGAAAGCGATCGTATCGGTGGCGGCAAGGTCGGCCAGGACCTTCCGGTTCAGCCCTACATTGGCCGCCTTCAGCCCCGCAATGAACTGGCTGTACCTTAAGCCCTCCTCGTCGCAGGCGGCCCGAATCCGGGTGACCCATAGCCCTCGAAACTCTCGCTTACGGACCTTCCGGTCCCGGGTGGCGAAGGCCATCGCTCGGTTGACCGTCTCCTTGGCCCGGCGGTACAGCTTGGAGCGCTTGCCCCAGTACCCCTTGGCCTTCTTCACCATCCGCTTGTGTCGCCGTCGACCGGCCACTGCATGCTTCACTTTTGCCATGCTTACTTAAGACCCCCCTGTTAACAAAAACGGTGTCAGGCTCCGGCCGAAGGCCGGTGCCAGACACCTACGCGTATGGAAGAAGGCGCAAGACCCGCTTCTCGTCCCCCGGACTTAACTGCCCGGGGCGGCGCAGTTGGCGCTTGCGCTTCCGGTCCCGCACGGTTAAAAGATGCCGGCGGTTGGAGTGACTCAACCGCACCTTGCCTTTCCCCGTTTTACGAAACCTTTCCACGATCGATTTCCTCGTCTTTAATTTAGGCATGAAACCTCCTTTTATCTGGGCGCCACCGTCATGAAAATGAATCGCCCCTCCTGCAGCGGGGCTCGCTCAACCTGAGCGAGGGGTGCGATGTCCTTCTGGAGCCGATCCAGGAGTTGGTGTCCGAATTCCTGATGGGCCATTTCCCGGCCCCGGAACATCAGGGTGACCTTCACCTTGTCCCCTCGCTGTAAGAACTTCATCAGCGACCGCAGCTTCGTCTGATAATCGTGCTCGTCGATCTGAGGGCGGAACCGAAGCTCCTTCAAGTGCGCGTGACGCTGATGCAGTCGGCTTTCCCGCTCCTGCTTCTCCTGTTCGTACCGGTACTTCGCGTAATCCATGATGCGGCAGACCGGCGGGTTGGCCAGGGGAGCCACCTCCACCAAATCCAGTCCCGCCTCGGCCGCGTCCTTCAGCGCCGACTCGACCGACACCACACCCCCTTGTTTTCCGTCCGATGCAACCAATCGAACCTCTCGGGCCCGAATCTTGTCGTTTATCCTCAGATCGACACTCTTTGAGATACGCCCACCTCCTTTGTTTGAATCTCTCGAACGATCCGGTCCATGAACTGTCTGAGCGGGATTGCCCCCAGATCTCCCGCGGTTCTGGCCCGAACCGACACCTGCTGCGCCTGAACCTCCCGCTTGCCCACGATGAGCATGTAGGGTGATTTCAAAAGCTCCGCGTCCCGGATTCGGGCCTGCAGCGTTTCCTTCCGATCGTCCACCTCCACCCGCAGGCCGGTCTGGATTAAGGTGGCGGCCACCTCCCGGGCGTACGGCTCCTGATCCTGGGTGAGCGGAATTACCACCCCCTGGATCGGGGCGAGCCACACGGGGAAGGCGCCGGCGTAATGCTCGATCAAGGTCCCGAGGAATCGCTCCAGCGACCCGAAGATCGCCCGATGGATCATGACCGGGGTCGCCTCCCGGCCGTCCTGCTCGATGTACCGGAGGTTGAACCGCTGGGGCAGAACGAAATCCAGCTGGGCCGTGGCGCACTGCCAGTAGCGGCCGATCGAGTCTTTCACGTGAACGTCGATCTTCGGCCCGTAGAAGGCGCCGGTGCCGGCGCTGACCGTGTGAGGAATCCCCTTTTGCTTCAGGACCTGTTTCAGGATCTCCTCGGCTCTCGTCCACTGTCCCTCATCCCCCAGAAACTCCGGCGGCCGGGTGCTCAGCTCCACCCGGTACTCCGAGAATCCGAAGTCCCGCATCACCTCCTGGATGAATCCCAGGATGCCGCTCAGCTCCTCCTCCACCTGCGCCGGTCGGCAGAAGATGTGGGCGTCGTCCTGCGTGAATCCCCGAACCCGCAGGAGCCCGTGCAGCACCCCCGATTTCTCATTCCGGTAGACGGTGCCGAGCTCGAACAACCGGATCGGCAGCTCCCGGTAGCTGCGCAGGGCCGACTCGTAAATCAGGATATGCCCGGGGCAGTTCATCGGCTTGATCCCCCACTCTTGGGTTTCCACCTTGAACAGGTACATGTTCTCCCGGTAATACTGGGTGTGTCCCGACCGATCCCAGATCGCGCTGCGCAGAAGGTGCGGGGTGATCACCGGCTGATACCCCCGATAGGCGTGCTGCTGGCGCGAGTACTCCTCGATCAGCTGCCGCACCACCGCCCCCCGCGGATGGTAGAAGACGAACCCGGCTCCGGCCTCCTCCAGGATCGAGAACAGCTTCAGCGACTGCCCCAGCTTCCGATGGTCCCGGCGCTTCGCCTCCTCCTTCATCTGAAGGAACCGGTTCAGCTCCTCCGGCTCAAAGAAGGCGGTCCCGTAAACCCTCGTCAGCTGCGGATTCTTCTCATCCCCCCTCCAGTAGGCGCCGGCCAGGGAGAGGATCCTGAAGGCCGGGACCTCCCCGGTCCCCTTCAGGTGGGGCCCTTCGCACAAGTCGACGAACTCCCCGTCGGTGTAGATCGACACCTTGGAATCCGGGATCTCCCGGATGATCTGAACCTTGAACGGCTCTCCCCGACTCTCGAAAAAGGAGACCGCCTGTTCTTTCGTCATCCAGGTCTGCTTGAACGGCAGGTTCGCCTGGATGATCTTCGCCATCTCCTTCTCGATCTTCGGAAGGTCCTCCTCCGAGATCGGCCTCTCCGGAGCCACGTCGTAATAGAACCCATCGTCGATCGGCGGCCCAATCGCCAGCTTCGTCCCGGGCCACAGGCGCTTCACCGCCTGCGCCATGATATGGGCGGCGCTATGCCGCAGTGTCTCCAACTCTTCGTTCATCTGGGGTCAGACCTCTGACCTGCGCAACCCTTCGCCCGCACCCAGAAGGGGTCTGACCCCCTCTGGTTTTCGCTCTTGAAAGATGGTGGGCGGTACTGGACTCGAACCAGTGGCCTCCACGATGTCAACGTGGCGCGCTGACCGACTGCGCCAACCGCCCATTTTCCCATGCCGGGGGTGGGACTCGAACCCACATGGCCTTTCGGCCAACGGATTTTAAGTCCGTCGTGTAAACCGTTCCACCACCCCGGCTCCGAAAAGGCGCGGGTCGGAATCGAACCGACGAATAACGGTTTTGCAGACCGTTGCCTTACCACTTGGCTACCGCGCCAACAAGTCCAATCCATACATGGAATGAGGTCATTACTAAGGAGGTCACACAAAACCCATCCTACCCAGTATATCAACCATTGGATTGGACTTGTTGTAGGGGAAGAACCCCGGGATGGTTCTTCCCCTACTATTCCCATCTCCTTTGAAGGAAAGGGGCCAAACTCTGTGGGGGGCCATTTCCATCATGATGTCATGATCGGCACGGATGGCTATACAAAAACGTAGCGGAGGACGGGCTCATCCTTTGACGCGGGAGGAGAGGATCGACTCCACGGTGTCGAGGATCCGCTCGGCCAGGCGCCGCTTCGCCAGCCCGTGGAACGGTTTGACGTGGCCGGCGCGGTCCAGGATCGCCCCGTCGACCGGATCCTCCCCGAAAGGGCCTCGGCCCTTTTCAGAGGGGCCGCGGCCCTTTCCTCGAGGGGAAAGCTGGGTGGCGACGATAGCGTCCAGATCCTTCGATTTTAACTTCGCCCGGGCGTTGGAAAGGAGCCGCTCCGTCTCCAGGGCGAAGCCGATCACCGCCTGATCTTTCTTGCGGCCGCTGGCCGCCTTGGCCACAATGTCCGGATTCTCCACCAGCTCCAGCTGCCACAGACGCAGGGAACCGGCCACGCCGGACCGCTTGATCTTCTGCGTCGCCACCCGGATCGGGCGAAAATCGGCCACCGCCGCCCCCATGATCAGGGCGTCCATCTTGGGGAACATCCTCGCCACCTGCTGCTCCATCTCGCTGGCCGTCTCCACATCCACCTTCTTGACTCCCGGCGGGACCGGCAGCCCGGTGGGCCCGCTCACCAGGACCGGACGATGGCCACGGGCCTTGGCCGCCCGAGCCAGGGTGTAGCCCAGGGTGCCGGTGGAATGGTTAGAGATGAACCGGACCGGATCGATCGGTTCCCGGGTCGGCCCCGCCGTGATCAGCAGCCGATATCTTGCCCGACGCGCCATCTTCCTCACCTCTTTCCTTTTCCCTTGCCCGCCCTGAGCCGCCGGCGCACCGCCTCCACGATCGTCTCCACCTCGGAGATGTGCCCCATCCCCACCTGCCGGCAGGCCAGCTCTCCCTTCACCGGCCCCACGAACTCGTAGCCCAGCCGCCTCAGGCGGGCGACGTTTTCCCGGTTGACCGGGTGCTCGTACATCGCCGTGTTCATCGCCGGCACCAGAATCACCGGGGCTTTGCTTGCGAACAGGGTGCAGGTGACCAGATCGTCGCAGATCCCATGGGCCAGCTTGCCCAGCAGGTTCATCGTCGCCGGGCAGACCAGGATCAGGTCGGCTGCGCCCGAGAGGGAGGTGTGCAGCAGATCCCACTCCTCCGGCAGCTCGAACAGATCCGAATAGACCCGGTTCCCGGAAAGGGTCTGGAAGGTCAGGGGGCTGACGAACCGGGTCGCCTCCGTCGTCATGACGACATGGATGTTGAGCCCCTCCTCCTTGCGCAGAGCGCTCACCACGTCGCACGCCTTGTAGCAGGCGATCGATCCGGTCACGCCAACCACCAGCTCCTTTTTCATACGCTACTTCTTCTCCTTGGGCTTAAGACGGAAGCTGATCTTTCCATCCAGGATCTCCTGCAGCACCACTAGGGCAGGTTTCTCCTTCGCGTCCACCTCCACCAGCGCCGGCTCCCCTTCGCTCAACTGCATCGCCCGCCGGGCGGCGACGTTCACCAGTTTGTAGACCGACCCGATCTTTTCTAGCAATTTTTCGCGAGGTACCATGATCTCCCTTCCGTTACCCGGAATCGTTGCGCCTTCAGGATCGCCCGAATGGCCTCCACGGCTTCCTTCAGACGATCGTTCACCACCACGTAATCAAACTTCTCCATCTGCCTCAACTCCTTCCGGGCCAACTGAAGCCGATCCCGGATCTGCCGAGGGGTCTCCGTGCCCCTGCGCTTCAACCGGGCCTTAAGCGCCTCCATCGAAGGGGGCAGCAGAAAGATCGTCGTCACCGGCCAACCGGAGCGTCTCAACTGAGCTGCCCCTTGGATGTCGATCCCCAACAGCACGTCACGTCCCTGCCTCAACGCCCGCCGGATCGGCCGGATCGGGGTTCCGTACCAGTGGCCCAGGATCCCGGCGCACTCGAGAAACTCCCCACGGGCCTTGGCCCGCGCGAATCGGGCCCGACTGACAAACCGGTAATCCCTGCCGTCCCGCTCGCCGTCCCGGGGAAGGCGGGTCGTCACCGAGATCGACCGGCAGGTGTGGGGATCGACTTTGAGCAGTTGCTGAATCAGTGTGGTCTTCCCGCTTCCCGACGGAGCGGAGATCACCACCAACCGGCCGCTGGCCCTAAGCCGGCGCTTACTCAATATTGGCCGCTTGCTCCCGGATGCTCTCAATCTGGCTTTTCATCGCCACCACCCAGCCGGTTGCTTCCGGATCCCGCATCTTGGCCCCCAAGGTGTTGACCTCCCGATGGAGCTCCTGGGCTAGGAAATCGATCGTCCGTCCGGGGCTCTCCCCCAAAGGGCCTTGGCGCCGCTGGGAGGAACCCTCCGGCGAATGGGAACCGCCGCCGATCGCCTGGCGTAAGGCGGTCAGGTGGGAAGCGATCCGGGCCAGCTCCTCGCTGATGTCGGTTCCCTGCACAAAGGCGGCAATCTCCCGGGTCACCACCTTCGGATCCAACGCCTCCCCAAATCCGGCTCGACGCGCCGTCTCCCGGATCCGCCGGGCCAGACGCATCTCCTGCGTTCGGGTAACCGCCGGTACCCGGCGGCGGACCCTGCCGGCCAAGAGGGTCAGCTGCTGCGCGAGGCGGGTCAGCTCTTTTCGCAGCCGCCGGCCCTCCTGACACCGCATCCGCAAGACCCGATCCAGCGCTTGCCCCACCGCTCGCTGAATGGCCAATCCCCACGGCCGGGGCAGCTCCTCGTGGTTCTTCTCCGCGGACACCACCTGCGGAAGTCCCAGGACCGCTTCCAGAGTCACTGCGCCGGGGATTCCCGTCCGTCGCTGAAAGGTCTTCAGCTGCGCCACGTACCGACGGGCCACCTCCGGCTGGAAACGGGGTGTGGCGCCGGGGGCTTTGTCTCTCCAATGGATCGAGACCTTGACGCGGCCTCGCCGGATCGCGCGGCCGACCCTCTGGCGGATCGGCTCCTCCAACCACTGAAAGCCGTCCGGGAATCGACACTCCGCCTCCAGGAACCGGTGGTTCAGCGTTTGGATCTCCACCACGGCGGACCCTACGTTGGCCAGGGCCGCTTCGGCCCGGCCGAAACCGGTCATGCTGACGAGCATGCCGAGGGAAGCTTGATGGCCTTCGTGATTCGCGGATCCAGAGAGGGGTACCGCTCCAGGTAGGCGACCCGCTCCTCGGTGAGTTGTCTCGCCAGCGTCTCGATCTGCTGCTGGCCGTAGTATCGGCTCAGGGCAAAGCGGCCGATGTCGACCCCGTCCGCGCGGCGGGGGACCGGGTTTCCAAACAGCGGCTCCTCCTCCCACTCGATCGTGCCCCGGACGATCCCGCGGATGACGGCGGCCATCTCCGGGATCTGGACCCGGGTCACCTTCTGTCGGATCAGGCGGGTCCCGTCCGGCTGCCGCTCGACCACCTCCCCCACCCCGCCGGTATTGAGCAGATAGCAGGAGACCTTCCCGCCGAACCCTTGGAGGAACTGGAAGAATCGGTTCCCCTCCGCCGCCTCATCCCCGACGATGAACGGGTTGGTTCCCACCACCCGCACCGACTCTCCCACCCGGGTCGGGTCTCCGCCGGAGGATTCGATCGACTCTCCCAGCATGAAGGCGGCCGCCGCCTGCTCGAGGGAGAGCTTCGAGGCGATCGGCACCACGGTGTTTCGCCGGGTGATGAAGCAGACGATCAGCCCGTCCACCTCGGAGATCGGGGGAAGGTTCGGTGTCTCAGCCTTGGCGGACCCAAAATCTTTCCACTGCACCACCCCTCGGCCGTTGGAGGTCAGGGTCTCGTCGTTGAAATCGACGTTGCCCCGGTAATCGACCATCACATTCTCCAGCACCGCGTCCGGCTGGGTGGCGGCATGGTGCAACAGCGGCTGCGTGTCGGGATAAATCCCTTCCGTCTTCAGATAGAAGCCCCGCTCGGTCCCCAGGGCCGATCCGTCGGATTTCAAAAAGACCAGATCATCCTGCACGACGGCGATTCCCTCGCCCGGGGCGTCCAACCCATGGCTGTGACAGGAGTGGGTCGTCTTCCCTGTGGCGGTGAGCCCAAAGATCAGCATTGCGTAGCGTTTCATCCTTCCGGTGCAGGCGTCCCGCGCGGTGATCAGCTTGGCCCCCGCATGCAGCCCCAGCATCCCCTGTTTCTTGGCGTTCCACATCGCCATGCGCAGGTGCCCCTTCTTCGACTCCCCCAGATAATCAGAGCCCAGGACATAAGTGACGTTCTCCTCGGGGAAGACCAGGATCTGCCGATCCTTCTCCTGCCACTCCGGGATGTAGACCAGATCCTGCATGGGTTCCGGAGAGCCGGGCCGGGGCCCGAACAGGAGGCACCACCACATGTAGGCGATCCGCACCATCTCCGGCCGGGCGATGGAGACGAAGGTCCGGCAGGAGGGGGTGAAGGTCGGATTGTCCCCGATCGACCGCTGGACGCAGACGAACGGGGCTTTCCCCATGTACCGGTGGACATTCTCCAGCGTCTGAGGCAGTTTCTTCAAGAGGGCCTGCTGCTTGGCGGAGAGGGGGCCGGTCTGCACCTGATCCGGCCCCGCGTAGAGGGTGACGCCGGCGGAGCGGTTCTTCACCATCGTATGGAAGACATAGTTGCCGAACGTCGTCCGGGTTCCGTACCGCTGCGCCTCGGCCCGCAGGACCTCGTCCGAGGGATGTTTTACGTTCGGCAGCGCAAACAGCTGCTCAACAGCCGGTCGTACCAAAGGATTCCCCATTATTATGCCCACTGCTTCACCTGCATCTCCCGGACCGTCACCTTCTTAGTCGGATACAGCTCCACGATGGTCTCGTCCGGTTTGAACCACAGTTGGATCTCCCGCTGCGCCTCCTTTTCACTCGAGGAGGCGTGGATCACATTCTCATAAAGCCCGGAGGATCGGATTCTCCCGAAGGAGCCCCGGATCGTAGTCGGATCCGCCTCCTCCGGGTTCGTCGCCCCGGCCACCTCCCTCACCCTGGAAATCGCCTCCTCCCCCCAGTAGACCAGGGCCATCACCTTGCGCCGGTCGTGCAGCTCCCCCGCCAGGTATTGAATCAACTCCGGATAAAAGGGTTTACCCTTCAGGTCCACATAGTGGGCCTCGGCCAGCTCCCTCGAGACCCGGCAGATCTTCGAGGCGACGATCTCCAGCTTCGTCTCCGACAGCCGCGTCAAGATGTTGCCGGTCAAGGAACGGACCAACCCATCCGGTTTGACCAGAACCAACGTCTGTTGAATCACCCCGCCCCTCC
>CAZRTR010000042.1:0-13480 GCA_964603095.1 uncultured Planctomycetia bacterium
CCCGAAGCCACGGCCTGCCGGCACAAAGCGCACAGGGCAAACACCTACATCCTCAGTGTCAGGTGAAACACGATGTCCGGAAAGAGGGCCAAGATAAAAACGATCCCTATGGCCACTGGAATTCCAGGCAGAAGCCAGACCACCCGCCGGTCGAATTTGAGATGCATGAAGAAAAGCGCAATGAGCAAGGCCTTCGCCAATGCGGTGGCAACGAGGAAAGCGACGATGGCACCTTGCGGCCATCCGGCCAATACGACACTGACTTCAAGTACGGTCAGTCCGATGAGCCACCCGTAAATGGCGACGTAGGTTGCCGCTGTCGGATGTGTCGCCCTCACGCTATACCAGGCACAGAATCGCAAACAGGATCACCCAGACGATGTCGATGAAGTGCCAGTAAAGCCCGCTGTACTCGATCCGGCCGACGACCGCCTCGGCAAGCCTGCCCGAAGCCGCGCGCCAAAGATACCCGATCAGGATCACCCCGGAAAGGACATGGAGGGCATGGAAGCCGGTCAAGAGATAGTAGCAGGAGCTGAACAAGTTCGAGGAGATCCGAAATCCCTGATGCCACATATGGGCGTAGTCGTAGCCCTTGATGGCGAGGAACATCGACCCCAGCAAAGCCGTGGCCAGGAGGAAACCCCTGGCAGCATCCTGGTGGTCCTGCTGGGCGAAGTTTAACGCCAGCGCCATGGTGAGGCTCGAGGTGATCAGGACCAGGGTGTTGACGGCCAAAAGCCCGGTATTGAGGTGATCCCCAGGATGCGGCCAGCTTGTGCTCCCAAGCCGAAGCACGATGTAGCTGCCTATCAAGCCGGTAAAGAACATAATCTCCGAAACCAGGAAGACCCACATCCCCACCTTCCCCACGGGAATCCCCAGGGATGGAATTTCTGGAGCGTATTCTGCGACAGATGCTTTATCCATCAGCTTCTCGCCAGCTCCTTAGCGCGCGGATTGTTCTGCGCCAGCCAGTCCCGGCCGTCCAGGCCGGACACCCCGTACTCGTGTGGCCCGCAGTAAACGATGGGAGGCGTCTCGTAGTTATGCCATGGAGGCGGGGAAGAAATGGTCCAAGCCAGGCTCCCCGCTTCCCAGGGATTGGCTGAGGCCCTTTCCCCTCTCCGAAGCGAGCGGAAGAAGTTGTGGAAGAACAGAAACTGCGAGGAGACCAGCCCCAAGGCGGCCCAGCCAAGGAGAATGTTCCAAGATTGCGCCGGCTTTAGGAACTCATAGGCGGTGGCGTCGGCGATCCGGCGCATGTGGCCCTGTAAACCGATCACAAACATCCCGAAGAAGGTCAGGTTCAGGAAAACAAAGCTTAACCAAAAGTGGAGCCTCCCCAAAAGGGGACCCATCTGCCGTCCGAACATCTTCGGGAACCAGAAATAGACGAAGGCATACGCCCCGAAGAGGACGCTGGCCGCCAGGGTATAGTGGAAGTGCCCCACCACAAAATAGGTGTCGTGGATGTAGACATCGAAGGTCTGAAGGGCGTTGAACAGCCCGGTCAAGCCCCCTACGGCGAAGACGAAAACAACACCCAATGCAAACAGCATCGGCACGGCCAGGCGGATCGAGCCCCGCCAGAGGGTGGCGAGCCAGTTGAGGAAAAAGATCGCCGTTGGGACGCTTACCGTAATGGTCAGGAGCATGAAGGCCTTGCCCACCAGGGGATTCATCCCGCTGGTGAACATATGGTGGCCCCAGACGATCCCGCTTAATACCGTGATGACCAGCATGGACAGAACCGTTGTCTTGTAACCGAAAGCCGGCTTCCTGGAGAACACCGAAAGCAGATCCCCCACCAGTCCCCAGACGGGCAGGATCAGGATGTAGACCTCCGGATGACCGAAGCCCCAGAAGAGGTGCTGGTACAACAACACCTGGCCGCCCTCGCGCGGGGCCAGAGGTCCTGCCACGAAGAAGGCCGTGCCCAGGCGGCGGTCGCACAGGACCATGAATAATGCCGCAGCGACAATGGGAAGCCAAAGGGTGTTGAGGACTGCGCTGAAGAAGAGTCCCCACTGGGTCAGGGGCAGGCGCCTTAAGGTCATCCCCGGCGCCCGAAGCTGGATGATGGTTGTGATGAAGTTGATCCCTCCCATGAGGATGGAGACCGCATCCAGGGCCAGCCCCAGGATAAACAGGTCCTGGCCCCAACCGGGCGAGGCCTCTATGCTTGAGGATAGCGGTGTGTAAATCGTCCAGCCGAACCCCGCGGCGCCCTCTGGCACAAAGAAGGAGACGAGCATCAGGATGCCTCCCGCAAACAGCAACCAGTAGGAGATCATGTTGAGTCGCGGAAAAGCCATGTCCCTGGCGCCCACCTCCAGTGGAATCGTGTAGTTCCCCAGCGCCCCCAAAAGGATCGGGGTGATGGCAAAGAAGACCATGATTCCCCCATGCATGGTAAAGAGCATCGGGTAGGCCTCCGGGGTCACCGCCCCGCCTGAATCGGGGAAGAGAAGCTTCCCGATCAGCGGGATTGGCTGCCAGGGATAGGCCAGTTGCCAGCGGATCAAAAGCGCCATAACGCCCCCGAAGGCGAGCCAGAAGATCCCGGTAAAAAGATACTGGAGGGCGATCACCTTGTGGTGGGTGGAGAAGAGCCACTTGGTTACCATTCCCAGCCCCAGCTTAAATCAGGCGGACCTTCCTTGGCCTGGGCTTTCAGCCAGGCCTCGAATTCCTTTTCGGGCTCCACGGTCAAAAATCCACGCATCCGGTAATGTCCAAAGCCGCAGTGCTCGGCGCAGGCGATGTCAAAGGTGCCTGTCCGCGTGGCCTGGAAGTACAAAGAAGTCACCATCCCCGGCACCGCATCCATCTTGATTCTTAAGTTGGGCAGGAAGAAGTTGTGGATGACGTCTTTGGAACTGAGCTGAACGATCACCGGTCGGTGGGTCGGAATGTGCAGGAGGTTGATCGTGGTTACATCGTCGGCCGTGCGGAACTCTCCGTCGGAGCCCGGATACCGGATGTTCCAGGCGAACTGCTCCGGCAGGATCTGGACCCTAAGGGCAACGGCAGGATCCGGGGGAGAGCCCCAGGCCGCCTTCCAGGCCTCGTGGTCGTGGATGGCCAGATTGACATCGATGAAGAGAAACACGAGGAGGGCCACCCCTAGGGTGAGCCAGCGGGCCCGGGGGCTGTCCCCGTGGGAGTAAAGGGCTCGATGCCCTGGCCGGGCCCGGAAGCGAAGCAGACACACCGCCAAGACGGCCGCCACCAAAAGGAAAGCGACCCCTGTCAAACCGAAGGCGAGCCAGAACAGACGATCCACCTCAAACCCGGTCTTGGAGATATCCTCAGGAAACCAGGAAGCGATCACGGCCCATCCTGCCTCGTTTAGGCGGCGCACTCCCCCTTGCCCGTTTGAACCTTAAACTCGCCTGGAGTCCCCAGGTCTTCGTACAAGCCGGGATCCTCGGCATAGGAAGGAATCTCGGCAAACCGTGCCAGGTCGGCTTTCAACCGATCCGGCCCCATCCGGCCCAGCCAGGGACGAAACTGCTCTGCCTCCTGCCGGGTCTGTCGGTACTGATTCAGAAGATGCCTGACCGCCTCCGGCACCCGCTTGGCGGGAATCGTAGCCACGGCTATCCCGAACGTCGCCTGCCCTTCGGCCGTCGCCCCTCCCACCAGGAGCCGGTAGTGGGGGACCGCTTTCCCGTCGACGATCCGGGCCGATCCGTAGAATCCGATATCGGCAATGGGATGCTGGCCGCAGGAGTTGGGGCATCCGCTGATCTTCAGGCACAACCCGCTTAAGCCAGGGTCCGACGCCCAGTCTGTCTCCCTGGAAAACAGCTCCTCCAACGCCGTCGCCAGCCCACGGGAGTGGGTGATCGCCAGGTTACAGGTGTCGGCGCCCGGGCAGCGGGTAATATCCCTGAGCGTCCCCGCCCCGGTGCGGTCCAGTCCGGCCAGGATCAGCCCTGCATAGAGACGCGGCAACCGATCGGAGGGAACCCAACGCAAAAGGAGGTTCTGCCCGATGGTGGCCCGGATTCGGCCCGCGCAGATCTGACGAGCCAACTGCGCCACGATCCGCATCTGAGCTGCCGTCATGTCTCCCAGAAGGCAGCGGAGGGTCACGGCGACATACCCGGCCTGCTTCTGAGGGATGACGTTGGTCTTCACCCATGCCGGGTAGTCCACCCAGTCCGGATGCGCACGGGAGGAATCTAAAGAATCAGGGGACGCGGATAAAGGGGGTCTTCCCTCCTGGGCTCGGATCGTCCACTGGGCCTGTGCTGTTCCAGAAGCCGTTGCCAGTACCATTCGTTGTTCTTGCTCCCAACGTCTCCGGAACTCTTCGATTCCCCAATCCTTGACCAGGAACTTGATCCGGGCTCGATCCTTATGGGCACGGTCTCCGTACCGGTCGAAAAGGCGAAGCACTGCCTCGATGGAGGGAATGAGCAACTCCGCCGGAGTGAACGACTCCAGCCATTGAGCCGCCATCGGCATCGGCCCTAATCCTCCGCCAACGTATAGATGAAACCCCCTCTTGTCCCCCTCCAGCGCGCCAACGGCTCCCAAATCATGAATGGGGGTGCGGGCGTGATCGGTCCGGCACCCCTCGAAGGCGATCTTGAACTTCCTGGGGAGATTCTGACACAGCGGGTTGCGCAGGAAGTACCGGCTCACCGCATCGGCGTACGGGGTGACGTCAAACGGTTCCTCGGCCGAGACCCCTGCGTAGGGGCAGCAGGTGACGTTGCGGACCGTGTTCCCGCAGGCCTCGCGGGTCGTCAGATCCACCTCGGCCAGAAGCCGAAGGACCTGGGGAACATCCTGTCCCTGCACGTGATGAAACTGCATATCCTGCCGCGTCGTGATGTGCCCCAGGCGAAGTGGGGTGAACCGCTGGGCAATCTCCGCCAGACACTCCAGCTGTTCCGGGTTCAAAGCGCCGAACCGGATCTTCACCCGGATCATGAACTCATCGGCCCTGCCCCGGATTCCATAGATCCCGTTCTCCAGTCGGAGCCGCTTGAAATCGTCCGGATCCTCCTTGCCTCCCAAGAATCGGGCGAACCTCTCCTTGATCCGCTGGAGCTCCCACTCACCCTCTGGCGGCAGCATCTTCTTAAAACTCTCCTTTTTGACTTAAAAGGAGTGTACGGCAGAGGGCCAAGCTACAGAATGATCTGGATCATACAAGGAAGGAGAAAAATCGAGGAGAGGGGGAAAGAAGTCCTAGGTAGAGAGCTGGTTCAGTTGATCCGGTTCCAGGAGCTGGATCTTGCCCCGCCCGGAGCGGACCCAGCCCTCTTTCTGGAAGCGGCTGACGATCCGGATTGCGGTCTCCACGGTAGTGCCGGCCACCTCGGCCAGCTCCTGTTTGGTGAGCGGAATCGTATCGCCGAACTTCTTTTGAAGGGTCAGAAGGGCCTGGGCCAGCCGTTTCTCCACCGGATCGTGCAGCAGGCAGGCCCTCGCCTCCACCTGGCGCAGCCGCCCGGCGAAGACGCACAGCGTCTCATTCAGGAAATCGGGAGATTTCCCCATCAACTCATGAAAGATCCAGCTGGGGACCTGAAGGACTCGGGCTTTGGTGGCGGCCACCGCGGTGGCCGGGTAGGCCCCTCGGTCCAGAGCCGGCAGGCAGCAGAAGCTCTCGCCCTGTGTAATCACGCAGCTGGTCTGCATGTGGCCGGTGCTCAGGGCATGCACCAGGTGAACCCGCCCCTCCATGACGAGCCAGACGCTGTCGGAGGGGCGTCCCTCCTGGAAGATCGTCTCCCCCTTGTCGAAGTTCCGGTCGTGGGAGAGGGAGGCCAGCCGCTGCCGCTCCTTGGTCGGGAGCTTGCGGAACATCTCCACCTGCTTGAGGAACAACTCTAGATCGTGCCGCCTTGTCATGGAATGATTATACACCGGCGCTATCCTTTCCGATTTATGACCTAAATCATACACAGCGAACCCCCTGCTAAAGTATCTTTGGGACCGAGGGCACAAGGAGGGCCCTACCGATGAAGATCAAAGATTGGGTCACCACGACGGTGATCGAGATCGCCCCGGAGGCGTCGGTCAAGGAGGCCTTTTATCTGATGAAGTCGATGGGGATCCGACACCTGCCGGTGGTCAAGAACGGGACCCTGAATGGGATCGTGACCGACCGGGACCTGCGCCGGCCCAAGATCTCCGACGTCTTCAAGTCGTGGGAGGAGCTGTACCGGATCAACGACGACATCCAGGTGGAGGACATCATGGTCAGCCCGGTCCTGACCGTCGATCCCGATGCTCAGATCAAGGAGGCGGCCAAGATTATGGTCCAGAACCGGATCGGGGCTCTTCCGGTGGTGGACAAGAAGGGGAAGCTGGTGGGGATCATCACCGAGTCGGACATCCTGAGGGCCTTCGTCGCCGGCAAGCAATAACAATAAGGGACGGTTCTCAATAACTCTATATGAGCATGTAAATTATGTCAGAACCGTCCCCCTGTTGAAGAAGTTCCTTAAAATAATCTAGATGGGGACGGTTCTGGCGGAATCTCTTATTGGAAAATTGGTTACGAAGAACCGTCCCTGGATGTAGAATGGGGGCGGGATGTGGTTGTATGGGAAACGGCCGATAATCCAACGGCTCAAAGTCGCCCCCCAGACGGTTCGGGCCGTCTACATCCAGCGGGATGCCGATGCCTCCGAGGTGGTTCATGCGGTGAAGGAATCCCTCCAATCCTTCACCTCCCTCACGAAGCAGGAATTTGCCAAGCGGGCGGGAGACGTTCACGCGCAAGGGGTCCTGGCGGAGGTGGAGGAGTTTTGCTACACCCCTCTGGAAGAGCTGCTGAAGGCCCCAGAACCGCGCCCGATCCTGTTCCTGCTGGATCGGGTCACCGACCCGCAGAACCTGGGGAATATCCTGCGGACAGTGGCCTGTCTTGGGGGAATCGCGCTGGTCCTTCCCAAGCATGAATCGGTGGAGGTCAACGAGACGGTCCTGCGGGTCGCCTGCGGCGGGGAGAATTACGTTCGGGTGGCCCGGGTAACGAATCTGGTCACCGCTTCGGAAGCCGCCAAGCGGGCCGGCTACTGGATCGCCGGGGCCGCCGTCTCCGACGGGACTCCCCTTCCCCAGTGCTCCTGGCCCTGGCCGATCGCCGTGGTGCTCGGCTCCGAGGGAACCGGGATCCGTCCCGGGTTGGCCAAGCAGCTGGACCTCACGGTGACCCTGCCGATGCCTGGGGCGCCGCTGTCTTTCAACGTGGCGACCGCCGCCGCTTTGATCGCCTATGAACTGCGGCGTGAGGTTACTCGTCGTTGCGAGCGACCAACGGGAGCGAAGCAATCTCGATGTTAAGACGGGATTGCTTCGTCGGCCTTTCAGGCCTCCTCGCAATGACGCAACTGCTGGCGGGGTGCGCGAGGAAGGCCCCCCCGATCCCCAGTGTCGGGTTCGTGGAGGAGTCCCGGATGACCAAACCGGAGGATCTCCCCTTCCACAAGGCCTGGTTCAAACTAGGTTTCGACTGGGGTCCATACACCGAGATCTCCATCGCCCCGGTCAACATCGACTACCTGCCCGAGATGGACTGGTGGAAACGTCTCGAACGGGGAAGCGCCTTCCAGCAAGACGCGGAGAAGCTGGCCGAGTATGCGAAACGGACCTTTGAAGAGCATTTTCTCGACGATCCGAACCGGCGATATCGGGTCGTCGATCAGCCGGGGACGGGGACGCTGATCCTGGAAATAGCCCTGGTGGAGGTGGTCCCCAGCAAGGTGGTCTTGAACACGCTCGGTTACGCCCCCTTCGTCGGCTCGGCCGTGAAGCTCATCCGCAACACGAAGGGGAGAAGCTCCGTCGCCTTCGAGGCCCGTTTAAGGGACGGCCCGATGGGAGAGGTGGTGGCGATGTTCGCCGACCGGGAGTTCGAGAAGATGTCTCCGATCAACGTCAAGGATGTCACCTGGTACGGGCACGCTCAGAGTATCCTCGCCGAGTGGGCGAGTCAGTTCGTTCGGATGTTTAATCGGAAAGGAACAGAGGCAATCCCGGATTCCAAGCCGTTTCACCTCAAGCCCTGGTGACCCCACCACCTTCAGATGGTGGGGTGAGAGCGCTCCAGCGCCTGGTGGATCGTCTGAACCAGCTTCTCGTGATCGATCGGCTTGCTGATCAAGCCGTCGGCCTTCTCCTCCAGATCCGGGGTGATCGTGCTGCTGTCGTCATGGTAGATCGAGAAGAGGACCACCGGCCGCTGGGGGTTCATCACCTTCAGGACATCCAGGAGCTCTTTTCCGTTCATCCCCGGCATCCGGAAATCGGTGATCACCAGGTCGAAATCGGCCCCCTGGACCCGCTCCAGCGCCTCCTCCCCCGAGTAAGCGGTGGCGACCTCAAACTCCCCGGTCCGCTCCAGGTTCAGTTTCGTGAGCCGGCACAGGGCCTGTTCATCGTCCACCAGCAGAATCCTCTTCTTCTGCACCTTCACCCCCCTCGTTAAGCCCGCCCGGCGAAGATCTGCTCGATCCGGGAAGTGAGCAGCTCCGTGTCGGCCGGCTTTTCAACGTAATCCTCCACAAACAGATAAAGGGCCTTGGCCTTCGTCTCGTCATCGGCCACGGCGGAGAGCATCATCACCGGGATGGACCGGGTCTTGGGGTTCTTCTTCAGCTTCTGGAGCACTTCAATCCCCCCCATCCTCGGCATCAGCACATCCAGCAGCACCAGGTCCGGCTGGCGCTGGAGGGCGAGCTGGAACCCGGTGGGGCCATCAAAGGCCGTCAGGACGGAGTACCCCGCCTTTTCCAGGTTGTGCTTGACGATGAAGTTGAAGTCCGGTTCATCGTCGATGACCAAAATCCTTCTGCTCATGGCATTTTGCTCCTCAATCCAAGTATGCCGCAAGGAGAGCCGCATTTGTTAATAAATCTCATATGCAAATTGTGCCATTGTCCAATCGTTGTTTTTAAACAAGGGGACAGGGGAATGGGGTTGCCCCATTTGCATTGGGTTGTGTCCGAGGGGACTTACTTCGGCTTCTTCGAGGAGGGAAGGATCTGTTCCCGGTACTGCCTGAGCAGGGCTGCGCTGACCGCAAGGCGCGTCCCATCCGGCAACCGTCGAACTTTGACAGGGCCCTCTTCCTTGTCCGCCGCCGCCTCTTCCAGCTCGAGCCGGCCGCCCCCTTTGAGGAGAAGGGTCCAGCGCCAGACCGGCTTAAAGGCGCCACCGTCCGCTTCCGGGTCCAGGAGGTCGCTGCCGCGCAGTGAGGTAACGGCGGCGAGCCAGTCCCGCGTCTCGGAATCGAACGGTGGATGACGCTCCGCCACCCCGAGCCAGCTCTCCTTCACCCGCTGCGCCAGCTCCGCCGACGAGACAGAGATCGGGTCGACCGGAAAGAGGCGAAGGTCGACCCAGCTCTTCGAGGAAAGCGATTCGGAGGAGAGCTCCCCCCACAGCCCCGCCTCGGAAAGGAGGTCGGTCTCCACAGCGTAGATCGCGTCCCGATCCAATGGACGAACGAAGTGGGTGCCCCAATCCTTCTTGCCCCGTCCAACCATCAAGGCGGTGGTCTTCTGCTCTCCTTGGCGAAGGGTCAGGCGCAGGGCCTTCTCCCCCAGGCCGAAATCGGCCAGCCACTTCTCCCCTCGGGCCCGTTCCTCGCCGGTCAAGCCCCTCAAGGCGCCGATCAACCGGGTCAGCTTCTCCGGATCGGCCGGGGCGTTGAAAGCGGTGGAAACCCGCCAGCCGTTTTTCGAATCCTTGGCAATCTTGACCGAAGGGGATTCTGCCTTCCCGATCGACAGCTCGATCGAATCGAGGGAATCCAGCGTGAGGGTGTCCGGCACCAGGGTCGCGGCGGCCGGTTGCAGCGACGAGGCCGTCCTCTCCCGAGTCCTCAGCCACGCCCCCATTCCCAGCAGAAGAGCCAGGACAGCGACTAAAAATGTCAGCCGACGGGCGTTCATCGACTTATAAGCCGGCGTAGGCTTCCCGGAGGCGGCGGCGCCAGGCGGCGTGGGCCAGATGGGCGCCGAACAGCAGAATCGGCATCAGCCCGAGGGTCAGGAAGCGAAACCACCCCTTCTTGCCCGCCGACGGGGTGCCGAATCCCCGCAGGACCGGCTGCTTGTTCCGAATCCCGATCATCCTCCCTCCGGAGACTAGGGTATCGATGGCGTTCAAGAAAAAGGTTAGGTGTCCGCCCGACTCCACCAGGTTCTCCTTGAACATCTCGGAGCAGCCGACCAGGATCAGCTGCCCCGGCTTGGGCGTGAGCGAGGAAATCGGCGCCTCTTGCTTCTTCTCTTCTTTCCCCGCTTCCTGACTCGCCTCCGCCTTCGGCCACTCCGGGACCGGCTTGCCGGCGTACGGATCCGGGAAGGTCCCCTTGACCCAGACCCCCAACGGGAACCGGCCAGCCGGCTCGAACCGGCCAGCCGGCTCGAACCGGCCTCCCTTCTCCCCGGCGAGGGCCCTGTCCGGAGAGAGCATCTCATATTCGGATCGGGAGACGACCCGGCTTCGGGGGCTGGAGGTGAACAGGGTCGTCGCCTCCAGCCCGACTTCCTTCAAGCGTGGCTCCTGCAGCTCCATCGCGCTTCCCCACAGATAGAAGAGGGGCGAAAGCCGGCTCGTCAAGCTAAGCCCCTGGTTCATCTGTTCCTGACCCACTGCGATCTGGACCGGGGATTTCACCGGGACCGACACGGAAAAGGGCCCCATCATGGCGCCGGTCGCTGCGGAGATCACCCTCGACTCCTCATCCAACAGAATCTCCTGACGGATCGGGATCCCCCAATGTTCCAGAAGGGGATCGACGCCGACCGGCTGCTCCTTCGCAACCGGAACGATCCCCTGATTCCGCTGCACGTAATCGAACTGGTACCGCTGCGCCGCCAGGAAGACCGACCCACCCCCCACGAGAAATCGGCCGATCTCGTAACGCTGGCGGTCGTTCATCTCGCCCGGCTCGACGATCACCAGGGTCTTGGTGTCGGCCGGGATCGGCTCCTCCTGCGTCAGTTGGATCCGGCGGATCGGATATCCTTCCTGGCGAAGGATCGCCGGCAGAGCCCGGTACGGGTCCTGGACCATCCCCTCCTGCGCATTCATCCCCATCTGTTGCAGCAGATTCATGAGGGCCGGGTCCATACTCCGACGCTGATAAGGAGCCCTGATGGCGATCTGAGGGACCTCCACCAACGTCATCCGGTAGATCTTGGAGAGGAGCAGATACTCGAACTGCTCCATCATGCCTGGGACCAGCTGCGGAATCACCTCCTCCGGCCGGTCCTTGTAGGCGATCGAGCAAGCCGAGTAGACCAGCTTCACCCCCAGTTCATCCGCTTCGATCGACTGGACCTGGAACGGCTGGATCCCCTTGCGGCTCACCTTCTTCTCCAGGGATTGTTCCTGCCTCTCCTCCGATTCCGCTCCGGCGAGTGCGCTGGACGGCTCCAGGTGGAAAATCTTGTAATTGAGTCTCCCCCCGGAGGCGAGTCGGATCTCCTCCAGCTCATCCTTCAGCCCCCGTTCCATCGTCCGCATCGCTGTCGGCATCTTCTCCGGCGGGGAGAGGTACAGCTTGACCAGAACCGGAACCTCGAGTCCCTGGAGGAACTCCCGGGTGACCGGGGCCACGGTGTAGGTCCTGTTTTCGGTCAGGTCCCATCGGGGCAGCGGGGCATGTCTTAAGACCACCTGCGCCGCCAGGGCGATCCCCAGACTTAAAGCGCAGGCGGTGGCGAAAGCCACCTTAGCTTTGGGCCTCAAGCGCCCTTCCAGCCAGACGCCGTTTAAGCCCAGGAACACCGAGATCAACAGGAGGAAGTAGATCAGGTCCCGCGCGTCCACCACCCCCTTCTCGAAGCTGGAGAAATGCCCGGCGACTCCCAAGGTCTGCTGGAGGAAGCCCCCCAGGCCCGGCCACCAGCCGTCCACGGTGGCGGCGATGAAATCCATCCCGATCAGGAACAGTCCCAGGCAAGCGAACAACGCCAGGATGAAGGCGACGATCTGGTCCCGGCAGAAACCGGAGATGAACTGGCCTGCGGCCAGAAAAAGGGCCCCCAGCAGGAAGGCGCCCAGGTATCCGCTTGCGATCGGGCCGAAGTCCGGCTTGCCCAGCGTCCTCAGCATCGCCGGAATCGTCCAGGTGGTCGCCAGCATCAACGCCAGGAAGGCCGCCGCCGCCAGGAACTTCCCCGCCACCAGGGCCGCCGGCTTCACCGGCAGCGTCATCAGAAGCTCCAGCGTGTTCAGCTGCCGGTCCTCGGCCCAGAGCCGCATGGAGACCGCCGGAAGCACCGCCGCCAGGATGAAGGGGATGAGCCCAAAGTATCCCCGCATGTCCAGCGCCTTCATCAGGAAGAACTGGCTCATGAACAGCCCCCCGCTCAACAGGAGGAAAGTGATCCCCACAATCGTGGCGATGGGGGAAAGCAGGTACGCCTTCATCTCCCGGCGGAACAGGATCCAAGTCCCAGTCATAAAGGGGTCAGACCCCTCAGCCGCTGGATGAAGGCCGCCTCCAGGCCAGGAAACCCTTCGATGAGCTGTTCCAACGTTCCTTCGGCGACGATCTTCCCGTTGTGGATGATCACGATCCGATGGGCGATCGCCTCCACCTCCTGAAGGATGTGGGTGGAGAAGAGGATCGCCTTCTCCTTGGCGATCGATTTCAGCAGCTGTCGGATCTCGATGATCTGCAGAGGATCCAACCCGGTGGTCGGCTCATCCAGGATCAAGACCTTCGGGTCATGGACCAGCGCCTGCGCCAGCCCCACCCGCTGTCGAAAGCCGCGGGACAACTCCAGAATCGGCCGCTTCCAGACCGGCTTCAAGGCGCAATTCTGCGCCACCCACTCCATCCGATCCTGCAAGGAAGGCCCCTTCAATCCCCGGGCTCGGGCCACAAAGGAGAGATATTCATCCACCTGCATCTCGGTGTAGAGGGGAACCTGCTCCGGAAGGTATCCGATCATCTGCCGCACCGGAATCGGCTCTGTCCGGACATCGTGCCCACCGACTCGGGCCGTTCCTCCGGTGGGAAAGATCACCGTGGTCAGGATCTTCATCACGGTGGTCTTCCCCGCCCCGTTGGGGCCGAGGAACCCGAGGATCTCTCCCTGTTTGACCTGGAAGGAGACATCCGCCAGGGCCTTGACCGGCCCGTAGTTCATCGACAGCCGCTCGACTGAGATCATCGGCTCCCTATTTTACCAATTCCTTGACCATGTAGGTCCCGTCAAGCTGATAGCCGATCCTACGGTAATACTCCCGGACGCCGATTCCGGAGATGACCGCCATCCGGGTGAGACCGAATTCCTCTGAAGCAATCCGTTCCGCCTCCGCCATCAGCCGCCTGCCGAATCCCCGGTGCTGCGCAGCAGGAGAGCGGAGTGGTTCGGCCTCCTTTAGCCGAAGCCACGCAGCCGGAGGGCGCAGGGGAAGCCCCGCTGACGCGGGACTCTTCTTGAACTGTGCACTATTCGTGCACGAAAAACTTAGAGGAAGC
>CAZRTR010000043.1:0-13380 GCA_964603095.1 uncultured Planctomycetia bacterium
ATCTCCTGAAGGTCCAGTCCCCCCAGGGGTACTGGGTGGGGGAGCTGGAGGCCGACACCACATTGGAGTCCGACTCGATTAAGATGTGGCGCCTCCTGGGACGGGTCGATCGGGAGAAGGAAGAGCGGCTCGTCCGGACGATCTTGAAGCAGCGACTCCCGGATGGAGGCTGGCCGATCTATGCCGGCGGCCCGGCGGAGCTGAATGCTTCCGTCAAGGCCTACGTGGCCCTGCGGCTTGCCGGCAGGACACCGACCGATCCGGTCCTTAAGACCGCCCGCGCCACCATTCTGCGGTTGGGGGGCCTGGAGCGGATCAACAGCTTCGAGAAAGTCACCCTGGCCCTCTTCGGATGCTACCCGTGGGATCAGGTTCCGGCGCTCCCTCCGGAGCTGATCCTCCTGCCGCGTTGGTTTCCTTTCAACATCTATGAGATCGCCTACTGGTCCCGCACGATCCTGATTCCTCTGGCGGTGGTCACGGCGACCCGTCCGATGGCCGGCGAGGAGCATCGGCTGACGCTCGAGGAGCTGTGGGTCGATCCGAAACGGAAGCGGGCGTCGGTGACCAACTTCCAGAAGGGTGGGATCTTCTGGAGGACCTTCTTCCTGTTCGCCGATCGGCTCCTGAAGGCGGCCGAGGCCTTGGGTTGGAAGCCGTGGCGTGAAGCGGCTCTGCGCGAGGCGGACCGTTGGATCAACGAGCGCCTGATCGAGACCGACGGTCTGGGGGCCATCTTTCCGGCCATGCTCAATGCCGTCTTCGCGTTGAAAGGGCTGGGGTACAAGGATGGGGACCCTCTGTTTGAG
This sequence comes from uncultured Planctomycetia bacterium, assembly GCA_964603095.1. Taxonomy (GTDB): domain Bacteria; phylum Omnitrophota; class Gorgyraeia; order 1-14-0-20-64-10; family 1-14-0-20-64-10; genus CAZRTR01. The sequence continues at coordinate 810 of CAZRTR010000043.1, forward strand.
CAACAAGTGCGGGAGATGGAACGGTTGGAGCTCGAGGAGGGAGAGGGGCTTAAGGTACAACCCTGTTTCTCCCCGATTTGGGACACCGCCCTGGCCCTGTACGTTCTTGGCAAAATGACCCCGCCCGGCCGGAACGAAGACTCCTTCCGCAGCGCCGTCGAATGGCTCCTCGCTCAGGAGATCCGCCGGTGGGGCGATTGGGCCGTCAAGAACAGGGAAGGCCGACCGGGTGGCTGGGCCTTTGAATTCCGCAACCCGATCTATCCGGATGTAGATGACACGGCTCAGGTTCTGCTGGCCCTGCAAGCAGTGTTTAGGGACAGTCCCCTTCAGGGCAGGGACAGTCCCCTTCAGCGCTCCTCTCTAAGGGGGCCCCTTCGGGGACAGTCCCTGGGGGGACAGTCCCTGGCGACAGGGTGGGGACAATCCCTGTGGGGACAGTCCCTGGGAGCGTTCGAGCGGGCCCTGGATTGGATCCTCAGCATGCAGAATCGGGACGGGGGATGGTCCTCTTTCGATAAAGACAACGACTGTCAACCGCTGACCCATTTCCCGTTCGCCGATCACAACGCGATGCTGGATCCTTCCGCCTGCGACATCACCGGACGGATCCTGGAGCTGTTGAGCGCGGTGAAGGTTTCCCGGGCGCATCCGGCCTTGCAGCGGGCGGTGGCGTTCCTCCATCAGCGTCAGGAGCCGGACGGGACCTGGTTCGGCCGATGGGGGGTCAACTACATTTACGGGACCTGGCTGGCGCTGCGGGGTTTGAAGGCGGTGGGGGAGCCGATGGGAGACCTGCGATACCAGCGGGCCGGCCGCTGGCTGATCAGCCGGCAGAACGAGGATGGGGGCTGGGGGGAGAGCTGCCGCTCCTACGACGATCCGACGCAAAAGGGAAGGGGCAGCTCCACCGCGTCGCAGACCAGCTGGGCGCTGATGGCCCTGACCAGTTTGGGGATGGTGGCGGAGCCGGCCTTCCAGCGGGGCATTCGGTTCCTGCTGGAGAGCCAGCAGCCGGACGGCAATTGGGCGGAGGATCCGTTCACCGGCGCCGGCTTCCCGCGGGTGTTCTACCTGAAGTACCACCTGTATCGGACTTACTTTCCGTTGCTGGCGCTTGTCGAGGCGCGGGCGGTCCTCCGGTGATCGTTTACAGTTTACAGTTTCAGGATGGCATAGAGTGGCGCTGAGTTGGCGGCAAGGAGTGACGGTGGCGGGTTACATCTTCCGGCAGCGGATGAAAGGGGTGAAGCGTTTTCCTCTGGTCCTGATGCTTGAGCCCTTGTTTCGCTGCAACCTGGCCTGCGCCGGCTGCGGAAAGATCCAGTATCCGGAGGAGATCCTGAAGAAGCGGCTTTCTCCAGAGGAATGCGAAGAGGCGGCCCTGGAATGTGGGGCGCCGGTTGTTTCGATCGCCGGAGGGGAGCCCCTCATCCATCCGGAGATGCCTGAGATTGCGCAGCGCCTGGTGGCGCGCAAGCGGTTCGTCTACCTGTGCACCAACGCGATCCTTCTCCCCAAGAAAATCAAGGAGTACCGGCCCAGCCCCTATTTTCGGTTCAGCATCCATCTGGACGGCTTGGAGGAGACGCACGACAAGGCGGTCTGCCGGCAGGGGATCTTCAAGTTGGCGGTGGAAGGGATCCGGGAGGCGAAGAAAAACGGCTTTCAGGTTTCCACCAACACGACGATCTTCCTCGGAGCCGATCCGAACGAGTTTAGGCGCCTGTTCGATTTTTTGACCGAGTTGGGGGTAGATGGGATGATGATCTCTCCCGGCTATCCCTATGAAAAGGCCCCGGACCAGGAGCATTTCCTTCAACGGGAGCAGACGAAGCAACTGTTCCGACAGATCCTTGACCAGGCCGATCCCCGCTGGCGGTTCAACCATTCCGCCTTTTTCCTGGAGTTTCTCCAGGGCAAGCGGGATTACCAGTGCACCGCCTGGGGCAATCCGACCCGGAACATCTTCGGCTGGCAGAAGCCCTGCTACCTGATGAGCGATGGATACGCCCCCAGTTTCCAGGAGCTGATCGAATCAACGCCCTGGGATCGATACGGAACTGGGCGGGATCCCCGCTGCGCCGATTGCATGGTCCACTGCGGCTACGAGGCGACCGCCGTGGCCGACGCCACCGGCTCTCTCAGGAACATGATCCATTCCCTGAAATCGGACATCCTGAAACTCTCATGACCCCGACCTCGCCCACCCTTCACCCTTCACCTTCCACCGAGTGCCTCCATTCTCTCAAGGCCCACGGATTCAACTTCTTCACCGGGGTGGCCTGCTCTCTTCTGGCCTCTTTGATCGAGGAGTTGAGCCGGGAGGATCCTCGTTACCTGCCGGCGGTCCGGGAGGATCTGGCGGTGGGGCTGGCGTCGGGGGCCTTTTTGAGCGGGCGCTGGCCGGCGGTCCTGATGCAGAATTCGGGACTGGGCTATTGCTTGAACGCCTTGACCTCGCTGAACCTGATCTATCGGATCCCCCTGCTGCTGATCGTTGGGTTCCGGGGTTACGAGGGCAGGGATGCTCCCGAGCATGAGGTGATGGGGAGCCATTGTGAAAAGATCCTGAAGGAGGTGGGGATTCCGGTTTCGGTCCCGGAGGGGAGCCAGCTTTCGGAAACCATCGCTCAGGCGGACGCGGCGATGCGGACCGCTCGAATCCCTGCGGCGATCCTGATTAGGCCTGGAGTCTTGGGGTGACCCCGCCCCTCCGGTTCCCGCGCCGTCGTCCGGCGCAGCAAGAGGAAAGACCTCGACGGCGCCTGTGCCTCGAGCACAGTGGCCCCGTCCTTGCGGAACTTCCGCGACCCGATGACGCTGGACGGGGCCATGGAACCGGAGGGGCGGGGTGACCACGCGAGAGGCGATCAGAACGGTGGCGGATTTGCTGACGGATGAGATGGTTATCTGCACCACCGGCTACACCTGCCGGGACATGCAGGCGGCCTCCGACCGGGAGGGCAACTTCTACATGATCGGATCGATGGGGCTGGCCGCGTCGCTGGGATTGGGTGTGGCCCTGCGCAACCCTCGCAGGAGGGTGGTGGTTCTGGATGGGGATGGTTCCGTCCTGATGGGATTGGGGACATTACCGATGGTCGGATCGATCCGTCCTAAGAATCTCGTTCACCTGGTGTTGGACAACGAATGCTTCGTTTCCACCGGCCGGCAGCCGACCTGTTCCTCCCAGGTTCCATTGGAAGGGGTCGCCGGCGCCTGCGGCTATTCGGTCGTCCATCGGGTGAGCACAGGGGAGGAGGTGGTTTCCCTTTGGGACTCGATCAGCCAGCAGCCGGGCCCCGCCTTTGTTTTGATCAAGTGCCGGCCGGACGCCGGCTCTCCAGAGGAACGGATCCGTCTTTCACCGGAGGCGATCACTCAGCGATTCATGAAGGCGGCGGCCTCATGAAGAAGAGAAGGAGAAGGCTCAGGCCTCCTGTGCTCAAGGCCCGGAAGGCGGGGCCTAAGGAGCCGCCGAAGGCGATGATTCCTTCTCCTGCGACGAAGGAAGCGGCGACTCCGCCTTCCCGTCGGCCAGCGGCCGCGCCGCCGAAGCGGCAGGTTCTCCTGTGTCCTGGTCCGGTCAACTTGACTCAGCACGTCAAGAACGCGATGAGCTCCGTTGAGATCTGCCACCGGGAGCCGGAGTTTGCCCATCTTCTGCAGACGATCCGGGCCAAGCTCCTGCACGCCATTGGGTTGGACGGCCGATACTCGGCAGCCCTCTTCAGCGGTTCCGGGACGGCAGCCCTGGAGGCGGCGGTCTTGAGCTGTCTGGATTCCGGAAAGAAACTGCTGGTGATCAACAACGGGGTCTACGGATCCCGCATCGCCCAGCTGGCCCGGATCCACGGACTTGCGCTGGTGGAGATCCGCTCTCCGCTGACGGAGCGGCCGGATCTGAATCGGGTGGCGGCGGCTCTGAAGCGGGATGCGCAGATCGGGACGGTGGCGCTGGTCCATCACGAGACCTCGACAGGCATGCTGAACCCCTTGGAGCAAGTGGGGGCTCTGGCGAGGAAGACCCACCGCCGGTTCCTGGTGGATGCGATCAGCTCTCTGGGTGGAGAGCCGGTGGAGTTCTTCAAGAACCACATCGGCCTGTGCGTCGGTTCAGCCGGCAAATGCCTCCAGGGGGCGTCGGGGCTTTCCTTCGTCCTGGTCTCTCAGGAGGAGGTCCCCCGGATTTTGAAGTTGAGGCCCCGCTCTCTCTACCTGGATCTGGCCACGGCGCTTAAGTCCCAGGAGCAGGGAGATCCTCCCTTTACTCCGGCGATTCCGCTGTTCGCCGCTTTCCACGCCGCGCTGGATGAGTTGATCAAGGAGGGTCTGCGGATGCGGGTCGCCCGCTACCGGCAGCGGGCGACGTTTCTCCGGGCTGGGTTCAAGAGGATGGGGTTGAAGTTCCTGCTGGATGAGAAGTTCCTTTCCAACACGCTCACCGCCTGCTGGATCCCCAAAGGGCTTTCGTATCAGATAGTTCATGACCGGCTCAAGAAGCAGGGGTTCGTCATCTACGCCGGCCAGTCGGAGCTTCGCAACAAGATCTTCCGGGTGGCCCACATGGGCCAACTGCTTCAAACCGATCTGACCGGATTGCTCAAGGGGTTGAAGGAAATCCTGGAGGCGGCGGCGGGACATCCCACTCCTGCGACGTAAGGAAGGGCCATGTCGTTTTCGATAAATCGGAAGATCTCTCATCGGTTGACTCCGGGACTGGCCTGGTTGGGGTTGACCCCGAATCAAGTCACCTTGTTGGCTCTGGCGGCCGGCCTAGCCAGCGGCTGGATGCTCTTTCAAGGGACCCCTTCGGCCTGGATTGTGGGGGCCCTCTTTTTCGAGTTGGCCTACCTGTTGGACAACTGTGACGGGGAACTGGCCCGGATGACCCGGGCCACCAGCGGGCTGGGTAGTTGGCTGGACACGGTGACCGATTGTCTGATCCACATGACCTTCTTCCTCGCCCTGGGGTTCGGGGTCCATCGGCTGGATCCGGACCGGTTGTGGATTCGGTTGGGAGAGGTGGCGGCGGTCGGAGTCTTCCTGACCTATCTGGCCTTCTTCCTCCAGCAGGTCCAACGGCGGGGGCGTTCGGCCTGGCGGCATCCGGATCCGCCGATGGCGGAGGGGCCGATCAATTTCTGGGAGTCGCTGCGGGTGGTCCTTCGGGAGGATTTCGCTCTGGTCGTGTTGGCCTCGGCCCTCATGGGAAGGATGGCCTGGCTGCTCTGGGGCGGGGTGCTGGGGGCCTTCGCCTACCTCTTCCTTTACACGGTTTCGATCGCCGCCAGGGTCCGCCCGGCCCGATGACCCCACACCTTTGGCCAGGATTCAACAGGAGTTCCATGGTTCAGGTGAAGTCTCGTTGGTTTGAGACCAAAGGTGTTGGGTGACCTCAGCCACGTGGAAAAGAATCGGTCTTTTGGTTGGGCTGGGACTTTTTTTCTGGATTCTTTCGACGGCCGACCTGTCGGCCGTCTGGCGGCAGGTTCGGAATCTCCACTGGCGGTTCGGCTTGATCTTCCTTTTCTACGGCTTTGTCTTCTGGCTGGACACCCAGGGCTGGCGGTTTGCCTTGACCCCCGCGGCCCAATCCCGTCTGCGCTGGGGTGACCTGTTCCGGACCCGGCTGGCCGGGGAGGCGGTCAACTACGTCACCCCCGCCGCCTGGATCGGAGGGGAGCCGGTCAAGGCGGTGTTGCTCTTGAGGCGGCACGGCATTCCCTTGGCGGATGGGATGGCCTCGGTGGTGGTGGCCAAGACCACGTTCGTCTTCAGCATGCTCCTTTTCGTCCTGACCGGTTTGGGAGTGGCGGTTTGGAGCGGCTCGCTTCCCTCCAACGTGGTGGGATGGATCTGGGTCGTTTTTCCGGCGGCCACCCTCCTGATGGGCCTGTTCCTGATCTTCCAGTTCTTCAAGCCGTTCACCCGCGGCTCGAACCTGATCCGCTGGATGGGCCCCGGTTGGCTCAAGAAGGTGGCAGAGAAGGTCCTCCCCTGGGACCAGGCGATCGACGCCTTCTATCGGCAGTCGCCGAAAGCGGTGTTTCTGTCGCTGGCGTTCCATTTCCTCGGTTGGCTGGCGGGGGTGATGGAGGTCTATCTGATCCTTCGCTTCCTCCAGATTCCGGTCTCGCTGACCACCGCCTGGTCGATTGAGGCGGTCTGGGTTCTCTTAAGGGCGGGGGCCTTTCTGATTCCCGCCTCGCTCGGGGCAAGCGAGGGGATTTCGCTGGCGATCTGCGTGGGGCTGGGGATCGGCGCCGTCTCCGGTGTCGCCCTGGGGTTGGTCCGCCGGGCGCGGGAGTTGCTCTGGGTGGGATTGGGGTTGGTGGAGTTCTCCAGGGGATGACCCCGCCCCTCCGGTTCCTGCGCCGTCGTGTGGCGCGAGGAGAGAGTTTGATGGGAGTAAAGAAGCGACGGCGCCTGTGCCTTTGGCACAGTGACCCCGCCCTTTCTGGGGTGGGGCGGGGTCATGGAACCGGAGGGGCGGGGTGACCCTCGTCACGGGCGCTACAGGATTTGTGGGTGGCCACGTGGTGCGCAAGCTCCTCAGCCGCGGAGAGCCGGTCCGCGTCCTCGTTCGAAAGAACAGCTCTTTGAAGAACCTGCAGGGTCTTTCGGTGGAGGTGGCGACCGGGGATCTCACCGACCGGTCATCGGTCCGTCAGGCGCTGGCCGGGGTTCGGCTCCTGTACCATGTGGCGGCCGACTACCGGCTCTGGGTGAGAGATCCAGCTCCTCTGTATGAGACGAATGTCGTGGGAACCCGGATCATCCTGGAGGAGGCGTTGGCGGCCGAGGTGGAGAAGGTGGTCTACACCTCGACCGTGGGCGCGGTCGGGATTCCTCCCAACGGGTCCCCGGGGAATGAGGAGACCCCGGTCTCTTTTCAGGACATGATCGGTCATTACAAGCGGTCCAAATTCATGGCCGAGCGGGAGGCGTTCGAGTCGATCCAGCGAGGGTTGGCGGTGGTGATCGTCAACCCTTCGACACCGGTGGGATCCGGGGACGTCAAACCGACCCCGACCGGGCAGATGATCGTCGATTTCTTAGACGGCCGGATGCCCGGCTACATCGACACGGGGCTGAACCTCGTCGATGTGGAGGATGTGGCGCAGGGGCATCTGCTGGCGATGGAGAAGGGAAGGGTGGGAGAGCGTTATATCCTGGGGTCCAGGAACCTGCTCTTGAAGGAGATCCTGGAGATCCTGGCTCAGGTCAGCCACCGGCCCGTCCCCCGGCTTCAGATTCCCCGGGGAGTCGCTCTCGGGTTGGCGGCGGTCAGCACCGGCGTCAGTCACTTCACCCGCAGGCCTCCGCGGATCCCTTGGGAAGGGGTCCGGATGGCGGGGAAGAAGATGTTCTTCGATTCCAGTAAGGCGGTCGAGGAGCTGGGGTTCCCCCAGGGCTGTGTGGAGGAGGCCCTGTCCAAGGCGGTGGCCTGGTTTCAAAAGAACGGATACGTCCGATGCAACGGATCCTAATCGTGGCTGCGGTCCGGCAAGAGTTGGAGCCGTTTCTGAAGGACGGCAACGGAGAGACGGCTGTCCTGTTCACGGGGATCGGAGGCCGCAGGGCCTACTCCCGAGTTTCCCGCTGGTTGTCGGAGCATCCCTGTCGGCTCGTCGTCAGCGCCGGATTCGCCGGGGCGACCCAGCCCGGTTTTCGGGTCGGGGATCTGGTCCTGGCCGAGGAGGTGGTGGAGGTCTCCTCGAATCGGAAGGTTCATCCGTCGGTTCTGCCCGAGTCGACCGGCTTGAGGCCGGTTCATCGAGGGCGATTCGTGACCGTCTCGAAGGCGGCTCTCACCCCATTGGCCAAGGCCGAATTGGGAGCCCGTTTCGGAGCGATTGGGGTCGACATGGAGACGGCCTGGGTGGCTCAGGCCGCTGTCGAAAAGGGGGCGGACTGGGTGGGCATCCGGGCGATCCTGGATCCGATGGAGCGGTTTCTGTGGGGCCCAAGCACGCTGCTTCGTGGAGTCCCGGTGGCGCGGGAACGGCTGTCGGCCTATCTCAAGGCCGTGATTCCGTCGCTTCACTAAACAGAGCGACCGGAAAGGGTTTTTTGTTTTGCAAGACCTATACAGGGGAGGCTTAGCGACGATGGATTTGGAGAGGATAGGGGGTTTGATCGAGTCGGAGCACCGGTTTTTTCAAAGCGTCCATCCTCAGTGGAGCTTGACGAAAGGGCGCCAGGACATGGAGCTGGTGGCCCACGCGATGCGGGTGATCCTCCACATGGGGCACGCGGGGGAGTCGCTCGCGGAGTATGAGGCGATCGTCCGGAACCAGCATACCGACGGAGGATGGGGGCGGGAATCGAGCGAGCAGGAGTCGGCCGCATGGGTTTCCGCCTTCCTGGGGCTGATGCTGATCCGGGCCAACGTCGAGTTGAAGGATCCCGGGATCGAGGAATCGATCTGGAAGTCGATCCGCTACTTCCTCGACTCCCAGAAGCCGGAGGGGCGCTGGGTCGACAGCGAATGGGGAGACCTGGACACCACCTCTCATCCGGTCTCGCTCTTCAATGTGGCGCTGGCGCTGGGCACCCCGCAGATGAAGGAGGCGGTCCGCTCCTCCTGGCGCAAGGGCCTGCGGTTCATCCTGGAGAAACAATCGGAGGATGGGGGATGGTACGACGCCGCCTTCCATCCCTCCGGGGTGGAGACGACCGCCCATCTGGGGCAGGACGCGGTGGTGGCTTCTCTGGCGCTGCCGGAGGGGCTGCCGGTCCGGCCCGCCTGTGAGAAGGCGCTCAACTGGGTCCTGGCCCGTCAGGACTCGGACGGCTCCTGGGACGAGAGGAACGTGGACCACACGATGGACTGCACCCGTTCGACTCTGCTGATCTCCCGGATGCTCAGGGCGCAGGAGAAGTGCCGGGCGACGGTGGAGAAGGCGATCGACTGGATCGTGGCCAACAAGAACGCCAACGGCTGGCCCGATTTTCCGGGGATGGAGACGAACCTGGAGCGGACTTGCGACGGGCTGGACGTCCTGCTGAAATACCAGGCCTGGCGGCAGGAGGATCCTCTGGAGGTGGTCCGCCGCTGGGGCTACGTTCCCGGGCAGACCACCTTCATCCGGACGGTGGAGGCGCGGGTCTAGTTGAATCCGGGAGAGTCCCGGTTGGTGACCGTGGGGGACCAAGAGGTGGCCGTCTTCAACGTCGACGGCCGCCTCTTCGCCGTGGGGAACAAGTGCCCTCACCGCCAGGGGCCTCTGGTCCGTGGCAAGGTGGAGTTCCTTAAAACGGTGCCTGACACCGACCAGACTTTTGACCCGAGCAAGGTGTCTGGCACCGTGGCGGTCCGGTGCCCGATCCACGGCTGGCTCTTCGATCTAAATTCCGGACAGTGCCTGAACCAACCGCAGGCCAGGGTCCCCGCCTATTCGGTGACTTGCGAGGCCGACCGGCTTCGCATCCAACCCCAGTAAGCGTTCTTTTCTCACCGTGAAAGCGATTCTTCTGGCGGCCGGGATCGGCAAGCGAATGGGCCCGGACGCCCCCCCGAAGTGCCTCCTGAAGGTCCGGGGTCGGAGTCTGCTCCGGAGGACCTTGGAGGCCCTTCGCTCGGTGGGGATCGACCAACTCGTCATCGTGGTCGGATTCAAGAAGGAGGAGGTGGCCGCGCACGTTCGCGGCTGCGCCGGCCTGATCCGGGTGACCCTGTTGGAGAATCCCCGTTATTCCGAAGGGGCGATCCTCTCCCTCTGGTGCGCCCGCGCCCATTTCGACGACGATCTGCTGATCATGGATGCCGATGTCTTGAGCCCGCCCCTTTTCCTCGAGCGGCTGGTCCGCTCGGTCAAACGGAACTGCCTCCTGGTTGACGGCTCCTGCGTCGGCACCGGAGAGGAACAGATCGTCCTGGGCCGTGGAGACCGGGTGTTGGCCATCACCAAGCGCCCATCTCAGGAGCTTCGATCCCGGATGACTTCCTTCGGGGAATCGGTGGGGTTCCTGAAACTTTCAAGCCGGGCGGCCGGCCTTCTTCGGGAGCTTCTGGAGCGTAAGGTGGCCGGCGGGATCGTTCAGATTGAGCACGAGCAGCTCTACCCGGAGCTGTTCGAGAGGGAGCAGGTCGGTTTCGAGAGGGTGGATGGGCTGCCCTGGATCGAGATCGACACCCCGGAAGACCTCCGGAGGGCCGAGGAGGAGATCCTGCCCCGTTGGGAGCCGCCGCTGTGTCTGAACCGGTTGATCGCCCGGCGGTTCTTCCCGATGATTCTGAGGATTCCGGTCACCCCGAATCAGTGGACCTTCTTCAGTTTACTCCTGGGCATGGCGGCGGTCGGCTGCGTGGCGCAAGGGAGTGCCTCCCTCGGACTGGCGGGCGCCCTGCTTTTTGAGTTTTTCTACATGGTGGATAATTGGGATGGAGAGGTGGCGCGGGCCAAGGGCTTGAGCTCCCGATGGGGAGGATGGTTCGACGTCATGGTAGATGCGCTCGTTCAGGTGGGGCTCGCCCTGGCGCTGGCGGCCGGCATCTTAAGACGCGGAGCTCCGCCCTGGATCCTGCAGGTGGGATGGGTGGCGGCGGGGGGGCTCTTTCTGGATTTTCTCGTTACCCTATGGGCGAAGGCGCGAGGGTTTGGTCCGGCGATTTTCGGAGATCCGTCCCGAGGGGTCCGGGTGGCGGCCGATTCGCGGGTGGCCCGTTGGATTCGAGCGAACCTGACCCACGAGAATTTTTCTCTCCTGGTCGTCCTGATTCTTCTTCTGGACTGGAGGGAGCCGTTCTTATGGGCTCTAGCGGTCGGCTCTCAGTTTTTCTGGCTCAGCTATCTGTGGAGGGAACGGTTGCGCCTCTTTTACAATTTGGCCCAGGCGCGGCGGTAATCCTCGAAGGTATCGACCTCCAACCATCCCTTATAGATTTCCACCGCCTTCACGGGGCGGCCCCGGTCAATCATCTCTTGGAGGAGATCGGTGAAGGAGGCCTGGGAGAAGTTGGCCGCTTCGTGATAGGGGCGATCCGGAGCCCGCTCCAGACCCTGCTGGTACACCTCCTTCAGCCCCGCGGTCCCTTGGTCGGAGAAAAGAGCCAACCCGATGAATTCTCCCGTCGCCCGGCTCTTGTCCAGGCGCTGGCCGAGGGCCAGGATGTCGACCGGCTCTTCCGAGGGGAGGAACCGGTGGCTCTGAATGGGGGTCTGACGGGTGACGACCAATTCGGCCCCCTCCGGGGAGCGCCCTTCCGTCCGGTGCAGGTCGTACCAGGCCCGGTCCACCGCCAGCGCCACCTCCGCCTTCGTCGCCAGCAGCCGTTCCAGGACGGTCCGATCGAACAGGATGTCGCCGTACAGGACCAGGGTCCTCCCGGCCAGGGCCGGGGCGGCCGAGAAGAGGGAAGCGGCGATCCCGGTGGATCGGTAATCCGGGTTCTCGTAGAAACGGATGCCTGGAAGTTTGATCGCCTCTGCCTTGTAACCCCGGACGACGGCAATCTGAGAAACCCCGGCGGAACGGAGAATGTTCAGTTGCCGTTCCAGGATGGAGCGCCCCTTGATCTCCAGCATCGCTTTCGGCCGATCCTCGATCAGGGGGAGGAGCTGCTCCTCAAACCCGGCCGCCAGGATGCAGCAAGTCACCGGCTCCTCCGAGGCGGGCAGAAAGGCCTCTTCCTGCGCCTGGAGCTGGCTCACCCCGACCAGATCGTAGATCTCCTGGAGGGTGGAGATGTTTCCGTCCAGGACCTCGGCCCGCTCCTCTTTCCGGAGAACCTTCAGCTGCGCCTTCATCGCCGCGACGGCGGCCCGGAGGGCCTGGTTGGCGAAGATGATCACCCGGAATCCGGCTTGCTGAAGATCCGCCACGCTGGCGTTTGGGAACACGGTGGGGACCACCACCAGCGGTTTATTCCCACGCCACTGCTTGGCGAAATCCAACACCTCCTGGGGGGATTTGGCCTTGGAGTGGATCAGGAGGGCGTCCGCCCCCGCCTGCGAATAGGCGTTGGCCCGTTTCATGGCCTCTTCCAGCCCCAGTCCGGCGATCAGGGCCTCGGTCCGGGCGATCAGGAGGAAGTCCGGATCGATGTCGGCCGATTTCACCGCCCGGATCCGGCCGACCATCTCCTCCAGAGAGACCAGCTCGTGCCGGCCGGGATAGAGGGAGCAGCGCTTCGGGAAGGTGGAGTCTTCGATCGAGATTCCGGCGATGCCTGCGCGGGAGAACTCGGTGGCGGTCCGGATTACGTTGATGGCGTTGCCGTAGCCGTTGTCGCAGTCGGCGATGACCGGGATCTGGACCGCCGCGTTGATGTTTTTGGCCACCTCCAGCGATTCGGTCATCGTGAGCACGTTGGCGTCCGGCATCGACTTGAAGGCGGCGGAGATCCCGAAGCTGGAGACCCAGACGGCGTCGAACCCGCTCGCCTCGATCAGCTTGGCGCTGATGGCGTCGTGGGCCCCCGCCAGGACGATGGGCCGGTTTTGCTGCAGCAGCGAACGGAAGATCGCGGCTTTCATCGGTGCCCCTATTATACTATAATGGCTCCATGGTGCGCCGTGAAAGCTGTATCACTCTTGCGGGTGAAAGTCCCGTCCGGGTA